>CAZLPO010000147.1:0-5040 GCA_964561385.1 uncultured Prevotella sp.
ATGAAGAAAGAGATAATAATTTCAGGTTTCGGAGGTCAGGGCGTGCTCTCGATGGGTAAGATTCTGGCCTATAGTGGACTGATGGAGGACAAGGAGGTGACGTGGATGCCGGCCTATGGTCCTGAGCAGCGTGGCGGTACAGCCAACGTGACCGTCATCGTCAGCGACGAGCGCATCTCATCGCCCATCCTCTCTAAGTACGACATCGCCGTGGTGCTCAACCAGCCCTCACTCGAGAAGTTCGAACCGAAGATCAAGCCCGGCGGCATCCTGATCTACGATGGCTTCGGCATCATCAACAAGCCGACACGTAAGGACATCACGGTCTACGAGATCAACGCCATGGACAAGGCTGCAGAGCTGAAGAACAGCAAGGTCTTCAATATGATTATCCTTGGCGGTCTGCTGAAGGTGGCTCCTGTCGTCAGCACGAAGGGCGTGGAGAAGGCCCTCTACAAGACGCTGCCAGAGCGCCATCACGGTCTCATTCCCTTGAACATGCAGGCCGTGGAAGAGGGGGCGAAAATCATCGAACAGAAGTAACCCTTAGTGTTCATAACCAACACCGTCAGACCATTCTTGGTCTGACGGTGTTGGTTTTAGGCCACAGCCTTTTTGCTTTTGTCATTATTTCACAACAACTTTACGCCTGTCAATGATGTAAAGGCCCTTCTTAAGTGAAGAGTGAAGAGTGAAGAGTGAAGAATTTGCACTCACTCTACGCCCCTGTAGGTCGTACACACAATTCTCTCTCCTCTCTCCTCTCTCCTCTTTCCTCTTTTCATTATTCATTAGCGAAGCGCCAACGCCGTTAGTCATATCATCGGTGATGGCCGTGACGCGCAGTATACCGTCGGTAAGCAGCATCGACGCATCCAGCTCATAGTCTATGCCGTCACCGTCGTCAACTTTCACTACGAAGGTTCCCGTATGCTGTCCACTGACCTTATAGACCGTGATCTCGTCACCAACCTGCAGCTTCCGGGTGGTGGGAACAGAGACGAGGATGGTATCCCCGTCATGCTTGAGGTTTCCCTGCACAGTGAGACACGTATTGCCAACGGCTTTCAGCTGGCAGAGGGTTGTGGCGCCCTGTTTAAGCGTCAGATTCTGAAGGGCGCCGCTACCGGTGATAGTTCCTTTTGAGTTAACGATTATCTGTCCAGTAGTGATGGCCGTGGTCGAGGCGTTACTCAACTCCAGCGTGCCGCCGTTGACCGTGATGGGCGACGTGCTACCCACCGTTTTTAGCGTCAACCGGCCTGTTCCTTCCTTCGTAACGGCTTTACCCTTAAGGAGTCCTGCAAACGTCATGTCCTTGTTCAGATAGCCTATCTGATAGGTGGTCTGGCCTTCCAGCACGCCGTCGGCAGCCGTACCTGCTATCGCCCCGATCTTCAGCGTGGCGGCCTGCTGGCTGCCGTTGCCGCTGCCGTAGTGGGCAATATTTGTGGCTGCATCCACGTTCAGCGTAGCCCGCGACATGTCTGTGACATTTGTCATCAAGCGCCACTGACTGCCCGAGGCGGTCAGGGTGCCCTCATAGTCCTTGAAGTCGAGGCCGATGTCACAGCGCACATATTTCGATACGAGCGTAAGACTTCCCTTGCCCTTTACACTTCCATTGATCTTACCACGAGAAGAACCGACAATCTTGTTGGCGGTACCTTCCTGTATGGTGACGACATGGTTAAACGTGGGTACGGTGGACGTGCTGTTCACGTCTATCTGGTGCACCTCGCCGCCACAGAGCAGCATGGGCGAGCCACTACGGCCGAACGTGGCGTTCCAGGCACCTTGGGCTACGATGCCTTTCTTCACGATGAGTCCCGCAAAGCCGTTCGTACCGCCATAGGAGAAGTTGAGCTGACCTGCACCGTCCTTCACCAGGTAGCCCGTTCCGCTGACCTGTCCCTTCAGCGAGAGCGAGCTGTTTTGCTGCGTGATACGGATGGTCGCGGTGTCGGTAAGGGTCAACTGGCGGTCAGTACCCATGTTGTCCTTCGAAAGCACCAGCGTACCGCCGTTCAGCTGCAGGTTGCCTTTCTCGGCAGAGGAACTGCCGAGCGCACTTTTCTGCCCGCCGTCATAGAAGTTGGGAACGGTAAGTGTGCCGCCATTCACGATGGTCTTACCCGTATAGTCGCTGTATTTCATGTTCAGCGTTACGTTGGCATCCTTGTTAATGATCAGGCTACCCTCGCCGCTGAGTGCGCCTTCGCCGCTGAGGGTGTAGGTTCCGCTGTCGAAGAAGGCACCATTGGTGACCATCATCTCGTTGACGGTAATGGTCTTCTGTTGTGCCTGCGCATTAAAGACGACCTGATCGCCGGCAACGAAGGCGGTGGGGGTTGTGGAAGCTGAGCTTCCGCCCACACTGAAGTTTTTGGCTTTGTAGTCCCACAACTTGCTCTCAGCGCCTGTCCATACAACATTTTCCTGGGGAGCACGAGTCTCATTGAGTACCAAGACAAGGTACTTGTTATCACGAACCGTGAGGTCGTAGTTGACGCCTTCCAGTCCACGCACTTTCAGCTTTGTCACGTCGCAGGTCAGGTTCCCACTACACTGGGCTAACACACATTCACCGGCACCCTTGTCATTAAAACTGATTGTTATATAGTTTGTGCCCTTAAAGGTAAGGTCACCCTCTACCGAGAGATAATCCGTGCCACGTGTACCGAATTCCAAATAGACATTGCCTGGTAGCGTCATGCTCTTTTTCGACACCATCTGTCCAGGCGCGAGTCGGCAACCCTCATAGTTCAAAGCACCCTCGAAAGTGATTGTATCCTGAAGGATGGCATTACCGCTTAAAGTACCACGTGCACGCAATTCCACAGGTCCGGCTATCTCACCATTGACGCAGAGCACACCCTCGCTGATGAGGTTCAGTCCTGTATGGCCCAGGTCGCAGTTGAACGTGGCTGTTCCCTGCATCGACTTGATGAGTTGTCCGCTGCCCGTGGTTCCCTTGCCAGCGAACACGTAGTCGTGGCCCTGGGGATTCATCAGGTAGAGCGTTGTTGGTTCATGGTTCACGGCGATTGGTTCATGGTTGTCGCCCTGCAGATCGAACAGCACACTCTTGCCGCTGGCCATCTGGTTGCGCACGTCGGCCTTGAACACCGGCGGCAGTGGCGGTAGCGGCATGTCGCCACCCAGATAGAAGCCCGTGTTGGGGTGTTGGTAGTAGCCACGTGTGGTACAGTCGCCGCGGTAGTGCGGGTCCTGCTGCAGACAGTAGATGCTGTAGTCGCTGGGCATAGCCGTGGTGTAACCCACGAGTCCGGTACTGCTGCCGTCGTTCTGCTTGGCCAGAATCACCTCTTCGCGCCAGTCGCCCATGATGTCTCCCATGAAGGCGGGACGTGTGCCGTTGGCGGCGTGCGTAGCCCAGTTGCTCTCCTGCGAGAACTCTACCAGTCGGGCTTTGTTCAGCACTTGCGTCACCATCAGGTTGGTGCCGTAGTTGCTGCCGCCGGGCGACGACAGCTCCTCGCGTTGCAGGTCGCCGTTCCACCACACACCCTCGAACATCTGTTTGATGCCGCACTCGGAGCGGGTGTGCGACGTCTTCTCGCCCTTACAGTCATAGATATAGTCATCGGTGAAGCTATAAAGCTCGTAGCCCTTGCACGAGGCATCGATGTCCATGCAGGCACCGCGCCCCACGTCATAGACCGACGGCAGATGCCACTCCTTGATACGCTCGGCCGTGCGGGCATCGAAGAGACACTGTCCAAGCAGGGCACTCTGTTGTATGGAATAACCCTCCAGGCCGGGACGGTCGGGATCAATGTCGCTGATGATGAAACGGTCGCCATGCCCCAGGCCGGTAGAGACGAACCTGCCCTGTGCCGGGTTCACGCCGTAGCTGCCCGTCCACAGCTCGTCACAGCCGTCACCATCGCCGTCAAGGATGCGTATCTGGTGGAACTCGGCACATTGCGGCTGCTTGTCGTTGGCGCTCCAGGTATAGGCGTGATGCCAGTTGGAGGCAACGGTGGAACCGCCGTCCACGCTTATTCCCCAGTCGAAACACCAGGCCAGTACATAGATGTGGTGCAGGCCGCCGCTCTCGCGGTCGGCACACTCCATGACGAGCGAGGGGTGGATACCGTCGAGATAGGCAATGCCGTAATGACCCTCCATAGCACCGTAGCCGAAACTCATGTAGCTGCTGCGGTTGTCGCGGCCGTAGCTGTCACGACCGTCGGTCAGCGTGGCATAGTTGGCTTCGGCGTGGTACTTTTCTTCGCCGGTCAGACCATCGATGATGCTGATGTACATCGGCGGGTTACGCTTCGTCTGCGTGCGGTAGTCCGTGATGCCGTCGCCATCGGTGTCGGGTGTGTCGCTGCCACCTACGTACCGGCCCCAGCTCTCCTGCTGCTTGTCCCAGAAGCGGGTGCCGTCACTACTGCGGACAATGACCTCGCAACGCCCGTCGCAGTCGATGTCCCACGCCACAACCATATCGTTCTGTCCGCCGCAGATGTTCACGTTGGGCCCCATGTCTACCGTCCACAGCAGTTCGCCTGTGAAGCGGTAGGCCTGAATCTTATGCGATGTGGTCGAAGTGTTGTCACCACCTTCCTCGCTGTCGGTAGCACCGGCATACAGGCGGTCAACGACCACGGCATCATACTCGCCGTCGCCATCCGTATCCATGGGCCAGCAGAATTTCGTACGGTAGTCGTCACGACGTATCACCTTATCGTCGAAGTCGATGTTCAGCCACACGTTGGGCCACGGCTGGGTGGTGTAGAGAAACGGCTTGCTCATAGGCCCCTCTACGCCCTCGGGACTGACAGCCGTCACCGCATACTCTGTGTTCGGCGCCAGCGTCACGGGCTTGTAGTTCGTCACGTTCAGTGGCGTGGTGTTCATCTTCGTGAATGCCGTTGTTCCCTTTGTGCGCTTGTATATGTTATAGGTGGTCCCCTCAGGCTCCTGCGCCAACTTGCGCCACGAGATGAGGTAGCCCGTGCCACCAGTGGAGGTGACACTACGTCCGCCTGAGCGATAGACAGCCAC
>CAZLPO010000148.1:0-4943 GCA_964561385.1 uncultured Prevotella sp.
CTCGATACCATTGCTGTAACGGCCAGTATCCACAGACGATACGGAACCACCACCCAGTCCAATGCGGTAGTTATCACCACCAACCACAACCACCTTATTACCAGGCTGAGGTTTCTTTTTCAGACAGTCGCGCTTGGTGCCATAACCTACACCACCAGCCAGCATGATAACCTTGTCGTAAGCATACTTGGTATCGTTGGGCTCCTGATGTTCAAAGGTCAGCACAGAACCACAGATCAGCGGCTGTCCGAACTTGTTACCGAAGTCAGAAGCACCATTCGAAGCCTTAATCAGGATATGCTCTGGTGTCTGATATAGCCACTGACGAACAGGCAGGATATTCTCCCAGTCGCGAGTCAGCTTGTCATCGTCAGTCAAGCGGGGATAGGCAGTCATATAAACAGCTGTACCAGCGATAGGCCATGAACCTACGCCACCACCCATACGGTCGCGGATCTCACCGCCCGTACCAGTAGCAGCACCGTTGAAGGGTTCTACGGTGGTGGGGAAGTTATGCGTCTCAGCCTTCAGCGAGATCACACTCTCGATATCCTTTACCTGGAAGTAGTCGCTGGTGCTCTGGTCCTTCGGTGCAAACTGCTCCACCACAGGACCCTGTGCAAAAGCCACGTTGTCCTTATAGGCCGAAAGAATCTTGTTGGGGTTCTCCTGTGTGGTCTTCTTGATCATCGCAAAAAGGCTTGACTCCATCTCCTTGCCGTCAATGATAAACGTACCGCCGAAAATCTTATGGCGGCAGTGCTCAGAGTTGATCTGGGCGAAACCGAAGATCTCAGAGTCGGTCAACGGGCGACCGTTCTGCTTCTCCAGTCCGTGCAGGTATTCTATCTCTTCTGGGCTCAAAGCCAGACCTTCCTGCTCGTTATACTCCTCCAGATTATCCACATACTTGATGGGCTCCGGCTTGATGTTGATCGTAAAGATATCCTGGTTCAGACCATTGTACATACGCTGCAGCATCTCGTCATGCTCTGCGTCCTTATCGGCGACGGGAAAGTACTCCTCAATACGATTGATGCCCTTGAGGCCCATATTCTGCGTAATCTCAACGGCATTGGTCGACCATGGAGTTACCATCTCGCGGCGCGGTCCGACGAAGAAACCGTCAAGTGCATCGGCCTCTAATAGCGTTGCCTCGCCATAGAGCCAGTTTAGTTCCTTGATTTCCTGTTCATTGAGCACGTGATCGACATCCGTGGCAATCACTGACTTTTGTGGAGTCTGAAAGAAGCGTATCATACCTTATTAATTATTATATTTTGAATTTGCGTGCAAAGGTACAACTTTTTACAGACACCGCCAAACCTTTTCTTGTTCTTTTCAATGGTTTGTCAGTAGCCACGAAGCCTCCAGGATTTTATTGCGCAGCTGTGGACGTAGCTTTTTGTCTTCTTTGAGAAACTGCTCCACTTGCCTGCGGGCTTCTTCGCTTTTGTGACCAGCCAGCAGGGCTTTCAGCCAGTTGCTGGTGAAGAAGATGTCGCTCGTTGCCTGCAGATACTCCAGAGACTTGAGCGTGGATGTTATATAGACATTGCTCTGAGGCTCACGTATGTCAGCATTCAACAGGCTGATGGCGTGTAGGGTCCATGGCTCGTTTTTGCGGTTCTTGGCTAACAGCAGTTCGTTGAAGAGCTTGCGCTGCTCGCTGATGTCGGGTGTGCAGGCACGGCTGACGTAGTCAAACTCTTGGCGTAGTAGCTCGGTCGTCAGGTGCTGGCGCTCGGCGTCTAAGATCTGTCGCCAGTCGTATGGACGCATCAGTGCCAGCCTGTAGGCCATCTCCATGTAGTCATGTTCGTCAAAGAGCGGGTCGTCATGCTGGCTCCATAGCTGATACAAGTATTCCACCACCTCGGGTGCGGTGGCTCCCGCTGCCATCTTCCGGATGATGAGACGACGGCACTCGTTGTTGTGATTTTCGGGAAGAAGGTCCATGATGCACAGCTCAAGTGTCTGCCGTTCTTGTTGTGGCATGTCGAAGGCAATCTTGAACATATGGTCAATACATGTCTGCATAATCTGCGGGTTGCTCTCCTTCAACATATTCCTGTATAGTTCACCGAAGTAGCTGGGTGGTATGCGTCCCATGAGATAGTTGTCGTGCAGCGTCAGTAGCAGGGCGAATCGCTGCAGGTCGTTGCGGGTGACGATGAGACGCTGTGCTAACCGTTTCGTGTAGAAGTCGTCAAGTGTGAAACGTCCGTAGCCGCTACCGTTGTAGTTAGGTATGATGTAGCTGGGCGGTTCGCTCAGCGGATAGGTCATGGTGGGCTGCTTCATGTCCACGTTGATGGTGCGACTCTGTCCCAGGTCGTTGATGATGCGGATGTCAAACTTCTGTCGCCAGCAGAGTCCTCGGCTGTAGGGGTCTGTCTGTGTCACGGTGAGTTTGCCGTCACTATAGGTGGTGTGAATCAAGGGCATGCCTTTCTGATTGACCCAGGTCTCACTCATCTGCCTGATGCCCGCTTCGGGGGCCTCCTGGTCAAGGATGGAAATCAGTTCTCCCCAAGTGGCATTGCCGAAGTAGTATTTCCTCAGGTATTTCTGTAAACCGGCCTGCATCTTCTTCTGTCCCATCATCTGTTCTATCATGCGCATGACGACAGGCGCCTTGTCATAGATGATGTTGTCATAGAGCATGGCCGCCTCGTTTTGGTTTTCCAGTGGCTGGGCGATGGGGTGGGTGCCGGTCGTCCTGTCAATGGCGATGGCATTGGCTTGGTAGGTTTTGATGAAGTTAAGGTCGTGGTCAATCTTCGAGTGCTCGGCTTTCCCGCTCTGCGCAAGGAAGGGTTGTCGTGTCATCTTCGATGCCATGAAATTGGCAAACACCTCTTTGGCCCAGACGTCCTCAAACCATCGCAGCGACACCATGTCGCCGAACCACAGGTGGGCTGTCTCATGCGCAATGAGCTCGCTCCGTCGCAGTCTCTCTTCTTGAGAGGCGGACTGGTCGAGGAAGAGACGTCGGTCGCTGAACTGTATGGCTCCAGGATGTTCCATGCCTCCAAATTGGTAGCCCGGCAGGATGATCATGCCGTACTCGGCAAATGGACATTTCAGTGAGGTGTAGTTTTCCATCCACTGCAGAGCGTTGCCGGCTTCCTCGAAGAGATGGTCTATCTGGGCTGTCTTCTGTGGGTCGGTCTCCATATACAGGGCTCGCATCTGCCGGCCGTTTTTCGTGGCAGTCTTCTCGTAGAACTTTCCTGTGGCAAAGGAGTAGAGATAGGTTGGTATGGGGTGGTTCCCGTCGCTGATCATGGTCTTCCACCCCTCGGGAACGTTCAGCTGTGTGGTGAAGCGCGCACGCAGGTCTGGCTGGTCAAAGCAGGGGAAGCACGAACGGGCATGGTCGGGGACGAACAGCGTGTAGAGATAGTCCTGGTGCCGGTTGAGTGCGGCGTCAAGGCTGACAAAGTTCATTTCAACCTGGTTCAGGCCGGTTTTCAGCATCCTCTGTGGAATGGTGATGTGCTCGTTATGGTAGGTTGCCACACACTTTTTCTCATTGACCAAACATGCGCCGGAGAATCGTCCTTGGAAGTCTAATACCACGTCTGTCCGCTCGGCAAGCATGAAGCTGACGATGACACTGCCTGTGACGTTGCCCTTTGTCCCTGCCGGGATGTTGAAGGTCAGATCGTAGCTTACGCGGCTGATATTGGCTGAGCGCGAGGCCGCCAGTTCCTTGGTGACGCCAGCCTTCTGTGCAGATGATTGTTGTGCCAGACTCCAGAGAGGGGCAAACAGCAGCAACAAGATTAATAGATTGTGTCTTGTTTTCATTGGTGATAGAATGGTTTTGTCTGCGAAGGTACGCAAAAATTGTCATATCTCAAAGCGTTTGTACGAAAAAATGTATAATGACGACGTTGAAACAGAGGTTAAATAATTCTAATTCAAATGAACAGATGACGTATTTGGCCGCGATAGTGTGTATATTTGCAGCCGATTAATCAATTATTAACTCAAAAAGGTATGAAGAATAAGGTCATAATGATGGCACTTGCTGCTGGTCTTCTGATGACGAGCTGTGCCAGTAAGAAAGAGTTGGCAAATTGTCAGACAGAGAATAAGTCGTTAACAACAAGTCTCCAGAATGCCAAGGAGGACTTGGCTGCCAAGAACGCGCGTCTTGCCAGTCTGGAGGAGCAGCTCGCTGCTCAGAAGCGTGCTCTGGCTGAATCAAAGAAGGCTTATGAGTCACTGCAGAAGTCTCTCGATAAGAGTCTGACAAACGCCTCTCAGAACAATGTGTCTATTGAGAAGCTGGTGGACCAGATAAATGAGTCTAATCAGTACATCCGTCATCTGGTGGAAGTGAAGTCGAAGAGCGACTCACTGAACATGGTGCTCTCCAACAACCTGACCCGTTCTCTGTCGAAAGAGGAACTGAAGGAGGTTGACGTACAGGTGCTGAAGGGCGTTGTCTATATCTCACTGGCCGATAATATGCTTTACAAGAGCGGCTCTTATGAGATTAATAGCCGTGCAGCTGAGACACTCTCGAAGATTGCCAAGATTATCAAGGATTATAAGGATTATGATGTGCTGATCGAGGGTAATACCGACAATGTGCCCATCAAGCGCGAGAACATCCGCAACAACTGGGACCTCTCTACGCTCCGTGCTTCTTCTGTTGTTCAGGCTCTGCAGAACGACTATGGCGTAGACCCGAAGCGTCTCACGGCCGGTGGCCGCGGTGAGTACAACCCCATCGCAAGCAACGATACCGAGGTAGGCAAGCAGCGTAATCGCCGTACGCAGATTATCATCACGCCTAAGCTTGATGAGTTCATGGACCTGATTGGTCAGGCACCGAAGGAAGATTAATATATAATAAGGTATAGCTTATCGCTCTCTTGATGTTTGTCAAGAGAGCGATTTTTTTTGTGTTTTTATTGAAAAAAGTC
>CAZLPO010000149.1:0-4937 GCA_964561385.1 uncultured Prevotella sp.
CATGGCTGCCAATAGCATCCATACGGTATCGAGTGATAATCCAATTTCGTTCATACCTTTTTACCTTTTACTTTTTTACCTTTCTACTTATTTTTTGTCTCGTAATACGGTGTCGCCGTGTTCGCCTGTGCGTATGCTCCACGTGTCTATCATGTCGCTCACGAAGATGCGGCCGTCTCCGACCTCCCCTGTGTGTGCCACCTTGAGGATGACCTTCACCGTCGGCTCTACCAGCGGATCGCGGCACACGATGGTCAGTGCCACACGTTCTATCACGTCTGTCGAATACTGGACGCCACGGTATATCCTTTCCTGTCGGCTCTGGCCGATGCCATGCACGTTGTGGTACTCAAACCAGTCGATGTCCGATGAAAGCAAAGCTTCCTTCACATCCTCGAACTTCGTCTTGCGGATAATTGCTTCAATTCTTTTCATACCTTTTTACCTTTTAATTAATACTTACCCATTTCGTTTGGGATGACACTTTGTTGTTTTGACAGTGCAAAGTTATGACATTTTGTTTGACTAACAACAGACTTTCTTCCAAAAAGTATGAATAATATGCACCGAAATTACACTTTGTAAAGTCGGCAAGGCCTTTTCCTTTTGATTTGCTTACACCTTGTCTCCGAAACCTGACTTTTCTTAGCAGATTGTCAGTTTTCGAATAATTGTGTTCGAACACATACATTTCTTTTGGTTGCACAAAAAACCGCGAAACTTTTTTGGGGTTCCGCGGAATGGGCGCAATATGTAAATGTTTATGGTTATCCTTTACTCCATTTCTCTATGCGGTCGAGAGCCTCATTCGTATTCTCATGGCTGTTGAAGGCAGTAAAGCGCACATAGCCTTCGCCTGATGGACCGAAACCGACGCCTGGCGTGCAGACGACGTTGGCGCCGTAGAGCAGCGCCTCGAAGAAGGGCCAGCTGTCCATGCCATCGGGCGTGCGCATCCAGACATACGGTGCATTCTCGCCGCCATACACCTCGTAACCCAATGCACGTAGGCGTTTCAGCATTCTCTGGGCGTTGTCCATGTAGTAGTCGATGGTCTGCTGTATCTGCTCCTTGCCCTCAGGGGTGTAGATGGCCTCGGCGGCGCGCTGTGAGATGTAGCTCGTGCCATTGAACTTCGTACATTGGCGGCGCAGCCAGAGCTGGTTCAGGGGAATGCGTTCGCCCTCGAAGGTCGATACGGTCACCTCTTTGGGTACTACTGTGTAGCCACAGCGCACGCCGGTGAAGCCGGCCGTCTTCGAGAACGAGTGGAACTCGACGGCGCACTTGCGGGCACCACGGATCTCGTAGATGCTATGGGGGATCTCCGGGTCGCGGATATAGGCCTGGTAGGCAGCGTCGTAGAGAATGAGGGCATCGTTCTTCAGCGCGTAATTCACCCACTTGCGCAGCTCCTGCTTGGTGATGACCGTACCCGTCGGGTTGTTGGGGTAGCACAGGTAGATGACATCTACTGGACGGCCTTTCGGCAGTTCGGGCACAAAACCGTTCTCGGCGGTCGTGGGCAGGTAGCGTACGTTGGTCCAGCGCCCATCGCGGAAGGTGCCGCAGCGGCCTATCATCACGTTCGAGTCGATATAGACGGGATAGATGGGGTCGGTGACGCCGATGAAGTTGTCCCAGTGCAACAGCTCCTGGAAGTTGCCGGTATCGCTCTTTGCACCATCGTTAATGAAAATCTCGTCAGCGCTGAGGTGTACGCCGCGTGTCAGGAAGTCGTTCTTCAAGATGGCCTCACGCAAGAAGTCGTAGCCCTGTTCGGGGCCGTAGCCGCGGAAGCCCTTGATGGTACCCATCTCGTGGGCAGCCTTGTGCATGGCTTCCACGACGGCAGGTGCCAGCGGTTGTGTGACGTCGCCGATGCCGAGCGAGATAACGTCGGCCTTGGGGTGCATCACCTTGAAGGCGTTCACCTTCTTGGCGATGTCGGCAAACAGGTAGTTGTTCTGCAGGTTCAGGAAGTGGATGTTTACTAATGCCATGGGGTAATTTTACTATTTCACTATTTTACTATTTCACTATTATCGTCAAATTGTCAAATCGTCAAATGGCCTCGATTTCGCCGTCGAAGACGAACTCCGCGGGACCGGTCATATAGACGTGATTGTCCGTCTCGCGCCACTCGATGCTAAGCGTGCCGCCGTCCATGACGATGCTGCTTCTGCGTCCAGTCCTGCCCGTGAGTGCCGCAGCGACGGCGGTGGCGCAGGCGCCGGTGCCGCATGCCTGGGTGATGCCGCTGCCCCTTTCCCATACACGCGTACGGATAGTCGCGTGGTCAGCGGTTTTGCCACTGACAATCTGTGCAAACTCAATGTTGCAGCGCTGTGGGAAGGCAGGGTGATGCTCCAGTATCCGTCCTGTCTCCCCCACTTGGTCAACGTCGTCTGTGAAGATGACATAGTGCGGATTGCCCATGGAGACAAAGAGTCCCTTATCTTTTTTCAGTCCACGGGAACTGATGAACTGGTTCTCGTCTTCCATAATTGGCTCGCCCATGTCCACCGTGACACTTTCAACGATACTGTTGTTCACGTGTAACTGTAATGTCTTGATGCCCGATAGCGTCAGCAACTTAATCTCCGTCTCGCGTGTCAGGCCTCGCTCGTAAAGGTACTTCCCGATGCATCTCGACGCGTTCCCGCACATCATGGCTTCGCTGCCGTCGGCGTTGAAGATGCGCATGGAGAAGTCGGCCTCTGGCACAGGCGATTTGCCTATCAGCACCAGTCCGTCGGATCCGATGCCTTTGTGGCGGTCGCTCCATGCAATGGCTGCGGCCTTCGGGTCGGGCAAGTCTTGCTCCATCGTGTTGACATAGATGTAGTCGTTGCCGGCGCCGTGCATTTTAGTGAATCTGATTTTCTGTGCCATATTGTTATTTGTCTTGTGCTGTCTGTTATCCGGGCTTCTAAATTTTCGGCAAAGGTATGACAAAAAGCCGGAAAACCAAAATTGTTTCTGACTTTTTGCGTGTTAATTCTCTGGCGGATTGTCAGTTTGTTACATTTTTGTTTTATATCTTGTCGTTTTGCTTTCGGAATGCTATGGATTGCTGTCAAAATGTAGCAAAGTGTCACATAAGGGTGCCGCTGTTATGTGCTGGGTCTGTCTGTCATCTTCCGTACTCTGCTCGGAGCGCGCTGCCACTCCGCTCCGTGACGACCGCCGCTCTGCTGCGTGCGGACAAAAACTTCACTTACAATACACAGAGACAGCGAGTGGTTACATGGTCACAGCTGTAACCATGTAACCGCAGAGTGTATAGAAAAGGTAGGTTTATGGCATAATATACTGATAATCTGTGTGTTACAACGCTTAACGGCCTCTATCTCCGTGAAAAAGGTTACATGGTTACAACTGTGACCATGTAACCGCAGCATGTCTTTAACACTCTCTAACAGAATAACTATTGTGCGATGGCCTTTTTTTCGTATCTTTGCACCCATAGACCACATGATAGTATGATGAAGGAAAAACATGTACGGTATCAATGAACATCAAGACAATCATACTCATCCTAACGACAACGATGATGATAAACAGTTGTAACGGACAGACAAAGGAAAAGACACGGGTAGACGAGCAATGCCCAACCGTGGTGAGGCCGGCGACTCAGGCGAACCGTTTCTATACGGGCAACGCACGGGAACTGGCCGAGGAGGTGGACAGTCTGTTGGCGTTGCATGGCAGCGACGCGAAGTATCAGAATGTGGCGGCGTTGATAGTGCCTCATGCGGGGTATTATTTCTCGGGCAACGTGGCGGCGTCGGCGTATATGGCCATAGATGCGAAGAAGCAATACAAGCGGATTTTCCTGTTGGGACCGAGTCACCATGAATGGCTCAATGGGGCGTCGGTGAACACTGAGGCGGACTGGTATGCCACGCCATTAGGCAATGTGAAGGTGGACCGCGAGACGGCTGTTGCTTTAACGACAACGGATTCTGTGTTCCGCTATAGGCCGGAGGCCCACGATAGGGAGCATTGTCTGGAGGTGCAGTTGCCCTTCTTGCAAAGATTTTTCACTTTTCATTCTTCACTCTTCACTCAGGAGGTGCCGCCGATTGTGCCGATAGTCATTTCGACGAATGACTACGAGAAGCTGAAGCGGATGGCGGAGGTTCTAAAGCCGTACTTTACGGACGAAAACCTCTTTATTATCAGCAGCGACTTCTCGCACTATCCGAAGTATGAGGATGCCTGCGAAGTGGATGCCAAGACGGGCAAGGCCATTGAGACGGGTGACGTGGAGGCGTTTATTGCGACCATCAATGCGAATGCGCGGAGCGGAAAGCGGAACCTGGCGACGAGTGCCTGCGGCGAGTTCGCCATCATTACGCTGATGCTGATGCTCGATGACCAGTATGAGGTGAAGCACCTGATGTACCAGAATTCGGGCGACATCGACGATCATGACCACAGTAGGGTAGTGGGGTATCACTCGTTTGCCATCCTGCGAAAGGACAGCACAAGTTTCACCCTTTCTGATGCAGACAAGAAGGCGCTGAAAGAGATTGCTTTTAATAGTATTCGCGATTCGCTTGATGGCTCTCGCTGCTCTGATAATTCTTCACTCTTCACTCTTCACTCTTCACTCAACCAGAAGTGTGGTGCCTTCGTCTCGCTGCACAAGCACGGGCGGCTGCGTGGCTGCATCGGACACTTTGGTGAGGACTATCCGCTGCATGAAATCGTGGCAAAGATGGCGCGGGCAGCAGCGTTTGAAGACCCGCGTTTCATGCCTGTCACCCGCGAAGAACTGGACGACCTCGACATTGAGATTTCCGTGCTCACGCCCATGCGCCGCATTCAGAGTCTCGACGAGTTTGAACTGCATCGACATGGCATCTATATCAAGAAGGGCTATCGCAGCGGCACGTTCCTGCCGCAGGTGGCCGACGAGGTGAACTGGA
>CAZLPO010000150.1:0-4919 GCA_964561385.1 uncultured Prevotella sp.
ACGCAACATAACAGGCCACTCGATGCTTCCTGCCAGCGATTACGCCGAAAAGCGGCTGCAAAGGTACGAATAAGTGAACAAAAAACCAAATAAATGCGGGAAAAACTGCAGAAATCTTTGCTTTTTTCGATAAAAAACTGTATTTTTGCACCATAATTATTATACTATGAAGCAAAAACAACTGATTCTCTGTCTCTTCACGGCATTGTTTCTCGTGTCGTGCTCCTCACACTACCAGGTAGTGGGCGTGGAGCGAAGCCGCATATTGGTTGACAGCCGTTACGACAACCAGCCCGACGCTCAGGCAGCAGCGTTCCTGGCACCATTCAAGCATCAGGTCGATAGTGTCATGGGACCCAGGGTGGGGCGCTCGGCACGCTACATGACGGCACAGCGCCCAGAGGGCACACTCTCAAACCTGCTGGCCGACATCCTGGTATGGGCATCAGCCAAGTATAATGAGCAGCCCGTGCTCGGACTGTACAACATGGGTGGTGTGCGTGCCGACCTGCCCAAGGGCGAGGTTACCTATGGCGACGTGCTCGATGTGGCACCGTTTGAGAACAAGATTGCCTTTGTCACTCTCTCAGGTGCCGACCTTCTCGAGCTCTTCTCCCAGATAGCGTCCGTTGGCGGCGAGGGTATGAGCAGCGCCGTCAGGATGGTCATCACCAGCGACCGCAAACTGGCCAGTGTGACACTAAACGGCGAGGAGATAGACCCGCAGCACGACTATCGCATCGCCACCATCGACTACCTGCTGGGCGGCACCGACAAGATGGCGGCCCTGAAGAAGGGACGTGATGTCAACTCGCCGCAGGAGAAACAAAACAACACCCGCTTCATCATCATGGACTACTTCCGCGAGAAGGACGCTCAGGGCCAGGCGGTTGACTCACAGATTGAGGGGCGCGTCACCGTCGCCGAATAACCTATAGGTCCTATAGGTCTCATAGGTCTCATAAGTCCCATAGGTCCCATAACTCTCATTAACCCACACAACAATGAAGAAATTTCACCTTATCCTTATAATAGCCCTGCTGACATCCATGTCGGCAGTCGCCAAGAAGCAGAAGCAGCTCGTCATTCTGCATACCAACGATACCCACAGTGCCATCCTGCCCCTGAACAGTCAGCTGCCCGACACCATGAAGGCTGGCCGTGCCGGCTTCCTCCGCCGCATCGCCATGCTCAAGGAGGAACGGCAGAAGAACCCCGACCTGCTGCTCTTCGATAGCGGCGACTTCTCGCAGGGCTCGGCCTACTACACCATGTTCAAGGGCGATGTTGAGGTGGGGCTCATGAACCAGATGGGCTACGATGCCGTCACCATCGGCAACCACGAGTTCGACTTCGGCCTCGACAACATGGCGCGTCTCTTCCGTATGGCTACCTTTCCCGTCGTCTGTACCAACTATGACTTCACGGGTACTCCCTGCGAGGGCCTCGTCAAACCTTATGTCATTCTGAAACGTCATGGCGTGAAGATTGGCGTCTTCGCCCTTGCGCCGAAGATGGAGGGACTGGTGGCGGCCAAGAACTGTGTTGGCGTCAAGTACCTCGACCCTGCCAGCGTGGCACTTGAGACGGCCACCATGCTGAAGCGGCAGATGAAGTGCGACATGGTCATCTGCGTCTCCCACCTTGGCTGGAGCAGCGGCCGTGGCCAGGACGACCAGTATATGATCAGCCGCTCGCGCGACATCGATCTGGTGCTGGGCGGTCACACACACACCTACTTCTCCGAGCTCGAGTACGTCAACAACCTCGACGGCCGTCCCGTTCCCGTCGACCAGAATGGCAAGAACGCCATCTTCGTCGGGCGCATGGTTGTCAGCCTGAAATAGGCAAAATTTCTGGCTTTTTATGATGGTCGTCAGTCCGCTCCGAGCGGACTGCCACTCTGCTCCGAGCGGACTGCCTGTTCCCACTGTGGGAACATTCACTAACCTTTGTGGTTGTTTTGAGCACAAATTCACTTTTGGGTCATGCGGATAATCTCTTACGGTCATGCGGACGTTCCCTGTCGCTCATAGGGATAATCCCTTACACGCATGGAGATTATCCGAATGACCCGTAAAGACTATCTGAATGACGTAAAAGGATTATTCGAAGTAAAAGGTGAGGACAAACATCTTACTTTGGGCGCGATTGACGGCGTTGGCGAAGATGCGCTTGTTGGCGTCAGTCAGCTCGTCAGCGTGCTTGCGGTTCAGACAGTCGGTCAGACTGTAGCAGAACTTCAGCTCGGGAATGAGCTTGAAGAAGGGTAGGTAGAGGTCGCAGCCCAGTCCTACCTCGAACATGGTGTCCATGCGTTTCAGGTGGATGAAGTCCTGATCCTTGCCCGTCAGGTTGATGAGCTGGTTGAGGCCCGCCATGATGTAGGGGCGGTGGTTGTTGAAGCGCTCGGCCGAGAACTTCAGGTCGAGCGGGAAGGAGATGTAGGTGTTCTTCATGTCCTGCGTCTGTTCCTGCGGATAGCCGTCCTCGTCGAGATTTGTTAACTCGCGGAATACCAGGTGCTTGGAGCCGAAGTGCATGGTGGGGGCGAAGCGCAGGGAGAGGTGCTGGCCGAGGCGTATGTCGGCCAGGACGCCGACGCTGAAGCCGGGGTTCCAGGTGTCCTGGTCGCAGACGACAATCTTGGTCTCCTCTTCTCCTTCAGGGGATATGATGTGCTGCGGTCCGATGTTCTGCTGCTCAATGTCCTGTGCGTTGAAGCCGACGAGTATGCCGAAGTGCATTGGCCGCAGGTCAATGTAGGGTTTGTTCTGCGGTTTGCGCTCCTGTGCCGTCAGGGTTACGATGGTGAGCATCAGGATATATAATATGGATAATAGTCGCTTCATCTTCTTCTATCTCCTTCTATTTAATAACGCAGAAAGCCCTGGCTTATTATATCGGAATCTATTTCGACATCGTATAAATTGAACCGCCATTGTGAAAAAACATACCTAAAAGTTGGTATGTACAGAAAAAAGTTCGTACCTTTGCGTCACAAAATTTAAGTATTAACCCATTATTAATAGAACAAGAATTATGGCATATGTAATTTCTGATGACTGCATCGCATGTGGAACATGTGCAGGTGAGTGCCCCGTAGAGGCTATCTCTGAGGGCGAAAAGTATGTAATTGACGCTGACGCTTGCACAGAGTGCGGTACTTGCGCTTCTGTTTGCCCGTCAGAGGCAATCAGCCTTCAGGCTTAATTCATCTGAATTAGCTTCATAAAACCAGCAAAGGGGGCCGTCCGTTAGGATGGCCCCCCGTTCTTTGTTATTCTTCCCAGTCGTCCTCCCATAGGTCGCTGTCTTGGTCGCTATGTCGTGAGAGGTTGCCTTCTGTCTGGTCGGTCGTGCCGTTGGCACTGATCTGCAGCAGCTCTTCCATCTCCAGGTTGAGCTCGGTGGCCATAGGTGTCTGATAGTTCTTCTTCATGTCTGTGTCCTCCTTTCGTTTACTTCTTGACATATTTCTTTCCGTTGATGATATAGACACCGCGGCGCAGCGTGCTGACGCGTTGGCCTTGCAGGTTGTAGATGCTATTTCTTCCATCATTGTTCCTGCTTCTTACTTCTTGGACACCGTTGATCTCGCTGTCGTCGAGGAACTGGTAGGAGCGGGCCTCGGTGGGCACGGCCATCAGGTTCTCGATGGCTTCGGCAGGCAGGTAGGCTGTCTGTGCACCGACGGTGAAGGCGTTGTTGTTGCGGAAGAAACCCACCTTATTGTTCTCCTTCAGCAGCACGTAGATGGTGTTCGCCTCTAACTGCGTAGCCTCGAGCACGCCCACCAGCAGGTTACCCTCGGTGCTGGCACCGCTGCCCGACAGAATGGGTATCTGGCACTCACCCTCGCCCTGCAGCAGCACACCCGTTCCGGCAGGTACGGGACCATTGATCTCGAGTAGCGTCAGCACAGTGCTGTTGGCTTTCACGCCAGTCACATAGTATGCCTTCGTCAGATTCTCGATGGGTGACGAGAAGTCCAGTGCATAGGGACTGCAGTAGGTGGCCCAGCCGGCCGCCGAGATGGTCTTGGTGACGGTGGGGTTGTCGATGGCGTTGAGCACCTCGACGGTGTAGATGACGGAGTTGCGTGCCAGGTTGATGGTGCTGATGCCGCTGGTGTTGACCTGATAGATGTGGCAGTTGCCGTAGCTCAGGTCGTTCCTGCGTGTCAGACCGGCCGACGCGCTGTTGACCGTTCCTTTGACGACGAGACGCACGTATTGGCCCTCGTTGGCGTTGACGGCAACGCTGCGGTTGCCGCTGAACATCATGTACAGGCCGCCGCTATGGATGAATGCTTTGTCGTTGTTGCCGCCGCTGCCGGGCACGCCGAAGTTGTTGATTACGGTATTTTCACCGTCGTTCTTCAGCAGGGTGTAGTCGCCCAGCTTGTCGCTGGAATAGCTGACGGACGAGATGGCGGTGAAATCGATGATCCAGCCTTCATCGTCGAAGAACGGCATGACGGACATCGTGGTGCTGGTTTCTTCGGACTCGACGTAACCGTCAGCCGAGCTGTAGGCCGTGAGTGTGGAGCCGCCGTAGACCTTGACTTGTCCGCCGTCGACGGCACGCATGGTCTCGCCGCCGTCGATGGAGTAGTAGTAGCCTACTTCGGCAGGAGCAGCATCGAGTGACGACTGATCTGAGTGGATGGTGATGGTGTAGGCACCGTCCTGATAGGCTGTTGACGTGAATTGCGGTGCGTTCAGCGTCAGTGGCTCACCGGCCGTGACGGTCTTTTCGGCCACTTCGCCCTTGTCGTCAATCAGGTACGACACGGCTTTAACAGTCGTCGTTTCCGATATTTCGAATGGCTCGGCGTAGAGGGTGCCGTTCGTCTCCGAAGGCTCGCTGCCGTCAAGTGTGTAGTAGGTGGCGGTGGCTGCCGAACCCTGACTGCC
>CAZLPO010000151.1:0-4805 GCA_964561385.1 uncultured Prevotella sp.
TGGCCTATCAGTGCCGACGACGTGGTGGCCAGCGTTGCAAACGAGGTCGCCCAGATTGAGGAGCAGGCTCTGAAGTTCACCAACATCAAGGCCGTATCGGAGCGCGTCGCCCTGGCTGTTGCCGTCTCGAACAAGGCCATCGACAACGCTGCCTTCGACCTCTTCACCTTCGTCACCATGAAGATTCGCAAGGCTCTGAACATCCTGCTCGCCAAGCGTATCTACTCTCACGCCCAGTGGGCCGATGCCTTCAAGGGTCCGTTCTCGCTCGTCACCGCCGGAACCATCACCAAGGGCGAAGGCTTTGCCAAGGCTCTGGCCGCTGCCGTCGCTGGCGTTGCAGACCTCGGCTTCGAGGGCGAACCGACCATCATCATCGACAAGGTGACTGAGGCCGAGCTGAAGTACACCCCCGCCAACGACTTCAAGGGCAACACCGACGCTGTGATCAAGGACGGCAAGCTGGCTGGTTACAACTACATCACCAGCGGCCACATCAACGGCCAACTGGACGGACAAGGCAAGTACGTGAAGAGTTCCGACCGCTACATCGGTATCGGTTTCTTCGAGTACCTGGCAGTGCAGCAGCATGGCGAGGTGCGCTTCTCGGTTGACTCGACAAGTGCCGCCGTGGCTGGTCGCAACAGCACCGTCTTCACGCTCAACACCGACTTCTCGGCAACCGAGCTCAGCCACAAGATTAACGGTGGTGCCGACAACAGCGCACCAAAGGCCTTCAAGCTGCTGAAGATTGTGGAGGAGCAGGAGACTGCGTAACCATGAACGCGTAAGCAAATCAAGTTCATAGTTCTTGATAATTCGGCTCCACGGTGAGGATGCGGAGGCAACAGCCCGCACACCGTGGGGCTTTTCCGTGCCCGTCGGTAAACCCCCGGCGGCTATTCGTGGGATAAATAAAAGACAGACAATATGGAATTTCTGACTCTTGAATACATCAAAGACCACTCGCGCATCGACTTCGATTGCGATGATCAGTTGCTGGAACTCTACGGCGACTCGGCTGAGGAGGTCATTGCATCGTATCTAAACCGGGGCAAGACGGTAACAGACATGATCCATAGCCTCACGGACGAGTACGGCAAGATACCCGCCCGATGCTATCAGGCTGGGCAGATACTCGTTGACCTGAGTTATCAGTACCGCTCTGCCGTTACTACTGGCAATCTCAGCCTTGTGCCTTATACTGGCGTTGACATCCTTTTGAAACCCCTAATGAAGTTGGTATAGACATGGATAAGACAAGAATCATACAACAGGGCGAGGAGGTGAAGTTCCAGGTGCAAATCAAGGACTTCGATATGGAGGCGAACGACTTCCGCGTGGAACTCATCTACGGCTACCGCCGCACCACCGTCACCATCGAGAAAGCGCAGATGCTGGAGAACGGCGGAATGTACTACATCATCTTCGACACCGACGGCATGGTGGGGCGCGTCACGGCCCGCTGCACATGGCAGGTGCCTGACACCGACGCACCTGACGGCTACCGCGAGAAGACAGACGAACAGTATCTCTGTTTTGTTGTTACTACGCCATGCCCGCAGTTCCTCACCTGTCCGGCTTGCACCGACGAGCACCCCGTAACCTACACTCGCACCGAGCAGAGCGACATCGCCGACAAGTATCAGCGAATGTCCGATAAGTACGACCGTCCGCTGCTGACAGTAGATGATGAATATATTTTAGTACTGAAACCAAACAATTAGAAAAGATATGGCACAGAACTTCAACCTTACACAGACCGGCGAAGAGGTTCAGCACATCCTCGACACCGCCACACCCGTGACCGACCTCCAGCAAGAGACGCAAGACCGCCAGCAGGCCGACACCCTTCTGCAACAGAACATCGACGCTGAGTCCGTTCGCGCACAGCAGGCCGAACAGCAGGAGGTGCAAGCCCGCCAGCAGGCCATCAGCGCACTGGCAGCACAAATCACACAGACGCTCACCGACTACTACCAGAAGAGCGAGACCATGAGCGCGGACGAGATACAAACACTCGTCAGCCAGACCATCGCCGCCTACTACACCAAGTTGCAGGTGGATGCGCTCATTGAGGACTTCATCACCGCCAGCGTGAGCAACCTCACCAACTACTATCTGAAGACCGAGACCTTCACCAAGGCCGAGGTACAGCAACTCATCGCTGCCGTCAAGCAGTTCCGCTATCAGAGCGTCGCCGTGCTGCCAACAGCCAGTGCAGAGACGATGAATATCATCTACCTCGTGCCGTCAGACAATCCGAAGACGCGGAACGTGAAGGACGAGTTTATCACCACCTCGCAGACCAACGAGCAAGGCGTGACCACCTACCAGTGGGAGCAGATAGGCTCTACCACCGTTGACCTGTCGGGTTATTCTACGACCGAGCAGATGAACACGGCTATCGCACAGGCCATCAGCACTGCCCTCGCCCAATACTACACCAAGAGCGAGACCATGAGCACGGCACAGGTGAATGCCGCCATTGAGCAGGCCGTCAACACTGCCCTCGCCTCGTATTACACCAAGGCGCAGACCGACGCGGCTATCACCGCCGCCATAGCCACTGCCCTTGCCGACTACTATACGAAGACGGAGGTCAATGCCCTGCTCGACACCATCCGGCAGAGCGTGACGTCTGAGACCAATGCCCGTACCGATGCCGACGCCACCCTGCGCGGACTCATCCAGCAGGTGAGCACGTCGCTGGCCAACTACTACCTGAAGACCGAGACCTACTCGCGTTCAGAGGTGCAGCAGTTGGTGGACAATGTGCGTCAGTTCCAGTACAAGGTGGTGGCCACCCTGCCGCAGCCGACAGCCGACACCGTGGGCTGGATATACCTCGTACCAGGCTCGCACACTGAGACGCAGAACGTGAAAGAAGAGTACATCACCATCCTCGAAGGTTCATCCTACAAGTGGGAGCACATCGGCTCGACCAACGTTGACCTATCTGGCTATTCGACCACCCAGGAGATGAATGCCGCCATCGCGTCGGCTCTCGCATCGTACTACACCAAGACGCAGGTTGACAGCATGGTGGCCACCATCAATGCTGCCATCGCGCAGAAGCAGGACACCATCAGCGACCTCGATGCCATACGCTCTGGAGCCGCTGCCGGTGCGACGGCCCTGCAACCAGCAGCCCTCACGCCTTATTATACGAAGTCGGAAACGGACAACCTGCTGGGTCAGAAGCAAGCCGTCATCACCGACGGCGCACAGATTGGCCTCGGGTTCGGCGCGAGCAGTGAGGCAGCAACAGTTCAGGCTCGCACGGCGACCATCGCTAACTTCATCTTGCTGAAGAACATGCCGGTGAGTATCCGTTTTACCAACGCCATCAATGTCGATGGTGCGACGCTCAACATCTCTTCGACGGGAGCCAAGCCTATCCTGATAGAGGGTGCTGCCCTGCAAGCCGGACTCGTCAAGGGCGGATGCACCGTCACCGTGATTTACGACGGCACGAACTGGAACATCGTAGGCATCGAGGGATTGGAGCGACCCGCATCGCAGAGCAACCTCGCCGTGGATATGGGACTGCCCAGCGGCCGTCTGTGGGCCGTCGCCAACATCGACGTGACCAAGCAGAGTGGATTCGCCGAGGTGGACGGCAAGCCGTCGCCATTCATTTATGAGTGTACGTTCTTCAGTTGGGGCAACACCGAGGGTCACAACCCCATATCTGATTCGGCATTCTCCTACGACTGGGGAACCGGAAACGATGGCCCATACGCCCAGACACCGGGCGCACAGCTGACCGCCAACGCAGGACTGTCGTTCGATGCTGCCCGTGCCATCCTCGGTGCGCCGTGGCGCGATCCATCGACGGAAGATTTTGCCGAGCTGTTTGCCAACATCGACTACGTGCAAGCCGACGGCGAGACCGTCATCGACGCATCGCAGACCAACAAACTGGTGACGGTGAACGGCATCGTGGGCATATACCTGAAGTCGAAGATAAACAGCAGGCTGCTCTTCTTCGCCTGCAGTGGCTACGGCTACGGGCAGTCTTGGAACTACCGTGGGTCGGACGGCGACTACTGGTCCCGTTCGCTCAACTCGCAGGCCTACGGCAGGAGCCTGAGCTTCTACTCTGGCGGAGTGCACCCGCAGTACAACAACGGTCGGTTCTACGGCTTCACCCGCAGGGCAGTGCAGTAACTAATCTTTACCCACCCGCGCTCTTTCCGGCCTTGACGCTAAAGGCCGCGACAGCGGCCAAAGGCGGCAAGGCGGGAAAGAGCGACCAAGGTGGAGAAGATAAGCGAAAATCAAGAAACGCAAGAGACAATGGCAAAAATAGCAGACGTACTCGCAACGGAGCGCAACCGACAACAGCCGACGGAGTGGAACAAAATCCACCTCTTCCAAATGGGCGATTTTTATCGCGCCTATGAATGGTCAGCATGGCTCATCGTAGCCATCACCTACAGCGACAAGGTGCGTCATCAGCAGCAGGGCGACCGCAAGCCGCTCAAGGTGAGCAAGAAGACGCTCGCCAGCGGTGGCAGCGACTTCTGCTTTGTAGGGTTCCCTATCAAGTCGCTGGAGAAGTTTGTACCAGAGCGGACGGACTTCACCTCGACCGAAGAAAAGCACATCGTCGTCACCATCCAGTTGCCACAGCCTACCGACGGCACCGAGGTGACCTACGAGCGTCTGCACGAAGCCTTCCAGAAGTGGCGCGACGGCATCCTGCTATCAGCCAAGCCCGACGACATCGACGCCGATGGCAACAAACTGCCACCGGCGAAGAAGCCGGCAAAAACCGCCCCGACAGCTGCGGCGCAACA
>CAZLPO010000152.1:0-4783 GCA_964561385.1 uncultured Prevotella sp.
GCTACTGGAAGACGGCTGCCCTGATGAAGCACTTCCTGGCCAACAGCAATGAGGATGGTCGCGACTCGACATCGAGCAACTTCGACGAGCGCCTGTTCCGCGAGTATTACGCCTATCCGTTCTACAAGGGCATCACTGAGGGCGGCAGTCGGGCGTTCATGGCCTCGTATAACAGTTGGAACGGCATCCCGATGTGTGTGCATCCTTGTCTCGACGCCATCACCCGTAAAGAGTGGGGCAACAACGGTATCATCTGTACCGATGGTGGTGCCTTTGGGTTGCTGGTGAGTGCCCATCACTATTACCCCGATCTGACGGCGGCAGCGGCAGGTGTGGTCAAGGCTGGCACCAGTCAGTTCCTCGACCGTTTCCAGCCTTACCTGAAGGAGGCCATCGAGAAAGGTCTGGTGACGGAGGCTGAAATCGAAAATGTCATCAAAGGTAATATCTATGTGGCCCTGAAGCTCGGACTGCTCGACGACAAGTGTCCATACGCTGAGATCGGCAAGGACTCCACCGCCACGCCGCCCTACGAGCGCGAGGAGGTGAAGCAGTTCGTGCGTGAGGTGACGGCCAAGAGTGTCGTGCTGCTCAAGAACAACGGCATCCTGCCTATCAAAGGTGTCAGGAAGATAGCCGTGGTGGGCCCGTATGCCGACAAGATTGTGTACGACTGGTATAGCGGCACGGCCCCCTACGAGAACACCATCCTGAAAGCCATGCAGGAGGCTGGCCGTGAGCGTGGCATCGAGATTCTCTATGCCCCCGACAACCAGTTCGGACGTGCTGAGGCCTTGGCCCGTCAGGCCGACATGGTCCTTGTCTGCACCGGTAACCATCCCTATGGCACCGACCGTACCTGGAAGGTGTGTCCGGTGCCCAGCGATGGTCGTGAGGCCAACGACCGCCACTCGCTGCAGTTGCCCGACGAGGACGAGATCCGCCGTCTGCAGGCCGTCAATCCCAATACCGTTCTGGTGCTCGTGAGCAGTTTCCCCTACGCCGTCAACTGGAGCAACGAGCATCTGCCCGCCATCCTGCAGGTCACCCACTGCTCGCAGGAGCAGGGTCATGGCGTGGCCGATGTGCTGTTTGGCAAGGTGAACCCAGCCGGGCGCACCACCCAGACGTGGGTAAAGGATATCCTCGACCTGCCCGAGATGATGGACTACGACATCCGTCACGGCCGTACCTATATGTATTTCCAGGGCACCCCGCTCTATCCCTTCGGCTACGGACTGAGCTATACCCGTTTCGAGTATGGCGAAGCCAAGGTGCTGAAGCAGGACAAGCAGACGATCTATGTCTCGGTGCCGGTGAAGAATGTGGGCGAGGTCGATGGCGACGAGGTCGTGCAACTGTACGCCAGCTATCCTGAGTCGCAGGTCGAGCACCCCAGGCGGCAGCTCAAGGCCTTCCGCCGTGTCACCATCCCTGCCGGCCAGACGCACGAGGTCGTGCTCGAGGTGGCCAAGAGCGACCTTTCTTATTGGGATGCGTCGCAACACACCTTCGTGCCCGAGAAAGGACGTGTCTGCTTCGAGATCGGTGCTTCCTCCGCTGATATAAGAACCCGGTGCTATCGATAGCACCGGGCTTTTTTTTCGTCCATAAGTCATCGTCCATTGCTGCTTTTTTTGATAATCTTGCCCGATTTCAATAAATAATTGTATCTTTGCGCTATGAAAATAAGACAATTGACCATATGAAGAAGTACTTGATCACACTCATCTTGCTCTTGTCCGTTTCACAGGCTTGGGCACAGACCGGTTTCAAGGAGCCCACGACACTCTATCTGATGCACAGCAGCGGCAACCATCTGGAAAAGGGTAGCGACGATGGCGGCTGGATAGAGGCTCCTACAAAGAGCAGTCCGCAGAAGCTGACAGTCATTCCTGCAGGACAGGGGTTCTATAACATCCAGGCGGGCGAGCAATATCTGTCGCTATCCGGACAATGGAACTCGAAATTCATCGCCTCGCCGGCGGGCGACGAGACAAAATGGGCTATCGAGACAGGCATGGGACAGTACGTCAAGCTGCGCTGCAAGGCCAATAACAAATATCTGGGTACCGACAGCAACAATGCGCATGACAAGGTCTATACCGACAAGAGCGGCAGCGACATGAAGCACCAGTGGTACTTCAGCGACAACGTTCGGCAGGCGCCGCCTGCCGACACTGCCCGCTACATCGTCAGCCCGCAGGTGGTGCGCCAGCACTTCGACGGCTGGGGTGTGTCGCTCTGCTGGTGGGCAGGGCAGTGCGGCAAGTGGACAGACAAGAAAATCGATGAAATCATCACCTGGCTCGTCAGTCCCACAGGCTTGAACTATAGCCACTTCCGCTATAACATCGGCGGTGGCGACGACCCGCAGAACCGCCATTGCACCAAGCACCACATGGCTGGCGGCAAGGGCTTGCGAGCCGAGATGGAGGGATTCAAGGACTTCAGCGGCGATGAGTACCATTGGGATCGCGATGCCGCCCAGCGTAAGATTATGCTGAAGATTAAGGAGAAACGTCCCGATGCCGTGTTCGAGGCCTTTAGCAACTCTTGTCCCTACTATATGACCTACAGTGGTTGCGTCAGTGGCAATACGGATGGCGGAAAGGACAACCTGAAACCTGAGTACTACGAGGAGTTTGCCCACTATCTGGTCGATGTTTGCAAGCATTATAAAGATGAATACGGCATCGAGTTCAAGACGCTGGAACCGTTCAACGAGGCAGTCACCAACTTCTGGTACGCCAACGGTCCGCAGGAGGGCTGCCACTTCGACTACGACTCACAAATCAAGTTCGTGCGCGTGCTGGCTCCCATCCTCAAGGCATCGGGATTGAACACGGTCATCTCGGCTGCCGACGAGACCAACGTAGGTCTGGCCGTCGATGGCTTCAAGCGTTTCATCTCAGCAGGTGCCGACCAGTTCATAGGGCAATGGAACACCCACACTTATTCTGGCAGTAACGTCGACCGCGCCCGCTTCGCCCAGCTGGCCCACGAAACGGGCAAGGACCTGTGGATGAGTGAGACCGGTTCTGGTGGAACAGGCATCGGCGGCAACCTCGCCATGGCACAGCGTCTCATCGACGACATGCGCTACATCCAGCCCGAGGCTTGGATTGACTGGCAGTATATGGAGGAGGCCAACGACCAGTGGTGCACCATCCGGGGCAGCTTCGCCGACCAGACTTACACGAGGGTGAAGAACTACTACGTGCGGCAGCAGTGCTCGCGGTTCATCCAACGGGGCTACGACATCGTCACGTCGCTCTGCCCACAGTCGCTGGCCGCCGTCAATGCAGCCCGTGACACGTTGGTACTGGTAGCCCTGAACGAGGGATCGGCAGGTGCACACGTCATCGACCTCTCGCTTTTCAACGACCAGCCCGACCGTAGCGCCATCAAAGCCTATCGCACATCGGAGACGGGAAACCTCGCCAATGCCCTGAGCAGTGTGAAGGTTGACAGCACTGTCGTCACGCTTTCTATGCCCGCACAGAGCATCACCACTTTGGTTATCCCCCTCCATTCGGAAAAGACAGTCAGCAACGACTTGCTCGCCGACGGCTGCGAATACCTCATCATCCCCCGTCAGGAAACCGTCCGTACTGTGTCGGCAAAGGACAGCAAAGTGACGTTGGAAGACATTGACTACAGTGAGGCCCAGCGCTGGCGCCTGAAGGATGTTGGCAGCGGCACCTATCGTTTCGAGAACGGCCTCGGCCTCAGGCTCACTGCCCACCGTGCCACGAGCAGCTCATCGCTCACCGCTGAAAAAAAAGAAGCCAGCGAGCAGAATTTCTACATCGACGAGGTGGACTATCCCTATTTCAAGATTTTGGCCAGTCGAGGTCGTAGTCACGGCCTTGACCTGACGAATGCATCGTCGAACGCTGGTACCACCGTTGGCATCTGGCAATATGCCGACGGCAACACTACGCCCACACATCGCCAGTGGATGCTTGTCCCTCTGTCATCAGTCCAAACCGTCACAGGCATCGAGCAAATCTATCATGATTCTTCCACACCTGTTCCCGACGGCATCTACGATCTCTCAGGCCGTCGTGTCAGCAATTCCCCGACACTACCCAAGGGGCTTTATATCCGTGACCGCAAGAAGATTGTGGTGAAGTGAGTTCCTCTATTTTTAGTGTATATAGATATTCTCTTTTGATATATTTGCGTATTTCAAGATAAGCAACTAAGTTTGCAGTCGATTTCTATAGCAACGAACTGACTTATGGAACAAAAATTCGGCAATAACAGTTTAGACCTTCAGGTGCTGCGTGAGTTTTGCGAATGGGAGAGTGAGCCTTTGTGGCGATAAACCGCTATTTAAATAAATGACATCACTTTCAACGGTATAATCGAATATAACTCTGAAACTACTTCCATACTTTTACCCTCGGCAGCCACTTTTCGGGCATTGCCGAGGGCTTTTTTGTGCCGTTTTCTGAAGTTTCCTTGAGTGAAGCGAAAAACTTTGCCCAACAAAATGAATAATGACAAAGAATAAAATGAAACACTATAAACGATTCCTGTTCCTCCTGGCCATGCTGTCGGCAGCAACAATCAGTATGGCTCAGACGATAATTGTCAAGGATTGCATCACACATGAAGCAGTACCGTTTGTGAGTGTTTATTTCGGAAATGAATCTGGTGGATATACTGACGAGCAAGGGTCGATTGCTATTCCAAATATAACATTTCTCATATAGGTTATGAGCCCAGGAAAAACACATCGGAAAAGAAATTTGTGGGGAATAGATGGTTCTTG
>CAZLPO010000153.1:0-4780 GCA_964561385.1 uncultured Prevotella sp.
GTGCATTTACTGCAGGAAGCGGCGATTCTAACACTAATAATAAGGGTGTCAGCACGCTAACGACGCGAAGCGGCTTACTGGTGCTGGTCGCGCAGCAGGTCGTTGACGGTCTTCACAGGATTGAAGGTGGACAGCGGCACCTCGACGAAGACGGTGTTCCAGTCGCTCATGGCGCCATTCCAAAGGCCGGGCAACTCGAGTGCCTTGAGCTCCTTGCCATTCTTCGACTTCGACGAGATGAAGCCGGTGGTGCGGTCGACGAAGTCGGGGAGGTTGAAGCGATGGCCCTTGTAATCCTTCACGGCACAGACGAGATCGACGGGATTGAAGTGGGTGCCGTTGGTGAACATCTCCATGTACTCCTTGTTGTTCTTGTCAATCTGGCTGGACTCGAGAATCTGGAGCGAGATGGTGCCGTCCTGGTTGTAGGTGAGGAAGGGGCCGCCACCGGGCTCGCCCACGTTCTTGACCACACCGCACACGCGCATAGGACGGTTGAGCTTTTTCCACAGGTAGTCGGCGAGCTCTGCATCGTTGAGCGAAGCGATGTCGGGACGGCGACAGAAGGCGTGCTCGACGAAGTGCTGAATCTCGCGCAGCTTCTCGTGTGACACCTCGGCGGCCTCGAGCTCCTTGAGGTACTGGAAGGCTATCTTCTGGAGGTTGACGAGCACACCGGCAATAACCTGCTTGTAGTCAACAGTGTCCTGCTTCAGACGGTCGGGCACGACGTTGTCAATATTCTTTACAAATATAATGTCGGCATCGATCTCGTTGAGGTTCTCGATGAGGGCGCCGTGACCACCGGGACGGAACAGCAGCGAGCCGTCGCTGTTGCGGAAGGGCGTGTTGTCGGGGTTGGCGGCGATGGTGTCGGTTGAGGGCTTCTGCTCGGAGAAGGAGATGTCGTAACGAATACCGTAACGCTGGGCATAGCCGTCGGCCTTGGCGGCGACCTTCTTCTTGAAGAGGTCCATGTGCTCGTGGCTCACAGTGAAGTGGACACGTGCCTCGCCATTGGAAGCGGCGTATAGGGCACCCTCGACGAGGTGCTCCTCCATGGGCGTGCGGGAGCCCTCGGGGTACTTGTGGAAGAGGAGCATACCCTTGGGCAGCTGACCGTAGTTGAGGCCTTTCTCAAAGAGCATGTTGGCCACGACCTTCTTGTACTGGCCCTCCTGGATGAGGTACTTGATGCTCTTGCCTTCGTTCTTGCGGCAGGCGGCGTCGAGGGCATCGTAGAAGGCAAACTTCTCGATGTTGTCGAAGTAATTCTTCTCGAAGGGGGTGGTTGGCACGTCGTAGTCGGCATCGAGGAAGGCGAACATATCCTTGAACATGCGGCTGGCGGCGCCCGATGCAGGAACAAACTTTACAATTCTGTGGCCCTCGGCCTTGTACTTGTTCCACGCTTCCTCGTACACCTGCTTGTCCTGCTCGCTCGTGGCAACGATGCCATCCTCGATACTGGCGGCGGCCTTCAGCTTAAGGAAAGGAAAGCCGGTCTTGAACTGGTTGAGCTGATTCTCGATTTGCTCCTCGGTGATTCCCTTCTGGGCAATTTGTTTAAGGTCTTCTTGTGATAGCATAACAATAGTTTTATTAGTTTTTCATTGTTTTTCAGCGCAAATATACGAACTTTTTTGAGAATATGCACAAAAATCGGCAGAAATTTGTAACTTTGCATGAAAATATTCAGATTATGACAGAGAAGTTCGTTTTTACAGCCGAAGAAAGGGACGAGGCCTTAACCCTGTACAGCCAGCTGAAAGAGAAGATAGGATCGTCGCTGCACGAGGGCGACGAGGAGAAGATTCGTAGCTACATACTGCGCGCGCTGGAGCAGCAACAGATGAGCCGCGATGTCTTCGGACTGAACCCCATCGTGACCAGCCTGCAAACGGCCATCATCATTGTCGACGAGATAGGACTCAGGCGCGACGCCGTGCTGGCGGTGCTGCTGCACCCGAGCTACCAGGAGGGCTATATAACGGCCGATGAGGTAGGGGAGGGGTACGGCGAGTCAGTGGCGCTCATCCTACACGGACTGGAGCGCATACAGGAGCTGTACAAGAAGAACCCGGTCATTGAGAGCGAGAACTTCAGGAACCTGTTGCTGTCGTTTGCCGAGGACATGCGCGTGATTCTCATCATGATTGCCGACCGCGTCAATCTGATGCGCCAGATACGCGACACCGACCGTCTACAGGACAAGCAGGAGGTGAGCCAGGAGGCTGCCTACCTGTATGCGCCGATGGCCCACAAGCTCGGCTTGTACAAACTGAAGAGCGAGCTGGAGGATTTGTCGCTGAAATACCTGGAGCACGACGCGTACTACATGATACGCGAAAAGCTGAGCGAGACGAAGCAGAGCCGCGACGCGTACATCGAGAAGTTCATAGGGCCCATCAGCGAGAAACTGACGGCTGCTGGACTGCACTTCCACATCAAGGGGCGCACGAAGTCCATTCACTCCATCTGGCAGAAGATGAAGAAGCAGAAATGTCCGTTCGAAAAGGTGTACGACCTGTTTGCCATACGCATCATACTGGACTCGCCGGTGGACAAGGAGAAAATGCACTGCTGGCAGGTGTACAGCATTGTGACAGACATGTACCAGCCGAACCCCAAGCGACTGCGAGACTGGCTGAGCGTGCCGAAGTCGAACGGATATGAGAGTCTGCACATCACCGTGCTGGGACCAGAGAACAAGTGGGTAGAGGTGCAGATACGTACCGAGCGCATGGACGAGATTGCCGAGCGGGGCGTCGCCGCACACTGGCGCTACAAGGGCGTGAAGGGCGAGACGGGACTGGACGAGTGGCTGACGAACGTACGCTCGATGCTGGAGACCAGCGACGGCATGGAGGCCATGGACCAGTTTAAGATGGATCTCTACGAAGACGAGGTCTATGTGTTCACGCCGAAGGGTGACCTGCTAAAGTTTCCCAAAGGTGCCATCGTGTTGGACATGGCATATCACATCCACTCAAAGATAGGCAACGCCTGTGTCGGTGCGCGTATAAATAATAAGGTGGTGACATTCCGCCAGATGCTGCACAGCGGCGACCAGGTGGAAATCATGACGTCGTCGACGCAAAAGCCGCGGCAGGAGTGGCTCAGTCTGGTCAAGACGTCGCGTGCCAAGGCGAAGATACGACTGGCACTGAAGGAGACGCAGGTGAAGGAGGGACTCTTTGCCAAGGAGATGCTGGAGCGCAAGTTCAAGAACCGCAAGATAGAACTGGAGGAGCCACTGATGCAACAGCTTGTTAAGAAACTGGGATTCAAGGAGATGAGCGACTTCTATAAACAGATTGTTGATGGCTCGCTCGACACGAATAAGGTCATTGAACGCTACCAGGAACTGCAGCAGGGCGAAAAGGCGATGACGGGCGACAACCTGGCACGCAGCGCCGAGGAGTTTGTGCTCGACCAGTCGCTGAATCCCAATACGCAGGTGAACGACGATGTGCTGGTGATAGACAAGAACCTGAAGGGCGTGGACTACCAGCTGGCACGCTGCTGTAATCCCATCTACGGCGACGACGTCTTTGGATTTGTCACGGTCTCCGGCGGCATCAAGATTCACCGTCTGGACTGTCCGAACGCGCCCGAGATGCGCAAACGTTTCGGCTATCGCATCGTCAAGGCCCGGTGGTCGGGCAAAGGCGCATCGCAGTACAGCATCACGCTGCGCATCATCGGTGTCGACGACCTGGGCATCCTGAACAATCTGACCAGCATCATCTCGAAAGACGAGAAGCTGGTGCTGCGCAGCGTCAACATTGACAGCCACGACGGACTATTCAGAGGAAACCTGGTCGTCATGCTTAATGACACCACAAAACTGGACGCACTGATCAAGAAACTCAGAACGGTGAAAGGCGTCAAACAGGTTGAACGTATATAAATATCATAATCGGCATTATGATAAATAGGTAAAATTGGGCAAAATTATGGGGCACTACTCAGAGGTGCCCCATTCTGTGTTCAGCAGATATTCCGTTTTTGTGTTTACTGAAGCGCCTTCAGCAACTTCATCAGACAAGTTTCATCTGTCCAGCTGAAATCGTTCATGCCACAAAAAGTCTTGAGAATTCGCCGCTTGTCCTTTGGCAGCTGGCGCAGCATATGGCGCTCGTGAGCCTTGATGATTTCGCCCTTGTATCGGAAATAATAAAGATTGATGAGCGGGAACTTGTAATCCTCGTCATTGCTCAAGTCGATGGTCGTCGTCGCCATCTGGTCGCCGCCGAGCGACAGATTGGTTATCACTTGATTATTCTTCAACTGATTGACGTACGACTCCAAATCAATCACTGTAGCGCAGTAGAGAATGTCCTGGCCGACGGAATCGACAGGATAAGCTAGCACGGTGTCGATCTTGAAATACTCGCGGTCGTCGAATTTGACGCTGACAATGTTATCCATATTGGCCTCCATGGAAACGGAACCCCGCATATAAAGCAGCGAACTGTTCTTCAGGAAAATGTTGGTCAGCGACTGGCGGATGGCCCTACCGTCAGTCAAACGGATGGTTGACGGCTTGAAATCGCGGTAAACGGTGAGCTTCGGCGTCCTAACCTGTCCGATGGTAGCAACAGTAGCACAGAGGATTATGATAAATAGAACAGCAACTTTTTTCATAGTCTGAGTCTTTTTTGTAATTCTTATCCTTATTAAATTTAAAAAGCTCATCGATGATGAATCAATGAGCTATCGTTGTTGCGGTGCGTACGAGATTCGAACTCGTGACCTCCTGCGTGACAGGCAGGCA
>CAZLPO010000154.1:0-4766 GCA_964561385.1 uncultured Prevotella sp.
ACCAATTTCTTGTTGTGCTGGCAGCCATGCTGCTGGGTGCAACGAATGTAAGTGCTGGTGAGCGTATTCCGCTTACCGCCGACATGGTCCACACCTACACAGGTTTTGGGCTTGATGCTACAAGGGGCGGCGTGATGGAAGATGCCATCTGTCTAATAGGAGAACCTGCTATTACTGTGTTTGGTGATGAAAACTGTAACGCGGCCATTGATTTGTCTCCTTATTCAAAGCTTTACATCAATGCCAAAGCTGAAGAAGCAGGAAAAAATCCGCGTATTTTTATCAACCGTACAGCTGACAATGGTGTGTATAACTCTGACAAAAGTCAATCAAAGTGTTTATTTGTACCTTGTACAGGTTGGGGTGAGGAATTCTACACAGTTGATGAAGATGGTACGTACATTATTGACGTGAAGAAAATCATCCGAGAGTGGGGCTATGCACGCCTACATTCTATTAAGGGTCCGACCTACAATACTAATGCTATTTTGTATAGCATCGAAGCAGAGAAGGCTGATGCCGACCAGCAGGTAGGTTGGGTGAGCATTATTAATAATGGTGATTTCGCTACCGACGATCTGGAGAGCTTCCCCTTGGCATTGCACGCTTATACCGGTGATGACAACTCGGCAAACTACCGTCCGACGATTGTGACCGATCCGGAAACTGGTGCCAGATATATCCAGATTACGTCTGATGCTGACGCCAAGGAGACCTGGAGCACACAGCTCTTTATCAAGTTCAACGAAAAGTTGCCCGTTGGCGCTCAGTGGAAAATGTCGTTCGAGGCAAAAGCCGATGCTGTTGCTAACGTGACGACCAGTTCTCATAATCAGCCGCGTCAGTGGCATGCTGGTGGTCCGATTGATGCATTTGATATTCCTGCTGACTGGAAGAACTTCTCGTTCTCGGGTACTGTCACCGCTAATCAGTTAGGCGATGAAAACGATCCTGAGAAATATGGCTTCCAGAGCATCGCTTTCGACCTGAACAATGACAAGGTGAATGCAAATAACTTCTACTTCCGTAACTTCAGAATGGAGCAACTGAAGAGTGGTGCCATGGCTTCTTTCGGCGGTATTGCCATCGTGATGGACTTCGGCTTCGCTACCAACGTGGCTGACCTCGTCAAGGCTGCCAAGGTGAACCGTCTGCTGTTCCCCAACGAATGTGCTAAGGTGAAAGTGAACGGTCAGCCTGTTGAAGTACTCTCTGTTGAGGGTTGGGCTGATGGCCGATTCATCATCTTCGTTCCTGAGATGTTTGAATCAACTGACAAAGTGGAAGTTGAGTTCAGCAATCCTGGTGGCGATTTGGAGCTGAAGTACACCGCTGGTCCTACACCGGGCGCTATTGTTGCCAATGGCAAGGCAGATGCCGTCTATAAAGATGAAATGTCGTCGGCTGACGATCTCATTCCTTACATTATGGTGAATCCTGTAGTTAAGAGTGCTAATCCTCAGCAGGGCTCGTTCCGTGTAGATCCTAACTTGAAGGAGTTCTTAGTAACCTTCGACAAGAAGGCTGATGTCTCTAAGGCTGTGGCCACACTCGACGGCCAGGCTTTGACCGTGGCTGCCGTCAATCCTGACGAGAATGGCTTCTCTGCCGACATTAAGCTGACTTATAGTGGTTCTGCTATGGCAAATGGCATCCATACAATCAACCTTTCAAAAATCTATCCGGAGTTTCTTATTTATGAAACAATTTATACTGACACAACCTATACGTTCAGTGTTGGTCCCGTTGATGTAAGCGATTTGCCTGTCGATATTGTACCTGTCACTTACTTCAACAGCTGCGCTGCAGGCGGTATTCCTGAGGGCTACTCTATTAAGTATCAGACAGAGGCTGAGCCTCGTATGGCTCCTAATACCTATGGTAGTGGTGCACGTATGTTTGACTTCGCTGCTGGTGGCGACTTCACCAAGGGTCTTTACTATCGCGAGGGATATGTGCAGTTTGGTAGTGTTGAGGGTTATAGCCTGACACTGGAGGCTGGTAAGAAGTATAATGTTCACTTCAATACCGCAAGGTGGAAGTCTAATGGCGACAAGACCCGTTTCCAGATCCTGAATGAGAACGAAGAGCCCCTGTTTACAAAGATTATTGATAACCAACCCGATGTAAATGGTAATCAGGGTGCTGTCTCTGGTTCTGTTGTCTGTGACTTTGAATTTGCTCCTGAGGCTACGGGCAATTATCTGCTCCGTTGGGCTTCAACTGGCTCGGAGACAGGTGATCCCGAATATAAGGAGAACCTTCTGGCTAATGTCAAGGTGACTTATATACCCAGTACCTATGGTGCTATTGAGATGTATAATCTTGAAGCAGCTTTGGCTACTGCCAAGGAGAAGCAGGCTACATACGGTGATGAGCGCTATGCCGGTGCTGCCCAGACGGCTCTGAACGAGAAGATTGCTGATGTTGATGTTAAGAAGGACAGCTATACATCTCCTTCTGAATGCAATGATGCTATTGAGGCTCTGACGAAGTTGTGCACTGACCTCTCTGACCATGCAACTCTCTGCAAGAATTATGATGATATCATTTCTAAGGGTGCCGACGTTGTTGACCAGAACAAGGACAAGAAGTTCGCCGTCTTGGAGACCTATGCAGAACTGAAGGCGATTGTCGATAAGTATCACGCTACTTCTACAATGACGAATACTGGCACTGAAGAGGAGCCCGTTTGGCAGCGCATCCGTGAGTTCGACAAGCTGACTGACGACACCGAACTGCAGGCTGCTATTGATGAGCTGAATGGTATCGTGAATAAGACAAGTCTGATGTTCACCGAGGGTGTATCAGAGACTGGTAACACTGGTGTGAAGGTTCTTGTTGACCGTCTGCGCCGTGGTGCTGAGACGATGAAGAAGCTGGATGCCGAGAACCCCATTATTGAGGAGGCTTTGAATGCATTTGAGGACGATGACGAACTTGCCGAGAAGGTGAAGAACAACATTAAGGCTGCTCTCTATAAGAAGATTCTTGAAAACGATCCTACTCTGTTCGCTGAGGACGAGGCTACTGGTCTGAAGGATAGCTACGACATGAGCGTGTTCTTCAAGAACCCGAACGTCTACGCACTCCATCTGAGCGACGGTTGCAACCCAGAGAATGTTCCTGGTTGGGATGTAAGTGGTGGTGCTACTGGTGAGATTACCCACATGTGGTCTGGTGGTACACACGACACTAAGGGTATCCCTGATGACGTATCGTTCACTCGTAACCATACCGCTGTTCGCTATGAGCAGACTGTTACCGACCTGCCCGCAGGTATCTACACTGTGATTCTGGATGCTACTTGCTGGGAGTGGAATTCTGACGGAACCAAGCCCGACTGCACTGATGCTTATGCTTTCGCCAAGAATGGTGATGCTCTCCTTGCTGGTGGTGAGGGTGCTGATGAGCAGTTCTCTGGTAAGTTCGACCTCGACAACTATGGACAGTACAGCGGTCACCACGACTGTGAGATGAGCGACATCGTTGTCACCGACGGTATCCTGAACCTGGGTGCAAACTTCGGTCCGAACTCTCAGTTCATGTTCGACAAGATTGTAGCTGTCAACCTGACTGCTCCTGCCAACGCTGACTACACTTCACTCTACAACGAGGTGAAGACTGGCATCGACGCAGCTCCCGCTGCTGCTAAGGTACGCGCCATCGAGCTCTACGACCTGAACGGTCAGCGCATCCCCGTTGCCAAGAAGGGCATCGTCATCGTGAAGAAGCACATGAGCGACGGCACGGTGAAGATGGAGAAGGTGATTAAGTAATCCCTAACATAGCTTAAAAAAGAGGCCGGAAGTTTTGTACTTCCGGCCTTTTTTCTTATCTTTGCGACGAAATGTTCGAAAAGGAAATCAGCGAGTACGAAAAAGTCCGCCGGGAGTATCAACAGAACGTGGCCGACAAGATGGGTCGGGCGCAGTGGATGGAGTACAATGAGATTCTGTTCTCTACCCATTCCTGTGCCATAGAGGGCAATTCCTTTACGGTCGATGATACGCGCATCCTTCGCGAACAGGGACTTGCGATGGTGCCCGTCGGGCGTACACTGTTGGAGTGTACGGAAATGGCCGACCACTTCCGTGCTTTCGACTTCATGGCGAGCCATCTGGACTTGCCCTTCGACGAGCATCTGTTAAAAGAGGTCAACCGTTTGGTCACCGAGCATACACTGAGCTACCGGGCGCCGGGTGCTGTTGCTGGTGACTATACAACCGAGGACATGGCTGCCGGCGATACCGTCTTTGGCAATCATGAAGTGCTGATAGCCCGCGTACCGGCCTTGATGGCATCGACGCAACGTGCCCTTGATGGTGGTCAGCACCCCATGGTCGTGGCCGCCCGCTGGCACGGGTACTACGAGTATCTGCATCCGTTCCGCGACGGTAACGGCCGAACGGGGCGCCTGTTATCGAACTTCATCCTTCTACGTGCCGACCATCCGCTGCTGATTATCAAGTTAGAGGACCGGGCTGCCTATATCTCTGCCCTCAAGCAAATCAGCACTGAGGGTACCGACGAGCATTTGGTGGCGTTCTTCTTTGCAAAAGCTATCGAGCGGATGAAGGCCGAGTTGGCCCAGAAACGCAGACTCTCGTTGCCAATGACGTTCTTTTGACGAATTTGCAAAGCCCCGTACTATTGCGTATATATAATAGAATAAGGTGAATGAAACATGAGCAAATGATTATGAAACGAACGGCGGGCATCAGTCCCGCTTTTTTTCAGTACCTTTGCAGCCAGAAAACCAATAA
>CAZLPO010000155.1:0-2321 GCA_964561385.1 uncultured Prevotella sp.
CCGTCACAGGAGTCATCACCGATCCAAGAACTTTAGGACCTATGAGTCCTATAAGCCCTATAAGCCCCATAAGCCCCATATGACCTATAAGCCCCATAAGACCCATAAGACCCATAAGACCCATAAGACCCATAAGACCTATATGACCTATAAGTCCCAAGAAAGATGAAACAAAAGTTTGATATCATAACCAGTACCTGCGTGCCCCTGCCCTTAGAGAATGTGGACACCGACCAGATTATCCCCGCCCGCTTCCTGAAGGCCACCACACGCGATGAGCGCTTCTTCGGCGACAACCTCTTTCGCGACTGGCGCTACCACAGCGACGGCACACCCGTTGCCGACTTTGTACTCAACGACTCGCGCTACGGCGGCTGCATCCTTGTGGCCGGCAAGAACTTCGGTTCTGGCAGCAGTCGCGAGCATGCCGCGTGGGCCATTGCCGGTTACGGCTTCCGCGTGGTCATCAGCTCGTTCTTTGCCGACATCCACAAGAACAACGAGCTCAACAACTTCGTGCTGCCCGTACAGGTGAGCGAAGACTTCCTCCAGGAGCTCTTCCAGTCTATCCGCGAGAATCCGGAAACACAGGTCGAAGTGGACTTGCCCCGTCAGACGGTGACCAACCTCGCCACGGGCCGCAGCGAGCATTTCGACATCAACGGCTACAAGAAGCATTGTCTCATGAACGGGCTCGACGACATTGACTTCCTCGTACAGAACCAATCAAAAACAGAACTATGGGAACAGCAAGCCAGATGAACGAATACCAGCGTACGGTGCCCTTCGTCGAGATCATGGACTCCACGCTGCGCGACGGCGAACAGACCAACGGCGTCTCGTTCCTGCCGCACGAGAAACTGATGATAGCGCGTATGCTGCTGCACGACCTGAATGTCGACCGCATCGAGGTGGCATCGGCACGTGTCAGCGACGGTGAGAAGGAAGCCGTGCGCATGATCTGCCGCTACGCCCGCCAGATCGATATGCTCCCACGTGTGGAGGTGCTGGGATTCGTCGATGGCGGACAGAGTGTCGACTGGATAGCCGACTGCGGCTGCGAGACGCTGAACCTGCTGGCCAAGGGCTCGCTGAAGCATTGCCGCCAGCAGCTGCAGAAGACGCCCGAGGAGCACATCGCCGACATCCGCGAGACCGTCGCCTACGCCCACGCCAAGGGCATCACGGTGAACCTCTACCTTGAGGACTGGTCCGACGGCATGCAGGACTCGCCCGCGTATGTCTATCAGCTGATGGACGCCCTCATCGATAGCGGCATCCGCCGTTTTATGCTACCCGACACGCTGGGCATCATGAACCCCCTGCAATGCATCGAGTACTTCCGCAAGATGGTGAAGCGCTACCCCGATGCCCACTTCGACTTCCACGCCCACAACGACTACGACCTGGCCGTCTCGAACTCGTTGGCGGCCGTCCTCAGCGGCGCCCGGGGACTGCACGTCACCGTCAACGGACTGGGCGAGCGTTGCGGCAACGCGCCGCTCTCCAGCGTGCAGGTCATCCTGAAGGACCAGTTCCACGCCAAGACCAGCATCCGCGAGGATATGCTCAACGGCGTCAGCCGACTGGTGGAGAGCTACAGCGGCATTGCCGTGGCCCCCAACCAGCCCATTATCGGCGACAACGTCTTCACGCAGGTGGCGGGTGTCCATGCCGACGGCGACAACAAGGGCTGTCTCTACCACAACGCCCTCATCCCCGAGCGTTTCGGCCGTCGCCGCGAGTATGCCATGGGTAAGACCAGCGGACGCGCCAACATAGCGCGTAACCTGGAAGAGCTGGGACTGGAACTGACACCCGAGCAGACACGCCGTGTCACACAGCGCATCACTGAGCTGGGCGACAAGAAGGAGATTGTGACGCAGGAGGACCTGCCGTTCATCGTCAGCGACGTGCTGAAGCACGATGCGCCAGAGGACCGCGTCAAGCTGGTAAACTACGTAGTGTCAACGGCTTACGGCCTGCGACCTGGAGCAAATGTTAAGGTTGAGATCAACGGTCAGCAGTACGAGGCCAGCGCCACCGGCGACGGTCAGTACGATGCCTTTGTCAAGTCGCTGCGCTACATCTACAAGAAGTATCTGGACCGCACGTTCCCCCTGCTGCACAACTACCAGGTGAGCATTCCGCCGGGCGGTCGTACCGATGCCCTGGTGCAGACGGTCATCACCTGGAACGACAACGGACGAATGCTGCGCACGCGCGGTCTCGATGCCGACCAGACCGAGGCTGCCATCAAGGCCACGTTCAAGATGCTGAACATCATTGAAAAAGAGAATATCAACTCGTTATAACGGAAT
>CAZLPO010000155.1:2421-4753 GCA_964561385.1 uncultured Prevotella sp.
ACGGAATTACGACATTACGACATTACGAAAAAAGACTATGAAACTGAACATTGCCATCCTGCCGGGCGACGGAATAGGCCCGGAAATCATGCGTCAGGGCGTTGCCGTCCTTGACGCTGTTGCCGCCAAGTGCGGCCACCAGTTCAACTACACTGAGGCCCTTGTCGGCGCCTCGGCCATCGAGGCCGTGGGCGACCCCTACCCTGCCGCCACTCATGACGTCTGTATGCAGGCCGACGCCGTGCTGTTTGCTGCCGTGGGCGACCTGCGCTACGATAACGACCCCACCCTCAAGGTGCGTCCGGAGACGGGTCTGCTGGCCATGCGCAAGCAGCTGGGACTGTTTGCCAACGTGCGTCCCGTGGCCACGTTCGACTGTCTGCTCCACAAGTCGCCGCTGAAGGAAGAGCTGCTGCGCGGTGCCGACTTCGTCGTCATCCGCGAGCTGACGGGCGGTATGTACTTCGGCGAGAAGTATCAGGACAACGACCGTGCCTACGATACCAACATCTACACCCGTCCCGAGATTGAGCGCATCCTGAAGGTGGCCTTCGAGATGGCCATGACACGGCGCCGCCACCTGACAGTCGTCGACAAGGCCAACGTGCTGGCCAGCAGTCGTCTGTGGCGGCAGATTGCCCAGGAGATGGAGCCGCAGTACCCCGAGGTCAGGACCGACTATATGTTCATCGACAACGCCTCGATGCGTGTGCTCACCGAGCCCCGTTTCTTCGACGTCATCGTGACCGAGAACACCTTTGGTGACATCCTGACCGACGAGACGTCGTGCATCACCGGCTCCATGGGTCTGCAGCCCTCGTCGTCGCTCGGTCTCCACACGCCCCTTTTCGAGCCCGTCCACGGCTCATGGCCGCAGGCAGCCGGTCAGAACCTGGCCAACCCGCTGGCACAGATTCTCTCTGCCGCCATGCTACTGGAGCACTTCGGACTGGAGCAGGAAGGACAGTTCGTCCGCGAGGCCGTCAACGCGTCGCTCGACGCCAACGTACGCACACCCGAGATACAGGTCGAGGGCGGTGCAAAATATGGAACACGCGAAGTAGGACAATGGATCGTCGACTATATCAACAAGGCGTGATGCTCGCCGTGCTGTCTGTCGTGCTGATGGTGCAACAGGCAGCGGCGCAGACGGCCCAGCAATGGCGCGACTCCCTGGCCGTGCTCAACCGTCAGATAGACACGCAGCCGTCGTCCACGGACCTACGTCTGAAGAAGGCCGCCGTCAACATACAGCTGAACCAGTGGGAGTATGCCATCGAGGAGTACGGCAACGTGCTGCGCCTCGATCCGCAGAACCTCGCGGCCCTCTACTACCGTGCCTATGCCCGTACCACCCTGCGCCAGTACGGTCTGGCACGTGCCGACTACGAAGCCTTCCTGACGATTGCCCCCATCAACATGGAAGCCCGTCTGGGACTGGCCACCGTGCTCGAGCGTATGGGCCGCATCACCGACGCCATGGACGAACTGAACCGCACGGTACAGATGTTCCCCGACTCTGCCACCGCCTATGCCGCCCGCGCCCTCTTTGAGACCAGTCAGAAGCAGCTGGAGCCCGCCCTCTACGACTGGACGGAGGCCATCCGCCGCGAGCCCGGCAACACCGGTTACGTCGTGTCGAAAGTTGACCTCCTGCTGCAGTTGGGCCGCAAGGGCGAGGCCCGTCGCGAGCTCGAGGATGCCATCAGCCGCGGCGAACAGCGCAACGCCCTGAAGGACTGGCTCGACCGCTGCCGCTGACCGTCCTGTTTACACAAACCATTTGTGTAAACACAACTACAAGCGGAAATTTAAGAAAAAAGTTACATAGTTACATTTCTCGTACAAACAGCTGACTAACAGATAATTAGAATGATGTACCTTTTTTATAAAGTTACATCATTCTTCATTTTTTTGATGGTTTTCTGCAAAACTCTTGCTGGAGAAGTCATCTTTAACAACAAAACAAGTTGTTTTGTTCAGCTAGAGATGCCTTCTTTGGGTCAAAAGGAGTATCTTTTCTAGTACAAAACAAGTTGTTTTGTACCGATGTACGATGATGTAACTTCTGAAAAAAGGTACATAGCTACAATTTACTGATAATAAGATAGTTGCAGCGATTATGTAACTATGTAGGTAAAACAACAAAAAAAAGAAAAGTGTTTTACGTACATCGCTCAGGGGGTCTGTCCCCCTGAGCGATGCGGTTTAGTAGGTGAGCACCTCGACGCCGTGGTCGGTCATCAAGAGCGTGTGCTCCCATTGGGCGCTGGGCTTCTCGTCCTCGGTGATGACTTCCCAGCCGTAGGGGTCGTCGGCATCGATGAACACC
>CAZLPO010000156.1:0-4658 GCA_964561385.1 uncultured Prevotella sp.
GTAAGCCCCGTGCCGCGCTGCCGCGACGGCACGGGAGCGTTTAGTTTCTAATCAATTTCTAAAAGCGCGACCGCCTGCGCACGAAGCGCGTAGTTGACGGCGCCGTCGTAGCCGAGATAGCCGCTAGTGCCGCCGAAGAACCAAGCGGTGTGAACGAGTCGCCTCTGGGCGAACCAACGGGACGTGCTGTTGGTGATTGTTGTTGTGCCCATTTTGCTGATGCTCGGAGCGAGCGCAGCGAGTGTGGTGTCAGCCATCAGGTAGCAGCCCTCCAGTACACCGGGCAGATGCCAGTCGCCGAAGTCCAGACCGTCCACACCGAACGACTTATTGTAGCCGTAGTAGAGTGCTGGGAACTTGTACTTCTCCCCGCCAGCCTTGGTAGGTGCTGTCATACGAGCATACTTTTCGGCCATCGCCGCACCATCGGGCAGAGAGAATACGCCGAGGTGTTGAGAATAGACAACATGATACTCCTCGTGGATGTAGTTCTGATAGGTGCCGTAGGCGTCGCGCAACGCCTTACAATAGGGCGAAGTCTCGAACGCGGTGCGCTTCACAATGGTACCTGCGGCCTTCAGGGGTACATCGGCGGCAGGTTCCGCGCCATTGGTGCTGTAGTAGACTGCGCCTCGGGCGTCGTTCATGATTCGCTGGTCGCTGGCTCGGCCGCTGGCACGAAATCCTGCGTTATCGGTGGCTGGCATATCACCCCATGTAATGTGTGTCAGGCCTGAGCAGTTATAGAAGCGGTAGTCGGTGCAAGCGTCGCGCTGCACAATGACACGTCCGTTCTCTTCGTCGGCATACGCCCACCACTGGTCGATGGTAGATTGTGGAGCACCAAGTTCGGTCAGCTTCGCCTCGATAGCGGAAGTGCAGGCGGCAGCGGCCTCTGCAAGCGTCGTGGCGGTGTAGGTGAAGGTGATGCTCTGTGTCGTGTCCCAGCTCGGCAGTCCGAATCGCAGACCGATGGTCTTGCTGTGCTCTGCGCCATCTAACACAGCGTCCGTCCACGCAAACTGACTCACGTCGAGCCACTTCTGGTCGGCACCCGTCTTATGAACAACGCCAACCTGCTTGCCCTTGCGGAAATAGACATAACCGACGTGCGTCCAGGCAGCTGGGATGTTCGCCTTCTGAATCCACGCGCCGCCCTTCACGAAGATAACCTTATTCTGATCATCGAGGAACACCACGTCGCCAACGGTAGGCTGTGTGGTAACGACATTTACACCGTCCACGATAATCTCGCGGGTTGTCTCAATCATGCTCACCTGACTCTCGGTGGCAGGCTTCACGGCTGCATTGTAGTCAACCTTGCTGTTGTATGATTTTATTGCCATAACTATAAATTCTTAACTTTAAACTATAAACTAATTCAACAATACCCAGTCGCTGATTTCGCCTGTCACGCTGAATGCCTTGTAACACTTCTTGTTGGTCACATCCAGATACTCCTGTCCTATCATCGTAGGAATGTTCGGAGCAGCTGGCGCACCATCGCCCGTGAGGAACATGTCCTGTCCGCACAACTTCGGGGAGTTCTCGAAGTCGATGCTCACAGCCTTGGTCTCGCCAAGGTTCTCCAGTTGTGCCTTCAGTCCGTCGATGGCAGCAAAGAGCACGGCGAAAGCCTGTGCCAGCACCGATTGACCGGGAGCACCCACAAAGTTGGTGGTGATGTTCTTGAAGATACCCCATCCAACTACCAGTGCCGTGCCTCCGTTGACGGTTGCCGTCAGTCCTGATACGACCACCGTCATAGCCGTAGGACTCAGATAGATGTAGTAGCCTGTTGATGGCATTGCGCTCACAGCCTGACGCACCAGCGGCTCATAAAATTGTTCTCTCACCTCGCGGGTGGCAGGCAGTGTGGTGTAGGTCTCGCCTTCTCGCGTCCACCCTGTCAGCGCGGGAGTGTCGCCACTCTCGTCATATACGGCGGTATAGACCAATGTAGCGTCGTAGTCAGCCGTTGCCGTTGCAGGCAGTTCGGGGTAGTCCTCGCGGTAAGTGTAGATGTAGGCAATCACCTTCTGATATGTACGGTCAACCATTCGTGCCACCACACTCACCGATGCCGGTACAGCCTGCGCACTCGGAATGAGCAGGATGTCGCCTGCGTTCAGCGTGATGGGGGTGCTGATACCATAGCCGCTGGCGGTAGTCTCGCCGCCGTCGGTGTTCACATATTTGCCATCCTTCTCCTGCTGGAGCGTGATTTCGCGCTCACCGGCGTACTTACCGAACGACTTATTGATGAATGTTACATTGTCCTGAAGGTTGGTAATGTCGGCCACCTTTGCGTCCACCACAGCATCGCGTTGTACCTCATTCTGTTCGAATGTCTGCTGACGTTCCTCCTCGGCATGCTCAAACGTTGCCTGGCGTTCAGCCTCCTTGGTCTCGCGCTGTTGTTCGGCTGCTATGCGCTGCTGCTCCGTGGCGATGCGGTTCTGCTCGTTGGCAGCGCGCTGGTCTTCGGCATTGGCACGGAGCGTTTCAGCCAGCACACGGGCCTGTTCAGCCTGCACTCGTGCTGACTCGGCGGTTACGCGCCCTTGCTCCGCACTGGTGCGGTTCTGCTCAGCGGTGTTGCGCTGGGTTTCTTGGGTGACGCGCTGCTGCTCCGCATTGATGCGAGCCTGCTCAGCCTCGTCGCGCTGGATCTCGGCTGCGATGCGCTCCGCCTCCTTCTGCTGGCGCAGTTCTTCGGCGGCTACGCGCAAGGCTTCATCATGGGCAATGGCATCGTTGAGAGCCTTGATGCGGTCGCTCTCGGTCTTGATGCTGCTCATGTCGATGATGCGGAACCACCATACACTGTCGGTGACGGGATGACCTACGTTGCCGCTCTTCAGCGAGCGATATACACTCAGCCCGGTGGGGTCTTGCACGACGTTAGCCAGTCCGTATGCGGTGCTGGAAGAATAGACACCCTTCCATGCCTCGCCAACTTGGAATTTCAGTTCTTGAATTTCGTTTGCCATATCTTTACTCTTCTTTATTGGTTCTACAATCTGATGATCAGCTGTGCGGTCTCCTCGTCATAACTGATGCGCTGCACCTCTTGCTGGAGTCCGCGCACAGTCAGGATGCCCGTCTCTGGGTTGAACGACATGGTGGGGAACAGCATGCCGCCACTCGGGCCTTCTGGGCCTTGCTCACCCTGTGGTCCCGGCTCACCCTGCGGCCCCTGCTCACCTTGCGGCCCCGGCTCGCCCTGCGGCCCCGGCTCGCCCTGTGGCCCTTGCTCACCTTGCGGCCCTTGCGGCCCTTGTGTGTAGTACGGAGGTATCTCGCCCGTCACGGTGGGAGCGGTGCAGCCGTCGAAGCCCAGCACCACGTTCATCTCCACCTCCGCACCGTCCACAGTTTCCTTGATGACCACCGGCTGCGGTTCTATCACCTCGTCACAGATGTCCGACTGGTAGTGCAGGTCGGTGAGGTAATAGCGACGCTCCACCATGAGTGTGCCCACACCCAACTTATGGTCATCGAAGGCTATGCACAGGTTGCCGTCGGCATCCAGCTCGCAATTCTTGTACTCGCTGCCGTCGTATGTAGCCACCCAGCACTGCTTGGGGTTGGCAGTGTAGTAGGTGAAGCGGAACGGCACGCCGAATCCGGCATCCGATGTTTCCACGAGCCGGAAGTCTGTCTGGTAGAATATCTTTTTTGTTTCCATATTTCGTTTTTTAGGTGGTCAACTTCATATAGGGCTTCAGCATCAAGTCGAAGGTGTACGGCACGACGCTCATATTCTGCGGCGAGATGGGACTGCGCTCCTTGTATGCGTTATCCACGAGCATCAGCGTGGCATGTACCAGCGGACGCGGTATACACCCATACTGCTCGTATATATCGGTAATATCGCGATTCAGTAGGTTCAGTACCGTGTTTTCGGCACTCTCGCCGTACATCTCAAGCAGTTCGTCTTCAGCGGTGAAGTCCTGCTCGATGCGGCATTGTGCCTTAATCTGTTCTATTGTCAGCCATTTCATAAATTCTTCTTCTTTTTATTACGGGTAAAAGGGCGTTTGTGGTTTACTCTACGCGAGCGGCCCGGTACCGACGAACGTGAACGAACCTTGCACAAGGCTTCCGCGGGTGGCCGTGATGACGCATGCCCGGAGGATGGCCGAGCCGGAGAGGCCTGTCGTCTTTCCCTCGGTGCGCTCGCAGATGCGGAGGGTGTACTGCGTGCCGATGTTGAGCATTTCGCGAAGTCGCGACGCTACGGTAGTTTCGTCGCCCGCCATGACGAGATAGTTGACGCTGACAGTCCATTCCTTGCGGCCTGCAACATAGTGCTTCCAGATGCTGTCTGTGGCCGAGCTTATCTCGATGACTTCGCTGGAGGTCTGTATTTCGTGGGTCCTCGTGGCGGCGATGACGGAGCCGTTGCGATAGACGAGGATGTTGTTTCCGTTGATTGCATTCATATCTTATCAGGATTTCCAAGTTACTAATTCTCCTTTGCCGGTGCGTCGGAGGTGACGGTTGGCAACGAGCAGGATGTCTTCGCCCGACAGTCGGGCCACTATCTCTCCGTGGTCGCTGTCGCGAGCCTGCTGCATCTGGCTGAGAAGGTTGCCCTGCTGGGCCTTGTTCAGGATGACCTCGCCGGACGAAACCATGATGGGGGTCATGTC
>CAZLPO010000157.1:0-4653 GCA_964561385.1 uncultured Prevotella sp.
AAACCTTTTTGAGACAGAAAAATTTGCTCAATTCAGGGAAAAGCACTACCTTTGCGCCTCCGTAGCCTGAAACAGAAAAAAATAAAGTCTGACAGGCATAATAAGACGTTAAAAAAAACGTTATATAGTAAAATATTACGAATGGCCATCAAATTAATGTATATAACCAATGAGCCCGCTGTGGCTCATATTGCCGAGAAGAACGGGGTTGACCGCATTTTCATTGACCTGGAAGTTCGCGGAAAAGCCGACCGTCAAGGACATCTTGACTCCGTAAAATCTCAGCACAGCCTCCATGATATCAGCCGAGTGAAGGATGTACTGACAACGTCAGAGTTGTTGGTACGCACTAACGCGCTATACGAAGACAGTCAGGAAGAAATCGAGGAAGTCATCCGACGCGGTGCCGACATCCTCATGCTTCCCATGTGGACCTCCTTAGACGATGCCAAGCGGTTCAGGGACTACATTGCCGGCCGTGCCAAGGTCATGCTGCTCCTGGAGACCATCCCTGCAGAAAAGTGCCTTGACGAAGTGCTTCAGCTGGACGGCATTGACGAGATACTCATCGGGCTGAACGACCTGCACCTGCAATATCACATGAAGTTCATGTTTGAACTGCTGGCCAATGGAAAAGTTGAAGAACTGATGAAGAAGATGGAGGCCAAGGGCATGTTCTGCGGCTTCGGCGGCATAGCCAGCCTCAACAAGGGAATGATTTCCGGAAAGAACATCCTTGCCGAGCACTACCGGCTGAAGTCGGACATGGCCATTCTCTCACGGAGCTTCTGTGACACATCCAAGGTCAGAGACATCAACGAGATTGAGAAAATCTTCGACGAAGGTGTTCAGGAAATCAGAGAGTTCGAACAATTCCTGACCAGCCAACCGAAAGAGTACTTTGATGCCAACCACTTGGAGGTAATCAACAAAGTCAACGAAATCATCGGTAACAGATGAAACTGGACGTCAAGACACTCAAGAACATTGAACACGAACAGGAAGGGGCCTTCTATCTGCTTGACACAGAGTTGTTCATAAGGAACTTCAGAGAACTGCTTCAAGCTTTCAGAGCCTACTACCCTGACACCTATATTGCCTACTCCTACAAAACAAACTACACCCCACGACTCTGCAAACTGGTGGACGAGCTGGGGGGGTATGCCGAAGTGGTCTCGGACATGGAGTACGAGATTGCACGGCGGCTGGGCATCCCGGTCAGCAAGATTCACTTTAACGGGCCTTATAAGAATGCCACCGCAGTCAGAGAAATCATTCTCGGCGGGGGCATTGTCAATATAGACGACTACATCGAGGTGCCCGGCATCATGGCCCTTGCCCAGGAACATCCGGAACGCACCATCCAGATAGGCGTACGCTGCAACTTCCAGATTAACGACGGTGTCACCTCCCGCTTTGGCCTTGACGTCACCAAGCCGGAATTCGAGGAGATGCTCAACCTGCTGAGAGCTCAGAAGAACATCCGCATAGCAGGACTTCAGTGCCACTTTGCCTCCAGAGCGTTGGAGACATGGAAGCCACGGGCCGAAGGTATGTGCTCGCTGATGGAAAGCGTGCATGGTGAAGCAACAGACCACATAGACCTGGGCGGCGGACTGTTCGGCAAGATGAAGGACTCGCTGAAAGCACAGTTCGACACCAGGATTCCCACCTACGAGGAATATGCCCGGGAGGCCGCACAGTTTGTAGCTCAGCATTTCGCTGACACCACACAGCGTCCCAAGCTGTTCATTGAGCCAGGAAGCGCACTCGCTGGCGACGTCATGAAGTTCGTCGCACCGGTTGTCAGCATCAAGGACATCAGGGGCAAGGCCATCGCAACCCTGTTAGGAAGCGTCTATAACATCAATCCGACGCTGAACAAGAAGAACCCGCCAATAACCGTCTACAGCACAGAGGACACAGAACGGAAAGAATACCAGGACCTGGACTTCGCAGGATATACCTGCATAGAAGGCGACTACCTCTACAAAGGCTATAACGGGCCATTGGCCATCGGCGACCTGGTGGTGTTCGACAATGTCGGCTCCTACTCCATCGTGCTGAAGCCACCCTTCATCCTGCCCAACTTCCCCGTTATTGAGCTGCGGGAAGGAGCAGCAGTCATCATCAAACGGAAAGAGAACTTCGACGACCTCTTCCATACCTACGAATTCAACTTCTAAAGATATGTGGTGGACGGCATTCAACAATCTCATCAAGCGGCTGTTTGACATTCTGCTGTCACTCACGGCACTGCTGGTATTCTCACCGGTACTGCTGGCGTGTGCCATATGGATTAAGCTGGACTCCAAAGGTCCGGTCATCTTCAAGCAGAACCGCCTGACCAGAAACGGACGCGTATTCAAGATGTACAAGTTCCGCTCCATGGTACAGGATGCCGAGAAGAAGGGCACCGGCCTCTTCAACTATGAAGGCGACCCCAGAGTGACGCAGAGCGGACGCTTCCTGAGAGACCACAGCCTGGACGAGCTGCCACAACTGATGAACATCCTGATGGGCGACATGTCCATCGTCGGCCCACGCCCATGCGTTGATTACGAGCTGGGAGACTACGCCACGCTGAACAAACGCTACAAGAAACGCTTTGAGGTGGTGGCCGGCCTGACGGGCTATGCCCAGGCCCTGGGACGGAACGAGCTGGAGTGGGATGTCAAGGTAGATTATGACAACCGCTACATTGACCTCTACCGGAAGTGGGGCATACTGCTGGATGGCTACATCATTGCCAGAACCGCCCTTGGCGTATTCCGTCACACCGACATCTACGAGAACAAGATAAGCACAGACATGGACGACCAGCAATCTGCAGAACTGGCTCAGGCCAGGGTTATAGAACTGGCACACCAAAAAGAAATATAACAGACATGGAAAACAATCAACGGCTGATATGGCTGGGAGGTAAGACAATCCCTGTTACGGAGGCCAACATCAATGTGCTGTCACCGACGGCACAGTTCGGGCTCAACGTCTTTGAAGGCATCCGGTGCTACTGGTCAGGAAAGGACAACCAGCTATATGCATTCCGACTGGCAGAGCACCATAAGAGACTGCAACAGTCCGTCAAGCTGCTCCGCCTGAACAGTCCCTACTCCACAGCAGACCTCAGGCAAAGTCTTATAGACGTCGTCAAGGCCAACAACTACCGGGAGGACATCGCCGTCCGGCAGACCATTTTTGTCGACGGATTAGGAGGTACATGGAACTCCTGCGAACCGGTCAACATGTTCATTGCCCCCATTGCCAAGCACTTTACACCCATTGAGACAAAGAAGGGACAGCGGTGTCAGATCAGTTCCTGGGAACGCATCAGCGACAGGAACCTGTCTCCACGCGCCAAGGTCGGTGCCAACTACATCAACAGCCGCATGGCCTTTCTGGAAGCCAGGCAGAACGGCTACGACACCGCACTCATCATGAACAGTCAAGGAAAACTGTCCGAGGGCCCAGGTTCGTGCTTCTTCATGGTGCGCGACAACGTGCTTTACACACCGCCCGTCACAGCTTCCATCCTGGAGAGCATCACACGCGACACCATTATCCGGTTGGCCAAAGACGTCATGGGCGTGGAAACGGTGGAACGCGACATCGACCGCACCGAGCTATACATCTGTGACGAGGCCTTCCTCTGTGGATCGGCCATGGAAATCACACACATTACAGATATTGACGGATATGCCGTTGGTGACGGAAACTGCGGTCCACTGACCAAGCAACTGTCCGACGTCTACTATCAGGTCATCACCGGACAGATACCACAATACAGAGACTGGCTCACCCCCATCTATTAAGCCCACCCTATGGCAGAAACGTTACAATACACTCCCGGACTCGTCTCCATCGTGACGCCAGTATATAACGCGGAACGATTCATCGGCAGCACTATACGTTCTGTCCTACAACAGACGTATACCCGCTGGGAGATGCTACTTGTCGACGACTGCTCTGCCGACAACTCTGCCCATATCATCCAGGAACTGGCCGAAAAGGATGCACGTATCAAGTATGTACGTCTTCCCCAAAACAGCGGTGCCGCCGTGGCACGGAACGAAGCTATTCAGAGGGCTACGGGTGAGTATCTGGCATTCCTGGATAGCGATGACCTCTGGGAACCGGAGAAACTGCAGGAACAAGTGTCCCTGGCCGGCAGCAACGAGCCATTTGTGTTCACTGCCATCAAGACCATTGACGAACAGGAAGAGGTTATCAAGAACTATGTCTGGATTCCAGAAACGACAGACTATCGTCACCTGCTGCGGCAAACGGTCATCGCCACCTCCTCCGTACTGCTCCACCGTCCTACCGTAGGGACTTTCACCATGCCGCTCCGCCGGTCAGGTCAGGACTATGCCACATGGCTCATGCTGCTCCGAAAGGTCAGGCGGGCACGAGGAATACAAAAGGCACTGACAACCTACAGAGTATCCAGCAACTCGCTGTCTTCCAAGAAACTGGACAGTGTCAGACAAGTATTCAGTATACAGACCAAGGACGAACATATTAGTAAGACAAGCGCCGCCGTCAACACGCTGCATTTCTGCTGGTATGCCTTCAAGAAACACTATATTAAAACCCCAACACTATGCACATCATAAATTACCTGCTCTACAAGATTTCCCACTGGTACTTCTC
>CAZLPO010000158.1:0-4621 GCA_964561385.1 uncultured Prevotella sp.
AGCCATGCTGGCGCAGGGCGTGGTATAAGCTCGGCGAAGCCAAGGTATAACAGTAAAAAGCTGAAAGACTTTGTTCTTTCAGCTTTTTTTCGTATATTTGCACCCCGTATGGCATTAATCAAGAGTTACAGAGGTCTGGAACCCAAGTGGGGCAAGGACTGTTATTTTAGCGAAAACGCCACGATCGTTGGCGATGTGACAATGGGAGACGAGTGCTCCGTCTGGTTCAATGCGGTGGTTCGCGGCGACGTGGCCCCTATTACCATTGGTGACCGCACGAACGTTCAGGACGGATCGTGCGTACACGTGACACACGACACAGGTCCGACGCACATCGGCAGTGACGTGACCATCGGCCACAACGTGACGGTACATGCCTGCACCATCCACGACGGTGCCCTCATTGGCATGGGCGCCACGCTACTAGACAACTGCGAGGTTGGCGAAGGCTCCATCGTGGCAGCCGGCGCATTGGTGCTTCAGAACACCAAGATTCCTGCCGGCGAGATCTGGGGGGGCGTGCCAGCCAAGTACATCAAGCCCGTACGTCCGGGCCAGACCGACAACGCCAAGCACTACGTGGCCTACTCAAAGTACTACTTAGAAGAACAGAAGGAGGCATGAGAAGACAATTGACCATCCTGCTTCTGCTGCTGGCCACCATCACCACATGGGGGGCGAAGCGAGATATCCACATTCTGGCCGTCAACGACATCCATGCCACCATTGACGTGTTTCCCCAGTTGGCAGCACTTGTCGACAGTCTGCGGACGGAAGACCCGGGACTGCTGGTATTCTCGGCTGGCGACAACCGTACGGGCAATCCCCTAAGCGACAAGTATCGCATACCGGGCTACCCCATCGTGGCTCTCATGAACATGGTGGGCTTCAACGCATCGGGCTTGGGTAACCACGAGTTCGACAACCATTCGCTGGCACCTCTGACGGGACTCTCCAGTTTCCGTTATCTCTGCGCTAACGCATTTCCCGATGACTCCACAGGCGTCAGGCTGGTTCCCTGCCAAGTGTTCGATGTAGAGGGACTGAAGGTGGGCGTTGTGAGTGCCATCCAGATAACGCCGCAAGGCATTCCGAGCACGCATCCCGACAACGTGCGGGGCATCGCGTTCAAGCCTGCTGAGGAGGTTGTGCCCCATTACGAGTGGCTCAGCCGTCAATGTGACGCTACCATCCTGCTGTCGCACCTGGGTTACCAAGACGACGTGGCGATGGCCGACCGCTGTCCTTGGCTCGACCTCATCATTGGTGGACATACGCACACGCAACTTAGTGGTGACGAGATGCACAACGGTGTGCTCATCACCCAGAACAAGAACAAGTTCAATCGTGTCACCTATATCACGTTAACCGTAGAGAACGGGCATGTGACCGACAGGAAGGCGGAATACATCGACGTGAAGAAATTCGGCAACAAGAACATGGCTGTGGCGGCATTGGTCAATTACGTCAACTCCAACCCGACCTTCAAGCGTGTGGTGGGACAAGCCAAGACCCCATTCGATAACCGTGAGGAGGTGGCCTGCATGGTGTGCGACGCCTTCATGGACGGCACAGACGCAGAGATAGCCGTCGAGAACCCCGGCGGCATCCGTGTGGACGGTCATGCCCAGGGCGACATCACGCTGATGGACGTGCTGGAGATGGACCCCTTCGACAACCACGCCGTGGTGCTAGAGCTGACCGGCGACGAGCTGCTGCACATGATGCTGACATACAGCCGCTACCGGATGGTCAGTTTCCCCTATGTCAGCGGCATGCTATGCGAGCTGACGCTCAACCCCCGCAATCCAGAACTCATCAAAAGCGTCAAGCTGCTGACGCCTGACGGCAAGAAGATGAATATGAAAAGGAAATACCGCGTTGCAACCAACAACTACATACCAGCCACGAGCATCATTCCCGAAGGGTCGGCTCACGTGCTTAACGTGCAGACGACCGACCTCATCACACAGTTCCTCGAAAAGCGGGGAACGGTCAGCTATCAAGGCGTGAAGCGACTGCTGATAAAACCTTCGAAGTAGCGCCCGAGCGGCTCTTGACATACTGTCCGGCGAGGCGTCCCTGCTCATCCAGGTAGTTGGCATCGGCACTGAGACGGTTCATCTGCCCGGAAAAGCTATCATAATCGGTAATCTCAAGACCGCCGCTCTGCTTCAGTCCCTGTGCCTCCTGGAACCGCTGGTTGTTAGGTCCGAAGAACACGGGCACATCCCAGACAGCGGCCTCCAGCAGGTTGTGGATGCCTACACCAAAGCCGCCGCCGACATAAGCGACAGATCCATAATGATAGATGCTGCTGAGCAGGCCGAAGCAGTCGATGATGAGCACATCGTAGGACGAGAGTGCATCGGATGCCTTCTCAGCTTCGGTATAGCGCACAACCTTGCGCCCGTCCAGTTTCCCTATAATCTGTTGCAGGTGGTCTTCGCCGATGACATGCGGCGCGATGATGAGCTTCCATTCCTGATGCTCATTGAAGTAGCGGATAAAGATATCCTCATCGGGCGGCCATGAGGAGCCTGCCACAAAAACCTTATTATTATTTGCAAACGCCTCAACGATGGGCAGCTGCTTGGCCTGCTCCTTGATCTGGAGGACACGGTCGAAGCGGGTGTCGCCAACCACCGAGACACAATTGATGCCGATGTTGCCGAGCAGTTCGCGGCTCACCTCGTTCTGCACGAAGAAGTGGGTGAAGCAGTTCAGCACGCGACCATACTGACGGCCGTACCAGCGGAAGAACACCTGATCGGGACGGAAGATGCTGCTGACGCTATAGACGGGCACGTGGCGGTGCTTCAGGATATGCAGGTAGTTATACCAGAATTCGTACTTGATGAAGAAAGCCATGACCGGCCGCACCAGACGCAGAAAACGGATGGCGTTGATGGGTGTGTCGAGTGGCAGGTAGCAGATGATGTCGGCTCCCTGATAGTTCTTGCGCACCTCGTAGCCCGAGGGCGAGAAGAACGTCAGCAGGATTTTATAGTCAGGATGATCGCGGCGCAACTGCTCCATCAGCGGACGGCCCTGCTCAAACTCACCGAGCGAGGCAGCATGGAACCACACATACTTGGCAGCGGGGTCCACCTTCTCCTTCAACACATTGAAAGCAGCACGCTCACCACGCCACATCTTCCGCACCTTCTCGTTGAAGCGACTGTAAATCGCCACACCAAGGAGATAAATGTAAATTATCAGATTATATATCATCTGGGCGGAAGAAAACTTTTCAATTCAATACTATTCACTTCAATACCTCTATGGCACGCTTCATACGGGCAATCGTCTCTTCTTTTCCGAGGAAGGCCGAGATGTCGAACATACCAGGTCCTTTGCCCTCGCCGACAAGCGTCAGACGCCAGGCGTTCATGATGTTGCCGAGCTTGTAGCCCTTCTGTTCTATCCATGCGTGGACAATCTGTTCCTGATTCTCCAGCGAGAAGTCATCGATACCCTCGAGAACGGCGATGAGTTCCGTCATTTGCTGCGCGGAACCCGCCTCTCCTTCGGAGGGGTTGGCGGCTTTCCAGCGCTTCTTCGCCGTCTTCTCATCATAGGCCGTGGGGGCCTCGAAGAAGAACGAGCAGAGGGGCCACAGTTCCTTAACGAACGACACGCGGTCCTTCATCATCTCGCAGACCTTCACGACGCGTTCCATCGTCGCCTGCAGACAATGCTGCTGCACCTCGGGCAGCCACAGGGCAGCAATCTCGTCGGCAGACTTCTTGAGGATATACTCATGGTTGAACCAGATGCCCTTCTCGTAGGCGAACTTAGCGCCAGCCTTCGAGCACTTCGTAATGTCGAACAGCGGCACCAGCTCGTCGAGTGTGAAGAGTTCCTGCTCCGTGCCAGGATTCCAGCCCAGCAGCGCCAGGAAGTTGATGACGGCCTCGGGGAAATAACCGTCCTCGCGGTAGCCGCGGCTGACATCGCCCGTCTTCGGGTCGTGCCACTCCAGGGGGAACACAGGGAAGCCCAGACGGTCGCCATCGCGCTTCGACAGTTTTCCTTTTCCATCCGGCTTCAAGAGCAACGGCAGGTGGGCAAACTGCGGCATCGTGTCGGCCCAGCCGAAGGCCTCATAGAGCAGCACATGGAGGGGCGCTGAGGGGAGCCACTCCTCGCCGCGGATGACGTGTGTAATTTCCATCAGGTGGTCGTCGACGATATTGGCCAGATGGTAGGTGGGCAGCTCGTCGGCACTCTTGTAGAGCACCTTGTCGTCAATGATGTCGCTCTTGACGTGCACCTCGCCGCGGATGAGGTCATTGACCTGCACATCCTGTCCGCCTTCAATCTTGAAGCGCACGACATACTGACAGCCGTCGGCAATCAGGCGCTCCACCTCTTCCTTGGGCAATGTCAGGGAGTTGCGCATCTGGGAGCGCGTCTTCGAGTCATACTGGAAGTTCTCTATCTCCTGACGTTTCTGCTCCAGCTCCTCGGGCGTATCGAAGGCGATGTAGGCCTTGTCTGCGTCCAACAACTGCTTCACGTACTTCTTATAGATGTCGCGGCGCTCGCTCTGACGGTAGGGACCCTTGTCGCCTCCGAACGAGACACCCTCGTCGAACTGGATGCCCAGCCACTTGAA
>CAZLPO010000159.1:0-4590 GCA_964561385.1 uncultured Prevotella sp.
TTTCAGGCTGAATTGCGTTAATCTTCCAAAATCGCTTCGCTTTTACAAGCTTTTTCCGTAACTTTGGCTTCGCCGAACTTACTTTGCACTCGGAAAAGCTCAAATAAATTTGGCTTTTCACTCGTTTTTACGTAACTTTGCACCATCAAAATGTATGAGATATGGTATATAAGTATGATTTCCTGGTGATTGGTGCCGGTGTGGCCGGTATGAGTTATGCCCTGAAGGTGGCCCGTGAGGGGCGCCGTGTCTGTATGATCTGCAAGACGTCGCTCGATGAGGCTAACACCTCGTTTGCGCAGGGTGGTGTGGCGTCGGTCACGAACCTGGAGCTTGACAATTTTGACAAGCATATCGAGGACACGATGATTGCCGGAGACTATATCAGCGACCGCGCTGCCGTAGAGCAGGTGGTGCGCCAGGCTCCCTCGCAGATAGAGGAACTGGTGAAGTGGGGAGTCAACTTCGACCGTAAGGAGGGCGGCCAGTTCGACCTGCACCGAGAGGGTGGTCACTCAGAGTTCCGCATCCTGCACCATGCCGACGACACCGGTGCTGAGATACAGCGCGGTCTGATGGAGGCCGTGCGCCAGAATCCGAATATCGAGGTCAAGGAGAATCATTTTGCCGTGGAAATCATTACGCAGCACCATTTGGGCGTGCGTGTCACCCGTCGCTCACCCAATATCCAGTGCTATGGAGCCTATGTGGCCCATGAGACCCATGGAACTTATGAGACTCAGGTTGACACCTATCTGGCTAAGGTGACGGTGATGTGTACGGGCGGCTGCGGTGCCGTGTACCTGACCACCTCGAACCCCGTCATCGCTACGGGCGACGGCATCGCCATGGTCTATCGTGCCAAGGGCACGGTGGCCGACATGGAGTTTGTGCAGTTCCATCCGACGGTGTTGCACAATCCGAAAGAGACACACCCTGCCTACCTCATCACCGAGGCCATGCGTGGCTACGGCGGTATCTTGAAGCTGCCCAACGGTGAGGAGTTCATGCAGAAATACGATGAGCGCCTGTCGCTGGCACCCCGTGATATTGTGGCACGTGCCATCGACAAGGAGATGAAGATTCACGGTCTGGACCATGTGTGTCTGGACGTCACCCATAAGGACCCTGCAGAGACGAAGAAGCACTTCCCCAACATCTACCAAAAGTGCCTGTCGATAGGCATCGACATCACGCAGGACTATATTCCCGTCCGTCCCGCAGCCCACTATATGTGCGGTGGTATCAAGGTCGACCTGAACGGTCAGTCGTCGATAGAGCGCCTCTACGCCCTTGGCGAGTGCTCGTGTACGGGTCTGCACGGCGGCAACCGACTGGCGTCGAACTCGCTGATCGAGGCTGTTGTCTATGCCGATGCTGCTGCGAAAGACTCGCTGAAGCATGTGGACCTGTATGACTTTAACGAGAAAGTGCCGGAGTGGAACGATGAGGGGACGATGACCAATGAAGAAAAAGTGCTTATCACGCAGAGTGTCAAGGAGGTGAACCAGATTATGGCCAACTATGTGGGTATCGTGCGCTCAGACCTGCGTCTGCACCGTGCCTGGGATCGTCTTGACATGCTCTATGAAGAGACCGAGCGCCTGTTCAAGCGAGTGAAAGCCTCGAGGGACATCTGTGAACTCCGAAACATGATCAATGTGGGCTATCTTATCACGCGCTGGGCCCTTGAACGCAAGGAGTGTCGTGGTCTTCACTATACCATCGACTATCCCGTCCATGCGTATGATAAGTAAAAGTTTCCTGACGAACAGGGCTATCTGGTGAGTGAGAACTTCAGGGCCAGACCAAAGTCGTGCGTGGTGGTCGGATAGCTGCTGCTCGATAGCAACGGGGTGTTCGTCTGCCGGTCGTAGTAGGCCGAGAGGGTCAGCATACGCGACAGGGTGTAGTCGGCGGCAAAGGACATCTTGAAAGCGGAGTTGCCGCTGCTGGCCGAGGAGACACCGGTAGCGATGTCACGGGTGATGGCAGCCTGGTCGCGCAGGGAGACATCGAGGCGCATGTTCAGGTCGTGGTTGACGCCTCGTGAGTTGTTTTTTGACGATTTGCCATTTGACGAATTGTTATCATCGTTGTTGGTATTCTTGCCTTTGGTCTTCACCTTACGGCCGTTGCCGCCCATACCAAACAGATTGAAATTGCTGATTTTATATCCGAGTCCGACGACCCAGTCGTTGGAGCGGCTCTCGTTGAGCTGGATGCTGGTCATGGAGAGGTTGAGGTTGCGGGTGCTGCGATACTCGAGCTTAACGGTCATGTTGTTCAGCAGTGTGACGTCGAGTCCGATGAGCGGTGCGAAGGACTCCTGGATGCTGGCGGTGGGGATGTTATACAAGGATGAGGGCGACAAGGAGCCGTCGGCGGCTGTCACATAGCCCAGGTCGCCGTCGATGGGTACCCAGCTGCTATAGGAACTATAGGAGCCAATGCTATAGACTGACTTATAGGCGTGGTTGAGGTTGACGCTCTTGAAGTGGTCGCGGAGCCAGGGCAGCTTGGCGAGCCCACCATAGCGCAGGGTCCAGTTGGGCAGCAGATGGCTGAGCAGCGGGAAGATGTCCAGCGAGTGGCTGTTGCCACTGGTATAGGCCTCGAGGAAGGCGGGGATGAGGACATCGCCGCTGAGGGGGTTGACGGTGGGGGTGGTGCCCGCAGCTGACGCTGCGGGAGTGGTGGTTTGGGTGGCCTGGTCGTAACGAGCCTGCAGGCGCTGGTGCACTTCGGGGATGAGCTCACAGAAGCGGTCGAAGGTCTTTGACTTATAGCCGCTGTTGGCGTTGCCGATACCCTCGAAGGCCGACTTGATGGAGATGGTGGTCATGTTGAATGAGCCGCTCTGTGTGGTGGGCAGGCCTTCGTACATGAACTGTATGGAGCGGGCGCGGTTCATGGTGCGCGAGGCGTTGAGGTCGATCTTCAGGTCGCGCACGGGCTCGAGTGTGGCACGCAGCTGCAGCTCTTCGTTGTTCTGACTGGTGGCAGGTGTGGCTATGGAGTTGTCCATCAGCAACCAGCCGTTGTCCATGGCCTTGTTGAGATAGCTGTCGCCGACGAAGCCGAAGGCGAAATCGAGGCCCGGCGAGAGAACGCTTCCTGTGCGCTGTCCGAAGGCGTCGCCGACGTTAGGCAGGAAACCAGGCAACGACATGGAGCGCTGGCTGCGGTAGGAGAGGTTGACCGTGCGTACCATCATGAGCAGACGGGCCACCTGCTGTGCGGGGTTGTACCACCACTGCTTGTCGAGTGGCTGCTTGGGCAGGACGTTGAGTTTCAGTTTCAGCGTGGAGTCCTTCTGTGTGGAGTCCTTGGCAAGAAGTGTTGCCGCAATGTCCTTTGGCAGTGACACCTTGATCGAGTTCTCGTCCTTGACTTTCCACTTCAGCCGTATCTGCTTGCCCTCTGGTGTGCGTGCGGAGACGAGCAGGCGCTTCGACTTCTTACCGTGCTGTATGACGAGTGCGGAGTCGGGGCTGAGTGTGATTTCCTTCTGGAAAGTGTTCTTGTTCTTGGGGAGGGACTTTTCTTCCTGAGAGTTCTGGGAGTCTTGAGCCTTTTGGGAGTCCTGGGACTTCTGGGGGGCTGAGTTCTTGGGCTTCTTCGAGACGTTGGCCTTGGGTGTGGGCGCCTTCTTGAAGCGGTCGTTCACTTTCTTGAGGAACGGCGAGTGGTTATACAGGGTCTCGAAGTTCAGGGCACCGTTGATGTTCAGGCTGCGGTTGTTGGAGATAGTGTTGCCGAGGCTGGTGCCGTCATCGAGCTCCGTACCACGTACCCAGGAGTAGGTGGCGTTGTAGGAGGCATCGCTGTTGATCCAATCGAAGATGGGCAGCTTGTTGAGTGGCAGCTGGTAGCTGGCCTGGAACGACTGCTGGTAGTCGAGCGGTTTGCCGAGGTTACGGATGCTCTGCTTGACAGAGTCCTTCCATGCCGTGTACTGCTCGGGGTAGAGGTCCTTGTTGATGGGCGTGTAGGGCTCCTCTATCTCAGCATGTGTCGCCGACTGGAAGTTCATGTGCAGATTCTTTGTCAGGTCCCAGCGCAGCTGGAAATCTCGGTTCCAGAGGAACTGCTCCGAGAACGACAGTGGCAGGTTGGGGTTCTCGGTGTTCTCCAGATCGCGTTCCTGCAGCTCGTAGTAGGAACGCTGGATATCGGTGTTAAACGCGATGGTCTGCGGCAGGTAGTTGAGTCCCAGTGCTTTTGGCAACTGCATCCATTTTGACTTCGACTTGGCATTCTTCCAAGGCTCCAGCGACTTATAGACAGGTGAGTAGGAGTAGCTGAGTGAGCCGCGCCACTGGTCCTCATTCTCGAAGACAGTGGTCTCGCCAGTGGTGTTCCGGTGGGAGTGGCTGTAGCTGAAAGAGAAGTTGGCGGGGTCGTAGGGCATGGGATGACGCTTGGTCTTGATGTCCACGCGTGCATTGGAGATGGAGAAGTTACGCGTTGTATGGCGTGTCACGGCAATGGACTCCACGGAGTCGCGTTCGCGACTGTCCATGGCCTCCAGTGCGTCGTCGAGCTCCATGTCGGTGTCGAGGGGGTTGTACTTCGGGCGTATCTCCT
>CAZLPO010000160.1:0-4525 GCA_964561385.1 uncultured Prevotella sp.
GGGAAGGTGTGGGCACCACAATCAGAGCCCAGAAGCAGCGAGTCGCACGAAGAATAGTTACGAGCATTATCAGCAGTAGATGCTGCACGCACCAGTCCGCGATACGAGTTCTGGGAGTGACCAGCGGATATTCCCTTCGAAATAATCGTGCTCTTGGTGTTCCGTCCGATATGGATCATCTTGGTGCCGGTATCGGCCTCCTGGTAGTTGTTGGTCACGGCCACACTATAGAACTCAGCCTGCGAGTTATCGCCACGCAGAATGCAAGAGGGATACTTCCAAGTAATGGCAGAGCCCGTCTCCACCTGTGTCCACGAGAGTTTCGAGTCCACACCTCGCAGATCGCCACGCTTCGTTACCAGGTTCAGCACACCACCCTTACCATTCTCATCGCCAGGATACCAGTTCTGAACCGTTGAGTATTTTACTTCTGCACGATTCATCACGATAATCTCCACGATGGCGGCATGCAACTGATTCTCATCACGCATGGGCGCTGTACAGCCCTCGAGATACGACACATAAGCATCGTCGTCGGCAATAATCAGCGTGCGCTCAAACTGACCCGTATTCCTGGCATTGATGCGAAAATAAGAGCTCAACTCCATGGGACAGCGCACGCCCTTGGGAATATACACAAACGAGCCGTCGCTGAACACTGCCGAGTTGAGGGCTGCAAAGAAGTTATCCTTGTAAGGCACAACTGTGCCCAGATACTGGCGCACCAGATCGCCATGCTCCTTGATGGCTTCACCTATTGAACAGAAGATGACGCCCTTTTCGCGGAGTTTCTCCTTGAAAGTAGTTTTTACACTCACAGAGTCCATGATGGCATCAACGGCCGTATTACCAGAAAGGGCCAAGCGCTCTTCAAGGGGAATACCGAGTTTATCGAATGTCTTCTCGAGTTCAGGATCGATTTTGCCATCGCCCTTAGGCTTCTGAGCCATTGGATCGGCATAGTAAGAGATGGCCTGATAGTCTATCTCCGGCACATGCACGTGTCCCCACTTGGGTTCCTTCTGCTCCTTCCAATAGCGGAACGCCTTCAGACGGAATTCAAGCATCCACTCCGGCTCTCCCTTCTTGGCTGAGATGAGTCGGACCACGTCCTCATTCAGTCCTTTCTCGATGATTTCAGTATGTACGTCCGTCGTAAAGCCAAACTCATACTTCTGTTCGGCTATGCTGCGCACGAGGTCATTGTCATTCCCTGGTACGGCTTCTGCTTTCGGACGTTTATCTTTATTATCCATTTTTCTTCATATATTTGATGGCAAGCATCGTCAGATCATCGCTTTGTTCGGCTTCACCGACAAAAGCGTGTACTGCATCTGTCATCCGTCTTATCAACTGGACTGTCTCATTTTCCCCTCGCATCGTCGTCTGCAAAGCAACATCCTTTATTCTCTGAACGCCAAACTGAGAATGGTCAACGGCCTCAGCCTCGTTGAGACCATCGGTATAAAGGAATAGCATCGTCTGCGGTTCCAGGATTATCTGCTGAGCCGTAAAGATCCAATCTGGCATCACGCCAAGCGCAAGATTTGAATCGCATTGAAGCAAATCAACCGTCTTACTGATAAGCAAGGGAGCATCATGCCCTGCATTGCAATAGCGCAATTCACCGTCTGCCAGGTTCAGGACGCCGACGAAGACCGTGACAAACATATTCGTTTCGTTACCGTCAACCAGTGAGTCGTTAAGCGTAGCGACAATCTGTTCCGGCTCTGCCGTGTGTGCCGAGATGTTGCGGAACAGCGAACGGGTGACGGCCATCACCAGCGAAGCCGGAACGCCTTTGCCCGAGACATCGCCGATGCAGAAGAACAGTTTCTCGTCGCGGATGTAGAAGTCGAAGAGATCACCTCCCACGTCCTTGGCCGCTGTCAGCGAACCGTATACATCAATGTCATTGCGTTCGGGATAGGGAGGGAACGTCTTCGGCAGCATCGACATCTGAATGCCGTGAGCTACCTTCAGCTCGTTCTCTATCGCAGCCTTCGAGGCGGTTGTCTCCTTGAGTTCCTCGACATACTCCGTCAACGAATGGAGCATTCCGTCAAACGAGTCGCGCAACAGGCGTATCTCGTCATTATGCTTTATCTGGGGCAACTGCGCATAGAAGTTTCCTTTGGCCACCTCGTTGGCTGAGTCTGCCAACTGCTTCAGGGGCCTTGTGGCACGCTTGACGATGAACCGTCCGCACAGGCGCACCACCAACATAGAGATGCCGATCAACACGAGCAGAACAACGCCAAAGCCGATGGCCAGTCCTTCAATGAGGAAGTGTGGTGCAGCAAGTGCAATAGACCAGTTTGTCGCCTCTATCGGTCTGTAGAACAGATAGACGGAACCATCATCGCCAAACAGAGACAAGGGACGGGTTTTACCTGTCGAGTCGCTATAGACCCCGCGTTCACCCTCCACCATCAAGCGACAAAGATAATCGTCACAGGTGTCTGGAGTCTCCTTTGCCAGCTCCAGGAAGTTCTTCCTGATGATGTAACTGCTGTCAGGATGGGCAATAAAGGTTCCCGTACTGTCAACGATGAAGTAGTAGCTCTTGAAGTCTCTGAAGTTCTTCTCCTCTTTTGAGTCCGAGCGCCTCTTATCTTTACCTTCCCAGTAATTGATCTGGACGGTGTCACCTCGGACGGTGATGTTCTTTTTCAGACAATCACTGAACCATTTCAGCGACATGTCGGAACCAAGCACCGCTACCGTTCTCCCCTGCCTGTCATGAATAGGAACCAAATAGGCCACCAACGACATCAGGGAATCGTCCGATGCATAGAAAGGCTCCGACCAATAGGCATCATGGGCCTCAAGCGCCTTGACAAACCACTCCTCTTGCAGATAGTCACGTTGAGAATTGTCAGAAGCACGCACGACGACCTGTCCGTCAGCATCTCTGTAGGCATAGGGACAGAACGTGTGTCCCTTCTGCGGATAGTAGTCGGCAATGAAGCTGATGCCACAACTGTGTATACAAGGATTAGCGGTGACGATCTGTCTCATCACATCGTACAGTCTGTCTGGTTGGTCAAGACTTTGCTCAATCTCCCAGGCATGATTAACAGTACCCGTGCTGACTGTCGACAACACACTCCCTATATCATTATAGGACGCTTTTAGGTAGCTCTCGTACAGCTCACACTCCTCCTCCTCAATGACGATGACGACAATCTTGAACATGAGATAGGACGCAAGTGCCATCACAACAAGCTGCGTGATGGCAATACGCCGCGTCAGCCGTCTGGCAAATGAGCGTAGCTTGCGTTTCTTTCCCATATCTCTGCTTCCAGCCTTCTTTTACTTACAGTTTCTGCTCCACCTCAATCTCCGTGAAGGTCTCGATGATATCGCCGACCTGGATGTCGTTGAAGTTCACAAGCGAGATACCGCACTCCAGGCCCGTTGCCACTTCCTTGGCATCGTCCTTGTAGCGCTTCAAGGCATCGATAGGAGCGGTGTGGATGACGATACCGTCGCGGATGACGCGGGCCTTGTCCTTGTTGTGTACCTTACCGTCGGTCACCAGACCTCCGGCCACAGTACCAACCTTCGAGATCTTGAAGACCTGCTTCACCTCAATCTCACCAGATACAACCTCCTTCTTCACCTTGTCAAGCATACCCTGCATCGTCGACTTCACATCGTCAATGGCATCGTAGATAATCGAGTAGGTGTTGATCTCGACGCCCTCGCGGTCAGCAGCCTTTCGGGCATCAGCTGACGGACGCACCTGGAAGCCGATGATAATGGCCTCAGAGGCCGATGCCAGCATGACATCGTTCTCCGAAATCTGGCCCACGGCCTTCGAGATGACGTTGACCTGGACCTTCTCCGTCGAGAGCTTGATGAACGAATCGGAGAGTGCCTCGATTGATCCGTCGGTATCACCCTTCACGATGATGTTCAGCTCGTGGAACTCACCAAGAGCAATACGGTGCGACAGCTCGTCGAGTCCGAGTTTCGTGGTGGTGCGCAGACTTTGCTCACGCTGCAACTGGATACGCTTGTTGGCAATCTCGCGCGCCTCCTGCTCTGTCTCCATCACGTGGAAGGAGTCGCCTGCCGTAGGCGCACCGTTCAGACCAAGGATGATGGCGGGCTCGGCAGGGCCAGCCTTCTCTATGCGCTGATTACGCTCGTTGAACATCGCCTTGATCTTACCCCAGGCCGTTCCGGCGATAACCACGTCGCCCACCTTCAGCGTACCATTGCTGACAAGAACCGTCGACACGTAGCCGCGCCCCTTGTCGAGCGACGACTCGATGATGCTTCCCGTTGCCTTACGGTTGGGATTGGCCTTCAAGTCAAGCATCTCGGCCTCGAGCAACACCTTTTCGAGCAGTTCGTAGACGCCGAGACCCTTCTTGGCGCTGATCTCCTGACACTGGTATTTACCACCCCACTCCTCTACGAGCAGGTTCATGTTAGCCAGGTCCTCACGAATCTTGTCGGGGTTGGCACCCGGCTTGTCTATCTTGTTGATGGCAAACACCATCGGCACGTTGGC
>CAZLPO010000161.1:0-4502 GCA_964561385.1 uncultured Prevotella sp.
CCTTACTACGACACGCCGTACTTCTTCGGCTCGAAGGCGCTGCAGCAGATTGACTACGTGACCATCCAGTTGAGCCACGTCTATCGCCAGCAGGACGAGTCGTTCATCGCACTCCTGAACGAAATTCGCGAGGGACATCCTTCGGCAGAGGCGTTGTCGAAGCTGAACAGCCGGGTAACCAATCACCCCTCCTTGGGAGGGGAAGGGGGAGGTTACATCCGCCTGACCACCCACAACAACCTCGCCAACTTCTACAACGAGTCGGAGTTGCAAAAGCTCCCAGGCCGTTCGTACCAATATCGCGCCGAGGTCAAGGGCACGTTCCCTGAATACTCCTATCCCACGGCTGAGACACTGGTGCTGAAGGAGGGTGCGCAGGTGATGTTCGTGAAGAACGACCCCTCCGGCGAACACCTTTATTATAATGGGCGCATCGGGCGTGTGATGGAGGCGTCGGAAAAACGTCTGACCGTCTATTGCGAGGGCGACGCGAATGCCATCGAAGTGGAACCGCTGGAGTGGGAGAATACGCGCTATACGCTGAACGAGCAGACGCGCGAGATTGAGAGTGAGGTGCAGGGAACGTTTAAACAGCTACCTCTTCGACTGGCATGGGCCATCACCATTCACAAGAGTCAGGGTCTGACCTTCGACCGCGCCATCATTGACGCTAACCAGTCGTTTGCGCCTGGTCAGGTGTATGTCGCCCTGAGCCGCTGCCGTACGCTCGAAGGGCTGGTGCTTGCTTCACCTTTGGACGCTCGTGCTGTCATCAACGACGAACGTGTGGACTCGTACATCTCCCAGCAAGAATATCAGGCCGAGCGTAGCATTCAGCAACTGCCCCTGCTCAAGCAGGAGTACGAGCGCTACCTGCTGATGCAGCTCTTCGACTTCCGCGCCATCCTCTATTTGGAAGAGTCGATGGTACGCATCTTCGCCGAGTTCTTCTATCATAGTCACGCATCGCTGAAGCAGTTGCATGACCAGACACTTTTTGATCTGCGTCAGCGTGTTCTTGAGGTCGCAACTAAGTGGCAGCAGAAGATTCAGGTCATGTCGATAGAGTCTCTTCGCGATGCCGAATTCCTTGACCGCGTCCGCCGCAGCGCCGAATACTTTGCCGACCAGTTGCGCGACATCCTCAATAAACCCATCGAACTCTCCTTCAAAGTGGAGACCAACAATAAACAAGCCTCGCGCCGTCTTAACAATACCTTGCCCGACCTCAAACAGACCTGGCTCGCCCGTCGGTATCTGCTCCTGAAGATGGCTGAGAAGGGCTACACTGTCGACAACTACCTACACGAAAAGCAGATGTCCATGCTCGACGCCCTTGCTGAAGGTGACGTAAAGCCCAAGCGTCAGCGTAAAACGAAAAACAAGAAGAAATGACTTCTCTTACTTTACTCTTATGAAGAAATATATCATAACCATTCTCCTCGCCCTCGTCACAATGATCGGCTGGGCGCAAGTTAATCCCACCACCGCATTACTCGGCTCGTGGTCGGGCAAGTTGAACGTAGGTGCTATGTCGCTGACGTTGGTATTGCATCTGGAACAGGGCGACGGCTATGTAAAAGCATTGCTTGACAGTCCAGACCAAGGGGCGAAAGGTATTCCGGCCTATAAGGAATACCTGAGTGATGACTCGCTGGCCATCAAAATAGAGGCCATCAACATGACCTACCGCGCACGGCTCAAGGACGACAAGCTCGACGGCACGTTCACGCAGAATGGTATGTCGCTGCCCCTGATACTGGCGAAAGGTGACGTGCCTGAGCGGAAACGCCCACAAACGCCCAAGGAACCTTATCCTTACGAGACGGGAGAAGTGATGTTTCCCAATACGACAGACCATGCCACGTTGGTGGGCACGCTGACGTGGCCCGTGGGCTACGACAAGCAGTCGAAGCAGAAGCCCATCGTTGTTCTGATGGTCTCAGGCAGCGGTCAGCAGAATCGTGACGAGGAGCTGATGGACCACAAGCCCTTCCTGGTCATTGCCGACTATCTGGCACGTCACGGCATCGCCACGCTGCGTTACGACGATCGCGCCACAGGCGCCTCCGTGGGTGGCGAGATAAAGAACGCCACATCTGAGGATTTTGCCCGAGACGCTGCGGCAGGTCTGGAATACCTGCGCAACACGAAAGCCTTTTCTAAAGTCGGCCTCCTTGGTCACAGTGAGGGCGGTCTTATCGCCTTCATGCTCGCCGCCAAGAAACAGACGGATTTCATCGTCTCGTTGGCGGGGCCTGGTGTAAAAGGCGACACGCTTTTGGCAGCGCAGGGCAACCGCATTCTGTCGCTATCGGGAATGCCTGCCGATATGACCGTCAAGAAATACCGCCAACAGGACGCCGTCCAGCAGATGCCTTGGCTAAAGTGGTTCATTGACTACGACCCCGCCGCCGATATCGCCGCGACACGCTGCCCTGTTTTTGCCCTCAATGGCGACCGCGACTGTCAGGTCATCTCCTCGCAGAACCTCACCGCCATCGAGCGTCTGCTGTCCAAGTCGAAACAGAATCTCATCAAGGAATACCCTGGTCTGAACCATCTCTTCCAGCACTGCACAACGGGTCTTGTCAACGAGTACTCCCAGATAGAAGAAACCATCTCGTCCGAAGTTCTCAACGACATCGCAGAGTGGATAATCGGGTTGAAATGACAATATGATACAGCCCAAATTACATTATTATACCCTACACGAAGATGTGGTTGCGTTCAGTACAACGCGGCGTGGGGGATTCAGTACGGGGGCGTATGGCGAGTTCAACATCAACCGCTACTGTGGCGACGATGCTGAAGCCATCCGCAAGAACCGTGCTTTGTTGTGCCAGCAGTTAGGCATCAGCGATGACCGTCTCATCATGCCCCACCAAGTACATCTCGAGCAGTCCGTACAGATTGACGAGACGTCTCTTGCGCTGTCGGAAGAAGACCGACAAACACGCTTGGAGGGCATCGATGCCGTGATGACCAATCTCGCTGGCGTATGCATCGGAGTCAGCACAGCCGACTGCATCCCGTTGCTCGTCTACGACACTCGTCAGCGCGCCGTGGCAGCCATTCATGCTGGCTGGCGCGGCACCGTTCAGCGCATCGCACAGCAGACCATTGCGGATATGGCGGCAGCATACGGGTCGCAAGCGGCTGACCTCTGCGTTCAGATTGGTCCAGGCATTAGTCTCGACAGCTTCGAGGTGGGTGACGAGGTCTATGATGCCTTCGCCCAGGCTGGTTTCGACATGCCGTCCATCAGCAGGCGTGAGGTGAAATGGCACATCGACCTGCCCGAGTGCAATCGCCAGCAACTCATTGCTGCTGGCGTTCCCGAAGCCCACATCTACGTTGCCGACATCTGCACCGTCAAGCAATCGGACACCTTCTTCTCCGCCCGTCGATTAGGCATTCAGTCTGGCCGCATTTTTTCGGGAATCATGATACCCTGTAACACTTTGAAGTAATATGACTATGAAGAAAGCAATGATATGCATGCTGCTCCTGATGCCGATAATGGGCTGGGCAGCGGAGAACAACCTCAAGCCACGACTGGTGGTATGTACAGACATCGCGCCAGCCGACGTGGAGCCAGACGACATGGAGTCGATGGTGCGACTGATGGCCTATGCCGATTGTTTTGAAATAGAGGCGCTCATCACGAGCGTCGGTTGGAACTGCGACCCGTACCCAAAGGAATGGGCGCAATATCTGACGCGTGTCATCGAGGCCTATCGCCAGGATGTACCCAACCTGATGAGGCGCTCTGGTCAAAGTGAGTTTCTGCCTCTGGAAGATGAGAACGGTCGGCAGGAACTTGGCTATTGGCCTAGTGCTGATTACATCAAGGGGCGTGCTCTGATGGGTAGCGAGCATGGAGGTATCAAGATGATAGGCGAGGGCAACGACTCGCCTGGCAGCGAGATGCTTATCCGACTGGCTGACGAGGATGACCCGCGTCCCATCTATGTGGCCGCTTGGGGCGGGGCCAACACGCTGGCGCAGGCCATCTGGCGCGTAAAACAGACGCGGAGTGGTGACGAAGTAAAAAACTTCGTCAAAAAGTTCCGCCTCTTCACCATCACCGATCAGGACATGAAATATGACATGCGCATGAACCGCGCCTACAGTTCCCATATGTGGCTTCGAAAGGAATTTCAGGAAGACCTGCAGTTCATCTGGGACGAAGGCGCCTGGCAAGAGCAGTGCGAACTAGGTAAGCAACACTGGCAACAACACCAGAACATGATTCAAGGCAAGGGTACGCTGGGCAAGGAATATCCCACCTACAAATGGGGCGTGGAGGGCGATACACCGAGCTTCCTCTATGTGATGCCCAACGGTCTGAACGACCCTGAAGACCCGCTTCAATGCGGTTGGGCCGGCTATCACGAGCGCGGCCTCTGTGCCGACTCGCTCACCACGGCCTGGACTTCCTGGCAGGAACCCCTGCGCAGCATCAGTGTCGGCTACAAACGTCGTTTCTATCCCGACGA
>CAZLPO010000162.1:0-4344 GCA_964561385.1 uncultured Prevotella sp.
GCAAGTATGGCTCGTCGAAGTTTATGGGCCTGAACCGTTTTGTCAACGGCTATCTGGACCTGCTGACGCTTTGGTTCCTGTCCACTTTTGGCAAGAAACCCATGCATGTGTTCGGTTTCTTGGGTACGTTGGTGTTCTTTATCGGTTTTGTGGCTGCCTTTGTGATAGGTGCCGACAAGCTATGGTGTCTGGCCAACCACATTCCGCAGCGTCTGGTGACAGACTCTCCCTATTTCTATATTGCCTTGACGATGATGATAATAGGCACGCAGCTGTTCCTGACCGGTTTCATTGGCGACCTGGTCAGTCGTTCGTCGGCCAACCGTAATGATTATCAGATAGAGGAGGAACTTGGATGCGCAAAATAGTTGCCGTTTTGCTGTCAGTGGTGTCTTTGTGTGCCTGTACATCGATTGACTGTCCGGTGCAGAATCTGGTGTATACGGTGTATAACGCCTACGACGGTCGTGGTGAGGCATTTACGCTACAGGACACGATGTACGTGTACACCCATCGGCGCAACGGTTCCGATACCCTGATCTTGAATGCCGCCATAGGCACCTCTACTTTCTCATTACCTATTAGTTACACTTGTCCCGAGGACACCTTGTACTTCCTGTTTGTCAAAGAGGGCGGCATTGTTGCCGACACCGTGCATATTAAGAAAGAGGATATTCCCCATTTCGAGTCCGTGGACTGCAGTGCTTCGTTCTTCCATCATCTGCAGTCGGTTCGTACCACCCATCATGTAATTGACTCCATCATCATCAATAAAAGTAATGTAGACTATGATGTCACGACAGAGCACTTCCATATCTATTTCACGTCAAGTGATTAGTCTCCTGCTCCTGCTGGCATGCTCGGTGTCGGCACAGGGACAGAAGATGAAGCTGTTCAAGCTTGTAGAGGACAGCGTCCCCATGATGCGTGGCTTTCAGGTCTCGTTCGACCTGTTTGGCTTCGGTCTTCTGCAGTTGTCTGACTATGGGCAGTATGAGGGTGCTTTCCGTCTGAACTTGCATGACCAATGGTTCCCGATCGTTGAGGTCGGCTATGGCAAGGCCGACCATCCTGTCGATGATGTGACCGGCATTGCCTATAAGACGGCCGCTCCCTATTTCCGTGCCGGTATGGACTTCAATATGCTGAAGAACAAGCATGGCGACAACCGACTGTATGCAGGTTTCCGCTATGCATACACTTCCTATAAGGTTGACCTATGGCGCCAGAACTTCCCTGACCCCGTATGGCAGTGGGACACGGGTTTTGGTGTCCGCGACCTGGCCTGCTCGCAACACTGGCTAGAAGCCGTTGTCGGTATCGATGCCAAGGTGTTCGGTCCCTTGCATCTGGGCTGGTCAGTACGCTATAAACGTCGTGTGGCCCATGATGAGGGCATACTTGGTAAGTCATGGTACGTGCCAGGCTACGGTCTGTGGGGCGACACCCGTCTTGGTGGGACTTTTAATGTGATAGTTGATATATAAGAAGAAAGGTAATGGAGACAAAACAGAAGAAGAGGTTATTATGGCAACTGCCCTTCCTCGTACTGTTGGTGGTGGGCACCGTGTTGATAATCAGACAGCAACGGTCAATGCCGTATCAGCATGATATGGGTTCGGTCTTTGGAACTGTCTATAAGATAACCTATCAGTACGACCAGAATCTCAAGGAACAGATTGAGGACGAGTTGCAGAAGGTTGATAACGAACTGTCCATGTTCAATCAAGCCTCTACCGTGGCACGTCTCAACCGAGGTGAGCAGGGCGTTGAAAGAAGCGCTATGTTCAACGAGGTGTATAAGCTGGCACAGATGGTTAATCGCGAGAGCGACGGTGCCTTCGACGTTACTGTGGCCCCTCTTGTCAATGCCTGGGGTTTTGGTTTCAAGAACGACCAGATGCCGACGCCGCAGCAGGTTGACTCCCTGAAGAAGATACGTAACCAGATGGACTTCTCGGCCATTGCCAAAGGCTTTGCCTCTGATGTTGTGGCCCGTCTGCTCGAGTCGAAGGGTATAGCGAACTACATGGTTGAGATTGGTGGCGAGATCGTTACGCGTGGCGTTAATGAGACACGTCTTCCGTGGAAGGTCGGCGTTGTCAGGCCTACCGATGACATGCTCTCCGCGAATAGTGAGCTCCAGACGGTGCTCAATGTGACTGACATTGCGATGGCCACCAGTGGTAATTACCGGAATTATTATTACAAAGACGGCAAGAAATATGCCCATACCATTGATCCTAAGACCGGTTATCCCGTGCAGCACTCTCTGCTCTCAGCCACGGTGCTGACCAAGGAGTGTGCCGTGGCCGATGCTTATGCTACGTCGTTCATGGTGATGGGCATTGAGAAGGCCAAGAAAGTCCTTGAGCGTCATCCCGAACTGATGGTCTATTTCATCTATACAACGGATAACGGTAAGTACGATGTGTGGTTCTCGCCATCGCTGAAAGATAAAATTTCCAACTGATATTGGTATGTCTTCAAACCCACTCTATGACCAGTATCTGCAATTCCCGCTGTTCATGGGAATGAGCCGTGACGATCTCAGTCAGATTGCCGGTCATACGAAGTTTGACTTTCAGAAGATAGGGCCTCGCGTACTGTTCATCCGTGAGGGCAGTCCCTGTACGCATCTCTATTTCCTGCTGTCGGGCTCCGTCTTTGTGGAGACACACTCTGACGACGGTTCCTATCGGCTTGTCGAACAGCTGACAGCCCCTCTGATTCTGCAGCCCGAGGCCATCTTCGGCTACCGGCAGCGCTATACGCATTATTACCGTGCTGCCACCTCACTGGGACTGTTACGCATAGACCGTCAGGAGATTGTGCGATTGACAGAGCAGTTCCTTATTTTCCGTATCAACCTGCTCAACTTGCTCTCTACGCAGGTACAGAAGCTGCTGCACCAGCCCTGGCGCCGCCGTCCCGATACCCTCGATGATCGTATCATCCAGTTCGTGTCACAGCGCTGTACGCACCCTGCGGGCCCCAAGACCCTCTATATCCACATGGTGCAGCTCGCTGAAGAGCTGGGTGACAGTCGTCTGGAGATCTCTCGTGCCCTGAACCGTCTGCAGAAGGACGGCTTAGTGACGTTGCACCGCGGGCGGATAGAGATTCCCCAGATGGAGCTCCTGATAGCAAACAGATAATTCGAATATATTAACCAAATCAAAGTGTATGAAAAGAATCTTTACATTTCTGACAGTCCTCCTTTTGGTGGGAGTCGTGAATGCACAACTCAAGTTGTACGTTTCTCCCCGCGTTGAGATGCCTGCAGCTGCCCGTGGCGTGCAGAAGTCAACCATTACTCCCGCCGCCAACCAGCACTGGTGGGGTTATGTGACCACCGACACACGGGCTAATAGTGTTGGTGTCAAGAAGGCCGACACCTATCATGCCGCCATTTTCATTCCCGGTGACCATGCCGTTGCCGGTGGCAAGAGCATCTGTGGTGTGCGTTTCAGTCTGACTGCCCCTCATGCAACGGCCACCAAGGTGTGGGTGGCTTCGCAGTTGCCGACGACCATTGATGCCAGCACCACGCTGCAGTGTGTCGATGTGCCTGATGCCGATTTGGGTACTCGTGTAGAGGTGGCGCTGCCGTCGCCCTGCCAGATTCCTGCCAGCGGTGTCTATGTGGGCTATTCGTTCACCATTACGTCTGTGTCGTCCGAAGCCGATAATTATCCTGTTGCTTTTGCTGAGGATGCTGAACCCAATACGCTGCTGCTCCGTACGAGCAGTGCGGTGCCTTCTTGGAGCGACCTCTATTCAAATGACTTCGGCAAGCTCCTCTTGAAGGTACTGCTTGAGGGCGATTTCCTGGAGAATGCTGCTACTCCGAGTGATCTTGGCAATGTCTATCTGACTGTCGGTGAGACCGGTACGGCCAAGGTGACTGTCACGAACAGTGGCTCGGAGCCCCTGACCAACTTCGACTATACTATCACTACCGACGGCGTCGAGAGTGCTCCCCAGCATGCTGAACTGAAGAATCCTGTGGCATTCGCAGCCAAGGGTGAGGCAGAAATCTCAATACCAGCTGAGGGTGAGCAGAGTGTGAAGGAGAAGGTGCTGACCATCACCAAGGTGAACGGTGCCGACAACCAGGCATCCAAGACGACAGCAAACTTCACGCTCTATTCGCTGTCGGAGATTGTCGACCGTAACGTGCTCGTTGAGGAGTTCACGGGTACTGGCTGTGGCTATTGTCCGCGTGGACTGGTGGGTATGGAGAAGCTACGTGCAACGTTTGGCGACCGCTTCATTGGCGTTGGCATCCACCAGTACAACTCGAACGATGCCATGTATATCAATCCCAATTCCTATGCCCGA
>CAZLPO010000163.1:0-4311 GCA_964561385.1 uncultured Prevotella sp.
GCAGGTCCCTCGTCGGCGTTAAAACTGAAGTACCGTCGCTGCCGTTGGCCGTATTTTCGTTCTCCGCCACCCAGATGACATCCACCTCACTGCCGTTCTCCACGTGCAACTGCGTATGCTGATACTCATACACGCCAATGTCGATATAGTCTTCGGTGACGGTGCCAAGTGGGTCGGGCGAGATGCGGTACATCTGTCGCGTGCCCTCCTTACCGTTCTCGGCATAGTTCATGTACTTGTCGTCGCCGATGGGCAGAAGCGTCAGGCCATAGCTGAAGTTATAGAACTTTGCCAGGTCGTAATAAATACCATGACCCGTATAAAGGCCCTCGGCATCCTTCGTGAAGGAGCCCTTGGTATCTTGGTCAAGTTCTCCCCAGCCTGCATCGGTAAGACTGTTGACGCGGTAGGTCAGCCAGTCGGCACTCTGTGTGTAGCCGTCGTAGCCAGCTTCCTGCGAAGGCGAGATGAAGTTAGGACCATCGACAGCATCGTTGTCGCCATTGATGATAACGTTGTTGTTCTTCTTATTAAAGATACTATAAAGCTGACTGAACAATTTTAATTCTGTGATGTCATACTTCCTTTGATCCGGAGTTCCGATGGTTGCAGGCAGTCCGTGACCATCCTCGTAGGCCGAGAAGAAGAGCGACTCCACGCGAGAATCTGAATTACCATAGTTCATCAGATACACGCTGCCTTTGCTGTCGGCCTCGTTGCCCCAGAAGATGGAGTTCAGTCCGAAGTAGCGCTGATTGTCCACCGTATTGATACTGGTGTTGAAGACCGAAGGATAGGAGTAGGCTTTATTCTTCACCGAGTTGCAGTTCATCAGCGTCACAGAGGACTCGTCACCGGCCCACAGTACGCCGCCAAAGCCTTTAAGGTCATTGCCCGTCTTACCGGCAAAGTCATTGCCGGATTGTCCGGTAGCGGCAGTGTTGACAGGTTTGCCTTTGCTGGTAGAACCTTCTTGTGTCTTCAGTTCGTCGGGCGTGAGGATGTCACCCGATCCCCGCTTGGCTTCATTGTTGGCAAAGATGGTGTTCACCACGGTGATAGTATTGGTCGTAGCGATGGCGCCGCCACCGGAATAAGTAGTAAACATGCAATCGTTGGCATCGTCTTTATCCGGACTGATGGCCTCGTTCTGCACAAAAGAGCAGCTCACGATATCGGCGGTGCCGTCGGTGTAGATGGCACCTCCGAGACGGGCATTGTTGTTGACAAATAGACAGTTGGAAACCACCAGGGGAATGTTGCGCTTTCCCTTGTTGTTATCGCTGTAACTATCGAAGCTTGTCGGCTCCACAGCGTCGTCACCGCTGACGAAGATACCACCGCCTTTGAAGTACCAGCTGCGGTTCTTCACCGAAGCCACCTCATAGTCCTTGGCTGAGCCCTGCGTGATGGTCACGCCGTCGATGATGATGGCACGGTGCATCTTGGAAGCAAGATTCTCCTGATAGCTGTCATCGACCACCGTGGTGTTGCCACTCAGGGAGCCGTCGGCAGTGTTAAGCTTACCGCCCGTGGTGCAATCGGGCAACTTGCCCACCGACTTCGGGTCGGCGTTACAGGTGATGACGTGATAGACGTTCTTCGCCTCGGAGTCCTCGCCCACGGCATAGCCAGAGAGGATGGTCTGGTTCTTCATCTCCCACGGCTCGACGAGCGAGTTCTTGTTCATGTCATAGCGTGTGCGGGCCAAGAGAATGGCATTGGTCGTAGCCCCCTTGAGTGTGACAGTCTGCTTGGTGCCATCCACCGTGGCGGTAAACGTCACGTCGTCAGAGGTCGATTGACAATAATAGTGGTCAGTCGTAGAGACATCGAGACCACCAATAATAGTCACGCCCTCAGGTACGGCAAAGGTGTTGGAGCGCACGTGGCCCTGCGTGCCGTAGAGGTCGGTATAAGGATAATAGGTGCCACCCGCCAGGAAGATTTCGAAGCGGTGGTTGCGGGCATCCTCGCTGTTGTTGCGTGCCTTGACGATATACTGCAAAGCATCGTCGATACGCAGGAAGGGATTGGCAACAGAAGAGCCCATCTGTTTATAGACCTCATTGGTGCTGGCCTGCAGCACTTTTGCCGCCGTGGTGTTCACGGAGTTGGTGTGGACCACGAAGAGGCGGTAAAAGAGGTGCTCGGTATCCTGCGTGACATCGAAGTTGGCATTGATGGCGCGGGCACCGATATCGACGTTGAAGTTGTTCTTGTTCACAAGCGCTGTTCCGTCATAGGCGGTCTGCACAGTGCTCTTGTCGGTTTTCTCGGCGCGCGGCACACCGGCGATGTCGAGGGTGTTGGTCTCAGGCAGCAGTCTGATGAGATAGCGGTAGGTGTCATAAGGGATACCGGCACGGGCCAGCACCGACGACTTGCCAATGCCATAGAACTGGTAGTCGTCGGTACCCGTATGACCAGCGTCAGGCACCCAGCGCACGGCATTGGTGGAAACGGAGCTCACGCTGACATTGTTCACACCGGCCACACGCGTGTTGGTCACAGCGGAGTAGTTGACGGGATAGTTGTTGATGTTCTGCTCGGCATCGTAGTTGTTGGTCACACCGGAGACATCACCCTGATCGTTGCTGGTATTATTCCAATAGACATTGCACACCGAACGGAGGTTGGTCTGGAAGTAGAGACCGCCGCCGCGCATTGTACCCGTATTGCCCGTGATGGTGCAGAAGGCTATATAAGGATAGGTGGTAGCCGAGACCGTCGCTGGCTCATCAACGGCGATACCGCCGCCGAACTGATTGCTCGTATTCTTCTGAATGATGCTACCGCCGACCATAGCACCGCTCTGGAGGTAGAGGCCGCCGCCGGCATTGTCAGCCGTATTGTTCTCGATGATGCAATTGCTGATATAGCCATAATACGGCACCACGGCGGCACCGCCGATCTGAGTCTCAAGCAGCGTGCCTGTGGCCTGCCCGTACTCGATATAAAGGCCGTCGAGCATGGAGTAAGTAAACGGCGTGATGGTCTGCACCTTCGTGCTCTCGCTCCACGAGGGATGCGCCTGGGGCAGCACGTCGCTGAGAAGCTTGGGCGTCGTAGTACCGTCATCGGCCGTCTTCGTCATCGGCTTCCCATCCTCATCGAAGACACGGTCGGTGAATGTCACCACATGGTAGGCGTTGACGGTCTGCTCGCCACTGGTAAAGACACCCGTGAGCAGCGTCTTGTTGGTGATGGGGTTACGGGTTTTGAAGTCCTCTGTCCAGCCGCCCTGCACCTCCACGCCATGCGGCACCTGAATGCTGAACAGACGCGGGTTGTCGTCCTCGTTGCCCTCATAGACCGTGGTGCGCGAAGGGGCGTAGCCACCACCAGTCTCAGTACCATCATACTTAGCCAACTTCACGATGACGCGGGTCGTGGGGTGGTCGTATTTATAGCGTCCGGCAGCGTCCAAGACCTGCTGCAGCTTTGTGCCGCAGGCGGCGTTGGCGGGACTGTCGGCCGAGGCGTTACCGCTCTGCACGCCGTTCTGCGTGACGTAGTAGGTAGCGACCGGCCAATCATCTTTCGTTGTCTGTGTCGTTGCGTCGGAAGTGGCATAGTAGCTGAACTTCTGTGTCGTCTCTTCCGGTGTAATCTCGCTGGCACCATTGAACTCATAAGCGCCCTTGTCAATGGAGCAGTCCTGGATGCGGGCAGCACCGGCGATGTCCTGGGTTACCTTCAGCGTCTGGGTCAGCTCCGTGCCATAAGTTTCCGACCCCATGTTGATGCAATAATTCTTAGCAAGGTCGGAAGCTGGATTGATGCTGTAGGGGTTGTCGGTATGATAGTATCCGCTTCCATTAGTGTAAGCACCATATTTGCTTTCATTGAATAGATCTTGAGCTATACATGCCTGAATGTAACTATCAACATATTTTGCAGTATAATAGGAACTATTTTTATTCGGTACTTTCGCACTTGCTGGAATCGTATACGTATCATACACCAAGGAGAGATCACTCACAGCAGAACGGTCAGTTTTAACACCATCATTAGCAAAATATGAAGAGGGTGCAGAATGGTAGCAAGAATACATAATACCTGGCTTACCAACAGCATCCTGCCAACCACCACGACATACGGCATTATAACTTTCTCCCGTGTTACCATACCCTGCATTCCCCCAAATAATACAGTTGTAAAGTTTTACTTGACCCTTTGCTTGATAAGCATTATCGTCCCAAATACCTGGAGCTATTGGATACGCGCCATTTACTTTGCCCATGTTATAGGCGATAGTACTATTATATATCTTATTTTCTTTTTCTGTCGTCTTAGAAGAACCGATAA
>CAZLPO010000164.1:0-4140 GCA_964561385.1 uncultured Prevotella sp.
AAAAATGGTTACCTTTGTACGCTGAAAAGTGAACGACGGGATGAGGAGACTGGGAATCATCGTGATGATGGCGGCCGTGGCCGTCACGACAGCCACCAGCGCAAGGGCGCAGGCGGCCGACAGTCTGGCGGCTGTCGCCGACACCTCGTCTTACGTTCAACAAATCTCGTCTCACGCCTCACGCCTCACGCCTCACGCCTTACATCTCACGCCTTACGAAAAAAAACGCCCTTGGCTGGCCGCCGCCGACATCGTCATCGTGACGGGTGCCATCATCGGCTACAACAACTCCTTCATGAGCGGTACGCCCTGGTCCACGGTGTCGATGCGCTCGATGGTGCGCAACGTGAAGGACTTTGACTGGTGGTGGGACAACGACTACTTCTTTACGAACACCTTCGAGCACCCTTACCACGGAACCCTCTACTACACCGCGGCACGCGCCAACAACTTGAACATCCTCGAGTCGAGCCTTTTCGCTACGGGCGGCTCGCTGCTGTGGGAACTCTTTGGCGAGTCAGAGCGCCCGTCGTATCCTGACATGATCACCACACCGCTGGGCGGCATCGTCCTTGGCGAGCCGCTGCATCGCGCCAGTCGGGCCATCCTCGACGACAGCAAGCGCGGTCTGGCACGTGTGGGCCGTGAGCTGCTGGCAGCCGTCGTGAACCCCGTGGGTGCCTTCAACCGCGTGCTGACGGGTGAGGCGTGGCGTGTCAGGAGCCCACAAGGCGGTCACCGTCCCGTCGTGGAGCAGACCGTCAGCATGGGCTACCGCCGGCAGACCAACGACGACAAGCCCACCATCCATGCCGCCTACCTCGACTGGGAGGCTGTCTATGGCGACGTGCTGGGCAGCGAGGGCACGGGGCTGTTCGACTACTTCGACCTTGACATGCGACTGACCGCTGGCAACCACCAGACGCCTATCAACTACACACGAGCCACGGCGCAGCTGGTGAGCAGCCAACTGAACCGTGGGCCACAGCCTAAGGCGGCAGCCGGCCTCTACGGACACCTATTATATATATACAGCGAGCCCGACCATAAGCTGGCCGAGGCCCAGCGCAAGCGTAACATCCTGGGCTATTCCGAGGCGGTCGCCGTCGGACCAGGCGTGGCCTACCGCGTGGGGCGCAGCCTCCAGTGGGAGCAGCAGCTCTATGCCCACGGCATCGTCCTCGGCGCCACACCCCAGAAGCTCGTTGACCGCCAGCACTCGCTGCTGGGCTACAGCTTCGGCAGCGGCTACGGTGCTAAGCTCTACTCGCGGCTGAAGGCGGGCAACTGGCTGCGGCTGCGGCTCGACGCCGACTTCTCGCAGCTGTTTACGTGGAAGGGCTATGCCTGCTCGGACCCCGATATCGACTTGCGGCGCGTCCACGGCTATGACGTGCAGGGTGAGGCCGGCAACGCCTTCACCTTCATAGGAACGCCCGCCTTGGAGCTCCGCCCCTGGCGCCACCTGGCCGTCGAGGGCAGCGCCCGCTACCAGTGGCACCACTTCAACTACCGCTACCACCAGCATACGTCGCTCGACAGCTGGGAATGGGCGGTGGGCCTGAAGCTCTGTCTATAGACAATAATTAAAAACAATCGATATGATGACCACCAAGACCAACGCGCGATGCCTCCGACTGGCAGTCGCCGCACTTTTCGCTTTTTCGTCGTTCTCCACCGTTTCAGCCCAGCTGCAGACGAACGCCGGCATTCAGTACCTGCAATGCATGCAGAAGGACATGTCCACCGACTTCAGCGACCTGTCGAACACCTACTTCTTTGCCGATTCGCTCACCGCCTTCGACACGGCGAAGGGCGAGGGTAGGGTGCAGTGGAAGCGCTACCGGCTGTCGCCGCGACAGGCGTTCAACCTGAACGGCTACTGGCCCGTGCGGATGCAGATGCTCGACTTCCCCGATGCTGCCTACGACAACGATCCGAGCCTCGCGCTGAAGCTCGACTTCGTCAGTCCGCGCTGTGTGCGCATCCGTATGCTGACGACGCCCGTCGCCTCTGGGCGCAAGGACAGCGACAGTCCCATGCTGGTCGGTCCTGTGCCCGTCTCCGACGCTTGGCGCTGCTCGGCGGCCAATGGGGCGGCCATTGCCTATTCGTCACCCTACGGCACCATCGAGATACAGAAATACCCGTGGCGACTGGTCGTGAAGGACGCCAAGGGCAAGGTGCTGACGCAGACGCGACACATCCTGGACAACGACTCCACACAAGTAAAACTGGTGCCGTTCTCGTTCATCAAGCGCGGCTCGGACAACTCGCGCAGCGTCAACCCCGTGCTGTCGCTGGCACCAGGCGAGCGCATCTACGGCTGCGGTGAGTCGTTCACGTCGCTGAACAAGGTGGGACAGAAGGTGCACCTCAGCGTCACCGACCCCCAGGGGCCTGAGACCGACGGCATGTATAAGCCCGTGCCGTTCTTCTTCTCCAACCGCGGCTACGGCATCTTCATGCACACGTCGGCTCCCGTCACCTGCGACTTCGGCGCCTCGTACATCGGTGCCGACCGCCTGTTCATGGGCGACGAGGAGATAGACCTCTTCGTGTTCCTTGGTTCCCCCAAAGAAATCCTCTACGAATATACGGGCATTACGGGCCGCTCGCCCATGCTGCCGCTGTGGAGCTTCGGCACGTGGATGAGCCGCATCACCTATTTCTCGCAAGAGGAGGGACTGGAGATTGCGCGCCAGCTGCGGGCACACCGCATACCGGCTGACGTCATCCACTTCGACACGGGCTGGTTCGGCGTCGACTGGCAGTGCGACTACCAGTTTGCCAAGGACCGCTTCAAGGACCCCGTCAGGATGCTGAAGCAGCTGAAGAAGGACGGCTTCCACACGTGTCTGTGGCAGCTGCCGTACTTCACGCCGAAGAACCGCTTCTTCCAGGAGATCATTGACCGCGGACTGCACGTGAAGAACGCGGGCGGCGGCATGCCTGTGGAGGATGCCATCCTCGACTTCTCGAACCCAGAGACCGTCGGCTGGTACCAGGAAAAGATAGCCGGACTGCTGCGTCAGGGCGTCTCAACCATCAAGTGCGACTTCGGCGAGGCGGCGCCCTACAACGGTTTTTATCACAGCGGTCGCGGCGGACTCTACGAGCATAACCTCTATCCGCTGCGCTATAACAAGGCCTTGTGGGAGGCTGTCGAGCAGCAGTATCCTGGAGAGGGTATCATCTGGGCACGCTCGGCATGGGCGGGCTCACAGCGCTATGCCTTGCACTGGGGCGGCGATGCCGCAACGACCAACATCGGCATGCTGGGCGACCTGCGCGGCGGACTGTCGTTCGGACTGAGCGGTTTCTCGTTCTGGAGCCACGACATGGGTGGCTTCGTGACGGCCTCGCCCGAGGATGTCTATCGCCGCTGGCTGCCCTTCGGTTTCCTGTCGAGCCACACCCGTGCCCACGGCGCACCGCCCACGGAGCCCTGGCTCATCTCGGAGTCGTTCACAGAGGCATTTCGTGCGTGTGCGGAGATGAAGTACCGCCTGATGCCCTACGTCTATGCGCAAGCCAAGGACTGCTCGGAGCGCGGACTGCCGATGGTGCGCGCGCTGCTGGTGGAGTTCCCTGACGACGCGGGTGCCTGGTATGTCGAGGACGAGTATATGTTCGGCTCGCAGATGCTCGTGGCACCGCTGCTGGAGAGCGGCAACAGCCGCGAGGTCTATCTGCCCAAGGGCAAGTGGATAGACTACCAGACGGGACGGGTGTACGAGGGTGGCTACCAGACCATCGTGGCCGGCCCCATTCCTGCCGTCATCCTGGTGCGCGACGGCTCGCTGATTCCCCATGCGCCGCTGGCACAGCGTACTGACGAGATCGACTGGAACAACCTTGAGCTGAAGGCTTACAAGGCCGATGCCAAGACATGCAGCGGCCTCGTCTATAAGCCTGGTGACAGGACTGTGCAAACCGTCAGTCAATGACGGTGCGCACAGAAGACAAAATTAAGTATAATCGTGGTATTATGACTAACTTTGCCAACATTATTACAATACTTTAATGTTTTCAAGATATGAAGAAAAAGATTATATCATTATTGACCATGTTCTTTGCCTTGACGTTGAACGCTCAGACGGCATTGAAGAAGGTCTATAACGAGGACATCAACCCCAT
>CAZLPO010000165.1:0-1601 GCA_964561385.1 uncultured Prevotella sp.
GTCTTCTTGTTCGACGTGATGTCGCCGCCGATGGCCTTGCCGAACACCTTCGGGTCGCCATAGACGTCGAGCAGGTCGTCCTGTAACTGGAACGCCAGTCCCAGCTGCTCGCCGAACTTATATAGGTTCTGGACATCGGCTTCAGGGGCGTCGGCCAGCAGCGCCCCCATCTTCACGGCACAGGCCAGCAGCACCGAGGTCTTCAGGCGTATCATCTCGATGTATTCGTCCTCGGTTACGTCGTTGCGCGTCTCAAACGACATGTCGTACTCCTGTCCCTCGCCAATCTCGAGCGCCGTCTCCGTGAATAGACTCAGCACCTGCTGCAGGTGGCGGGTGTCGCACTGCGCCATGCGCTCGTAGGCCAGCACCAGCATCGAGTCGCCCGACAGGATGGCCTTGTTGGCATCCCAGCGGCGGTGCACCGTCTGCTGTCCGCGACGCATGTCAGCATTGTCCATCAGGTCGTCGTGCAGCAGCGTGTAGTTATGGTAGGTCTCCAGGGCCACGGCCTGCATCAGAATCCGCTCCGGATCGTCCTTGTAGAGGTTGTATGCCAGCATCATCAGCACAGGGCGTATGCGCTTGCCGCCGATGGAGAGGACGTAGCGAATGGGCTCGTAGAGCGATGTCGGCTGACGGTCGTAGGCCAGCTGGTCGATGAACAGGTTCACCTTTTCCAGAATCTCACTTGATGTAAACATGACGTTATGACGTTTTTTGAAATTACAACTTAAAGACAATCGGTATGCAGACCATCGTGCGACAGGGCTTCTGCTCTATCTGGCCGGCCTTCCACTTCGGCATCAGCCGCATCACGCGCAGGGCCTCGCGGTCCAGCATCGGGTCCACCTTGCCGACAATCTGCAGGTCGGTCACCGTACCGTCGGTATTGACAATGAACTGGGCGACGACGCGTCCCTGGACCTTCCGCTGACGCGCCATGGCCGGGTAGTGCAGGTTCTTCGTCAGCCAGCGCATCAGTTCCACAGCACCGCCAGGGAACTCCGGCAACTGCTCCACCACTCGCATGTCGTAGGCCTCGAGTTGCTCCTTGGGTATGTCGGGACGCACATCCTCCTCGTTGGTCGTCTTTTCTTCAGCATCGCTCTCCGAGGGCATCAGGTCGTCGTCGGTCAGCTCGTCCGTCGGCTCCTCATCCACCACGTTCAGCTTCTCGATGGTCTTTGGCATCAGTGCCACAGGCTTGGAAATCAGCGGTATGCGCTGTTCCTCCTCCTTCAGTTTGTCGAGGTCGAGTTCCTTCACAATGTCGTCGAAGGCTTCGGCATCGAGCTCACCCTCGCTGGGGTCTATCGTGTACTCCAGGGCCACGAAGAAGGCTGCCAGCACTACAATCATGCCCAGCACGAAATTCTGTGTGCGCCGGCGTTCGATGTCGGCCCGTGAACTCTTCTTAATCTCCATCCTCAAATGCCTCTCAGCCGTTATGATACCGAAGGCGGGTGCAAAGGTACGAAAAACCGAGAGAAATGCAAAGGAAAACTCATTTTTCTTTGCTTTTCCTGGTGTTTTCCATCCGTACCCGTCCCGTCCCCTCGTTCCGTCCTTTCTTCGCGGATTCCGTCCGCGCCTCGTCC
>CAZLPO010000165.1:1701-2870 GCA_964561385.1 uncultured Prevotella sp.
GTCCTTTTCTCGCGGATTCTATCCGCGCCTCATCTGTGTCACCGCTCAACCAGCAATCGCCCCATTTCGTTCAGCGCCACGAATCGGTACCGCTGCGATTCCACAGGAATCGGGCGGTAATCAAAGTGCTTAGCCTCAGCCTTCCGCCGCAAGGCTCCCTCGGTGGCCTCCTTAACAACCGGATCAACGAATGCACTCCCCTCCGGCTCCATCAGCAACAGCTTCCCCCTTGAGCAAGCCTCGAAGTAAGCCCCGCCCGGCTTGTAGTACCGCTCGTGCGGCGACCCCTCTTGGGGAAAGCCGTCATTGAGCAGAACCACCAACGGGTACCCCTGTTCGCGAACCGTTCGGGCTATCTTCTGCTCCCCCTTGCTAATCGCCGCCGTATACGTCACCGCCCCGTTATGCGCCGCCGCCAGCACCTGTTTCAGCCGTTCTTCTATTTGCTCGCTGCTGGCTTCACGACTCATCTCCACCAATTGCCTTTCTGGCCAGTCCAACAGGAAGTGGTTGCCCATAGACGTGAACAGCAACCCGCACACGCCCGTCTTGCGATGCATCCTGAAGAGATCGGGGTCCAGCCTGCGCTGCCAGGCACGTTCAGCGTTCGCCTTCACGTATTCTATCATCGCGTGTAGCTGTCCCCTGTGCGTCAGCACACGGTAGAACGGCGGTCCGTCATACAAGTTCTCCGTAAACCCCAGCTTGCGCGCCTCCTCCTTGCACCCCTGCATATAGCCGCGCACCACCTGTCGGATGCTCCGCGTCATGGTTCGCTGCACTTGAAGCACCATGTGATGATGGTCAGGCATCACCTTGTCTGCCAGGATCTTTATCTCAGGACACAGCTCCAACAACCGTCGCTGCTGATTGATGAGCGCCCAGCCAATCGCAGTTTTTTCCACGACTGCCTCCGTCCCGTCGTGTGCGAGCTTGCCAAACAACGCCTGCCGAGCGTTGGCCACCATCGTTACATGTACGATGCATGGTTTGCGCCATGCACCTGGCTCCAGCCACGTATGTCGCTCGTTCCTTGCAGTATTTTCGTTCTCGTTTGTCATGTTCCTTGTTGTGCTTCCACTCTCGTTAGTCATGCTTGGTCATTGGCAAATATAATTTGCTGTCAAGTAACGGGACATCACACAGTTCTGTTTCGTTCCTTTCCCGTT
>CAZLPO010000165.1:2970-4105 GCA_964561385.1 uncultured Prevotella sp.
TGTCTCGTTCTCTTCCCGTTGTTCCGTTCTTTTCCCGTTGTCTCGTTCCTTTCCCGCGGATTACATCCGCGCCCATCACTCATAGTTTCATGTTGCAAATATAGTGAAAAAGCAGGAAATTGGCAAGAAATTGGGGGAAAAGTGAGAAAGGAGTCATAAGAAGTTGCATAATTCGAAAATAATGAGTATCTTCGCAAACAAAAAAGCAGACTTATGGATATAGAAGAAAAGGAAATGAAAGCGGTGGACATACCTTGGGGCTATCCCTTGTGTTTCAACGGCGAGTGTGCGAACAGAGACAGGTGCATGCATTATCAGGCTGGACTGCTGCTGCCCAAAGACAGATACAGCGGTGCTGCCATCTATCCTACAGCCTGGGAGGACGGCAAGTGCCGATGCTTCCGTGAGAAGAGACTGGTAAAGAAGGCGTGGGGATTCACGAACCTTTATGATAATGTGCCTCAACGCCAGAAGTCTGAGGCTCGCCAGCGCGTGCATGCATTATTCGGTGGCGGGAACGGGCCATACTATCGGGCGCATCACGGTGAGAACATGCTGTCGCCCAAAAAGCAGGAGGAGATTCTGGCGGTTCTCGCTCAGTTTGGCAGCATCGAGGGCATTGGTTTTGATCATTATGTCGCGGATTGGGACTTCGATTAATAGAAACCAGGCGTTTGCCTCTACTAAAAACCAGCAAAGCACAGTATATTAGTTATTTACGCGCTTTCTTGCATCTATTTACCCTCTACAAAACCTCTACTTTCCTTCTACCTTCCATCTACATGACAGAGGGATGGGGAGACATAGCTTCCATGAAGGTGTGCGGCTCGGAACGGACAGCAAGGAAAAGGAGTGTTCCCACGCTGGGAACAAAACGTTCCCACGCTGGGAATAAAATGTTCCCACGGTGGGAACACGACTTCCCCTCCGTTCGGAGTAACAGCGGCGTCGGTAGAGGCACGGTAGAGGTTTAGTAGAGGCAAAATAGAAGCATAATAGAGGGAAAAAGTGGCGTAAATGTTTGCTGAAACCAAGTAAAATCAGTACTATTAGCCAGCAAATAGCAATCATTTAGTAGAAGGAGACACAAATAATTGAAAATTGACAATTATGAAAGTCCGTTTATTAAAGATAT
>CAZLPO010000166.1:0-4088 GCA_964561385.1 uncultured Prevotella sp.
TCTAGATGGTCTAGATTTTCTAGAATTACTATTTTATAATGTTCGCGCGCGATTAGCGCTTCTTGGCGGAGGTGTCGCGGATGATGAGCTTCTGGGGCACAATCTTCTTGTAGATTTTCTCGTCGCCGCTGATGCCGCGCAGCAGGAGCTGGCAGGCGGTCTGTCCCATGAGGGTGGACTGGTCGGCGATGGTCGAAAGGCGGGGGGTGACGTACTCGGCATGCTTGTCATCCGTAAAACCTATCAGGGCGACATCGTCGGGGATGTTCAACCCCATCTGACCGATGGTGTTGAAGGCGGCGAAGGTGATGATGTCGTTGAAGGCGAGGATGGCATCAGGGCGGTCGGGGCGCTCAAGCAGATCGTGGACGGCGGCGGAGGCCACGTTGAAGTCGATCTTGCCGCAGGCCACGAGTGTGCGGTCGATGGGCAGGCGGGCCTCGCGCAGGGCTTCGAGATAGCCGTGCTTGCGGCGGCGCACCATGTCGAGGTGGTTGGGACCGCCAACGAAGGCGATGCGGCGGCTGCCGGTCTCAATGAGATGCTTGGTGGCCTCGTAGGCTGCCTCGTCGCCGTTGGCGGTGACCGACGAGAAGCGGTCGGAGAGGCAGGTGCGGCCGAAGAAGACGAGAGGTATGCCCATGCTGGCTATCTCCTCGAAGTGCTTATAGTCGGTGGTGTCCTGTGCCAGGCAGGCGATGATGCCTTCGACGTGCAGGTTGATGAAGTTGTCGATGGCGCGTACCTCGGCCTCGCTGTCCTCGTGGCTGTTGGCGCTGATGATGCTGTAGCCGTTCTTCTCGGCTTCCTGCTCGATGCCGTCGAGCACGGCACTGTAGTAGTGGGTCACCATGTTGGGGACGACGACTCCGATGACCTTCGGCGACTCTAAGCGCAGGCTGCGTGCAAAGGGGTTTGGACGATAGTTCAGCTGCTTGGCCAGCGTCTTGACACGCTCCTGCATCTCCTGCCCGATTTCAGGGGAGCTGCGCAGGGCGCGGCTGACGGTGGCAATGCTGACGTTCAGCTGCTTGGCCAGGTCTTTGAGTGACGTACGGTGTTTCGGAGTAGGCATAGCCGATAATAAATCTGGTTGCAAAGATAGGGAAAAAAGAGCAGTCCTGCAAACGTTTGCGTTGTTTTTTACGTGAAAAAGTATCCATCTTGACAGAAAAAGCCTTATCTTTGCAGTCGAAATGAGTAATGAATAGTTGATAATAAGTTAGTTAATGGGGCAAGCCTGTCGTGATGACAGGCTTGCTTTGTTTTTTGACGGATGTTCCGGCTGATGCTTAGAAGGTCATGCGAATCATGAAGCGTACGCCGTGCTTATGGGCTGTAGGCAGCTCGTTGTAGTTGAGTCGGCGCACGTATTCCACGTGAACAATCTTGAAGATGTTATGGATGCCAAGCGACATCTCCCAATAGGGTTTCTTGTTGTCCATGACATAGGAGCCCTCGGGGAAGTACATGAGAATGGGGCTGCCTGCGTTCTGTGCAAGGAACGGGTTGTTCTTGTCGGAGAGGTCGCCCCACAGGCCGCGGATGCCTATCCACTCGCGCCACTTGAGCTTCTTGAGCAGCGGGATGCGGTTGAGCAGTTTGCCGTTGAGGTCCCAGCTGAGGTTGACGCTGGCATAGCGGTCGTTGAGGAACTCCATGTTGTTGATGGCCGAGAAGGTGTAGTCCTGCAGGATGTAGGAGAGGTTGGTCTCGGGCATGATGAGCAGCGGGAACGGCACTTTCTCCCATTGTATGCCGCCCTTGACCATGAGGTCGATCTTACCCCATGACTTCATCCAGAAGCGCTTGTAGATGCTGGCTTCGGTGAAGTTATAGCTGTAGTCGCTGCCCAGGAAGTCCTTGATGCCCAGGGTGTGGCTGACAGTGAACACGGGGGCGTCGAGGTTGACGGGCAGGCGGCGCTGCTTGGTGTTGATGAACGTCTCGCCGGGGGCGAAGCGCAGTTCGGCTCGCAGTTCGGTGGTGCGCAGTTTCTGCGAGGCGCCATCGGGTCCCAGCGACAGGGGTATGAAGTGGAGTTCGCCGCAGGCGTCGTTCACCTCGCGCTTCAGGGCTACCGTGGTGCGGAATCCCCAGTCTTCCTCGCGTTCGAAGGCCAGTGTCTGCCGGTTGTAGAACATCATCTTGTCGACCTTGGCCCACTTGAACGACGTGAAGACGTTATCCTTGTCGGTATGCATGAACTTGTCGCTGGGCGACATGACATCGTAGGTGCTCGTGAAGGACAGCGTGCGCTTGGGGAACTCGCGCGGCAGATACTCTTTCTTGTTGAACGACCAGATGATGCTGCCCGAGTAGTAGTTCTTCTTGGACTCCCAGCCACGGGCGACATAGCCGCTGAGGAAGAGGTTGGAGTCGAGGTTGGCGGTGGTCTGCGCAGAGAGACGTGTGCGGAAACCGTCGATGAAGTTCTTGGTGAACGTGGTGTTGACGGGACCGAAGTCGACCTTCGACGGGTGATTCTTGTCGAGACTGGTCTCGACGAAGTTCTCGATGAAGGCCTTGGCCACCCAGATGATGTACTTGAAGCCCTTGATCTGCTCGATGCCGTGAATGAACTGGTCCATGGACGACTCGCTCTTGGTGAGTTCCACCTGGCGGTACTGGTTCCAGAAGTCATCGCCGCGCATCATGGCGTTGACGTCGCGCAGCTCCTTCTTCTTGCCCTTGAACAGTTGCGGGGGCAGGGGGTCGAAGGCGTAGTCGGTCATGCGGGTGTTGCGGATGATGGCGAACTTCTGTAGGAAATTGGCGAGGACGAGCTCGGTGAACATATCATCGACGGAGAGCACCCAAGAGCTGTCGGGCAGCTGTGTGAACTCCTGCACGATCTTCATGTTATCGACGAAGTTAACGTCGCTCCTCTTGGGGATGGTCATCTCGCAGCGCTTCACCTGGTAGCTGCTGTCGGCCAGGATGTAGATGTCGCCGCGGAAGCCGAAGTCCTGCTGGTTGTTGGGCAGGAAGTTCAGGTGGATGCACTTGTTGTGGTCCACATACACGGTGTCCTCTATATAAAAGCGGTAGAAGGCGACGGCATCCTTGCCGATGGGTGAGGTGAAGGGATACTGCAGCAGGCGTATCTGGTCGTCGTAGATGTTGACATCGGTAAAGATGTCCTTGGCAAGTGTGTTCATGATGTCGCCTGTCTGGATGAGGTCGCCGATGCCTGTCGAGTTGGAGCCCTTGATGATGGTCTTCTCGTCGTGGGGCTTTTTGCGATAGACGTGCTGCGAGACGGTCTCGTCGACCGATAGCGGCAGGATGAGCTTGTTGTTGTAGGAACAGACCTCAATCTGGTTCAGCAGCCACTGCTTCTTCTTCAGCTTGGGGTTCTCGAACAAGGCGGGGGTGATCTCGTTGGCCGCCAGCGTCAGCTTCTGGTACTTGTTGTACTGGTAAAAGTCGCGCTGCGACAGGTCGGTGCGCTTCTTGGCGGCTACGACCTTCTTCATCAGCTCCACAGCGGGGTTGTTCTTGCGACTGTAGCGGTTGCGCTTCGACTTCACGGTCACCTCCTTCAGGGTCTTTGTGTCCTCGCTGAGCTTGATTTCCAGGCGCGAAGGCGTCAGACTGCTGACGGTGACGGTGTGTGTCTGGTAGCCAACGGCACTGAACGTCAGTGTCCAGCCGGAATGGCGGGCAATGGTGAAATGGCCGTTCAGGTCGGATGCTACAGCCACCTGATGGCCTTTATAGATGACGCTGGCGTAGGGCACGGCCTCGCCAGTCTTGGCGTCGGTGATGACACCAGTCAATTGCTGTGCCCCCACTGGGAGCACAGCAATGAACAGTAAGAGTGGTAAGAGTTTAATCAATCTCCTCATCTGCCTCGTAGCCGCCCATCTCGCGGATGGCGTTCTTCAGCATGGTGTACTGCTGGTACAGATGGTTGACGGCCTCCTCGCCCTGTGTGTAGTCGTGCATGGGCGACTTCAGGAAGAAGCTCAGGAAGCGCTGTGTGCCATAGCGGCCGGCGCGGGCAGCAAGGTCGCTCAGCAGACAGAGGTCAAGACACAGCGGTGCAGCCAGGATGGAGTCGCGGCAGAGGAAGTTGATCTTGA
>CAZLPO010000167.1:0-2679 GCA_964561385.1 uncultured Prevotella sp.
GCTCGGGCAAGACCACCTTCTGCCGCAGGCTGTTGCCGGAGTACCTTCAGGTCTATTTCAACGACCGCCTGTCGATGAAGAACGACAACGACATCTTCCTCGCCATGTCTGGCTATGCCCTCATCAACCTCGATGAGTTCGATGCGATGTCGAAGTCACAGCAGCCCATCCTGAAATATCTCATCTCAAAGCACGACATCAAGTTCCGACCGCCCTACGGCAAGACCATGGAAGAGCGCCAGCGCTTCGCCTCGTTCATTGCCACAACAAATAACCGCCGTCCGCTGGTGGACCCCACAGGCTCGCGCCGTTTCGTCTGTGTCTATGCCGAGGAGATCTACAATGCCGGCACCATCAACTATGATCAGCTCTATGCTCAGCTCTATGCCGAGTTGGAACAGGGGCGCCGCTACTGGTTTGAGGACGAGGAGAACGCCCGTATCATGCAGCAGAACGAGCAGTTCCAGCGAATCAGCAACTACGAGCAAATGATCAACATCATCTATCTGTCGCCCGAAGAGACACCCGACGATACCAAACCCGTGCTTCTTCAGGATATCATGAAACGACTGGCCGAAGCCTTCCCAACCTTCACCATTTCGAAAGGCACAGATATGGAACTGGGACGTAGGCTTGCTAAAATGGGCTATGAGAGCAAGAGACAGACTAAAGGCTCAGCCTTCAGGCTGAAAGAGAAGTCATCTTAAACCACAAAACAACTTGTTTTGTACAGAAAGACAGGCCTCCTTCGGGTCAAAAGGAGTATCTTTTTGGGAACAAAACAAGTTGTTTTGTACTGATGTATGATAATGTAACTTTTGCAAAAAGGTACATCTTTGCAATTTACTGATATTGAGTGAGTTAAATAAGAATATGTAACTATGTAGGTAAATGCATCAAAAAAAAAATATGGCAATACACATCAGACTCGTTAAGAACAACATCAAGAACAGCAGTTCGTATGGAAAATATTTTGCAAAAGCAGTGAGTCAGGGCGAGGTCACCCTTGATGAGATTGGTCAGGAAATCTGCAGGAACAGCAGCTTCAGCGAGGGTACCGTCCTAGGCGTCATCACCGAACTGCAGGATACCATGAAGCAACGGCTGCGTGACGGCCAGACGGTTGTCATCGATGGCATCGGGCGCTTTAGCCTGCGTGTTGAGAGCATAGGTGTTGATGATCCGAAGCAGTTTAACATCAGCCGGCACATCACTCGCATCGTTTGTAAGTTCCTGCCCACAGGCAGACGCATCAACACTGGCCAAGGCACTAAGAACGGCAACATCCTCTACGACTTCTGCAAGGGTGTCAAGGCCGTCTGGCAGAAAGGCTTTAAACCTTGAAATAAATAACAATCACCTATAACCTGTGAGTCTCTCGGCGAGCTTCGTGTCAGCGGAGCAAGTACTTGTCCAACAGCCCCTGACAGCCCTCCAGCACGTCGCGCCAGGTGGCCTCGAAGTCACCCGTGTACCATGGGTCAGCCACGTCGCCCGGGCGGTTGGTGAAGTCCATCAGCATCACGATTTTCCCTTCCGGGTCGCCACCGCAGATACGCCGCATGTTGCGGATGTTCCACGCGTCCATGCCTACCAGCAGGTCATAGCGGTCGTAGTCAGCGCGCGTCATCTGCCGTGCCCTCTTCCCGGCACAGCTGATGCCATGCTCCGCCAGTTTCCGTCGCGCAGGGGGATAGACGCTGTTGCCGATCTCCTCCGTCGAGGTGGCTGCCGACTCAATAAAGAACGCGTCCTCGCGTCCTGCCTCCCTTACGAGGTCTTTCATCACAAACTCTGCCATCGGGCTCCTGCAGATATTCCCGTGACAGACAAACAGTATATCCATAATTCCTAAACTATAACTTGAACCGGCGCCACAGCCAGCGGGGAATGCGGCGCCAGAAGGCGGTCAGCACACGGTACCGCCAGTCGATGACGCGGATGTGCTCCTGGTGGTTGATGGCAGAGACAATCTCGCGTGCCACCGCCGCAGGCTGCAGCATCATGGGGTAATGGTAGTCGCCGCTGAGCAAGGCCGTGTTGACAAAGCCCGGGCGGATGTCGGTAAAGCGGATGTTCAGACTGCGGCTCAGGGCCTGCTGCTCGAGGGCCTGCAGATAGACGTTCTGCAGGGCTTTCGTGGCAGAATAGGACGGTGCGGGGCCCAGACCCTTTGTGCCGGCGATGGAGGTGATGGCAGCGATGTGGCCTCCGCCGTGAGTGGCGAAGTATCGGTAGGCCTCGCCAATCATCCTGGTGAAGCCCACGCCGTTGGTCTGCAGCGTCGCCAGCTCGATGTCCTCGTGCAGCTGGCGGTTCTGCTTGCCGATGCCCGAGGCATAGAAGAACAGGTCCATGCCGCCCGTCCGCTGGACAAGGCGCTGTAAGGCTTCGGTCGCCTTTTCCGAAGTGACGTCAATGCGCTCGACGGCCGCAGCGCCCAAGTCCTGCAGCAGCTCCACGCGCCGTGCAGCGACGCCTACCGTCCACCCCTGCTCCATCAGCAGCTTGGCGACCGCCAGTCCGATGCCCGACGATGCCCCTATCACGATTGCTCTCTTTTCCTGTCCCATAATTCTGCCACAAAGGTACATTTTTTTATTGATATAGTATGCAAAAGACGCAAAATGTTACATTCCAAACGACAATAATCACCGAAAAGTTTGGAAGTTAGTACTA
>CAZLPO010000167.1:2779-4056 GCA_964561385.1 uncultured Prevotella sp.
TCAACAAAGCCATCAAAAACGAACTGAAGCACGCAGCAGTCTTATAAAGTTCTCAAAACAAACCACAGAACATGATAGGAAGAATGATGATCGGCTGCCTGCTATTCGCATTGAATGCAGTAGCACAGGGAGAAGTACCTTCGGACAGCGTCAGCACACAGGAAAGCAAGCCGAGCGTGATGGAACGGCTGCGCGAGGCACAGCAATACCTGGACGCCAAAGCCAAGGCGGCGGTGGACGCCCGCTACATCGAGGTGCCCGAGAAGCCCTGGCGGGTGATACTGCGCTACAAGGAGAATGTGGTGGACGTGGACTACAGCCAGAGCGTCGACATCCCGGGAACCAACGACCACTCGGACTGGAACCTGAACTTCGAGCCGCCCGTGGCCTCTTCCGTGGGCTTCTGGGTGGGCTATCGCGGCACGGGCTTCTCGTTTGCCAAGTCGCTCACCAAGAACGCCGGCCGCTACTACTCCGTCACCTCGGCAGGCGCCAACTACGGCTTCAACTTCCGTCTGAGGCGCTTCAACACGCAGGATGCCAAGTTCAGTTCGACTGACTTCGAAAACGGTCAGACCACCCAGTATGACACAGCCTTCAGCATGCCGTCGCCGGTGTGGATACGCTCCGTCTATATCAACGGCTACTACGTGTTCAACGGGCGCCACTACTCACAGGCTGCCGCCTACACGCAGTCGGTCATCCAGCGCCGCTCCGCAGGCTCGTTCCTGTTGGGCGCCACGTGGTACCAGTCGTCGTTCGACTATTCGGACATCAGGAACTTTCTCTTCATGATTGTCGGGCACGGCATCTACCGCGCCAAGGTGCACCAGGCCAACCTCGGTCTGGGCTACGGCTACAACTGGGTACCGCTGCGCAACCTTACCGTCAACGTGATGGCCATGCCTACCGTCAGCCTCTACAACCGCGTGAAGGCCTACAAATACGACATGAACTACGACATATCGCCAAAAGAGCTTGTTGACAACTACGGCGACTGGAACCCGGAGACGAAGACGTGGGCCAACGGAAAGTCGCACAAGCCGTTAGAGATGGCCACGGAGGACCCGCAGTTTGACTATTGGGAAATCGAACCGGATGTCAACAACAGCATGCTACAGCTCAACCTGGACCTGCGCCTCGGCATCGCCTACAACTGGAGCAACTACTTCATCGGCGCCCAGGCGCAGTACAACAACTTCAACTACAAGAACGACAACGGCAAGGTGAACATCTACGATGCCTACGCCCGTCTGTCGTTCGGTGTGAGACTATAA
>CAZLPO010000168.1:0-4011 GCA_964561385.1 uncultured Prevotella sp.
AGGAGTTCGTCTCAGGCCGATATGCCTTTACAGCTTCCATCGTACACGGCTCCCAACCCCAGGCATGGTCTATCAGCAGTTCTGCATTCACACCGAAGAGTCTGTAGAGCGTTTCTTCGTTCTGCACGGACATTCGAGCCAACTTACCCATTGTATCTACGCCATATAATGCCAGTTTCTCTGCAATACCGCGTCCTACCCGCCAGAACTTCGTTATCGGACGATAGTCCCACAACTCGCGGCGATACGACATTTCATCGAGTTCGGCGATTCGTACACCGTCCTTATCGGCAGGCATCTTTTTGGCCTTAATATCCATCGCCACCTTACAGAGATACATGTTTGTGCCGATGCCAGCCGTTGCAGTGATACCCGTCTGACTCAGCACGTCGCGAATCATCTTCATTGCCAACTCATGAGCGGTCAGTTTATAACTACCAAGATAAGCCGTCACGTCCATGATGACCTCATCGATGGAATACACATGGATGTCTTCAGGCGCGATGTATTTCAGATAGATGCTGTAAATCTTCGTGCTGACCTCGATGTAGTGTGCCATCTGAGGCGGTGCGGCGATATAGTCGACAGCCCAGTCCGGATGCTGTTTCAGTTCTATATCGGATGTGGATTTGCCTGTCAGACGATGACTTGGCACCTTGCTCTGCCGCTCGAAGTTCACCTCCCGCATCCGCTGCACTACCTCGAAGAGTCGCGCCCTTCCACCGATGCCGTATGCTTTCAGAGATGGTGACACTGCCAGACATATCGTTTTCTCCGTGCGGCTCACATCTGCCACCACGAGATTCGTGGTCAGTGGGTCAAGCCCTCTGTCCACGCACTCCACCGATGCATAAAACGACTTCAGATCGATGGCAATATATGTCCGCCGCTGCTCTGCCATTTACTAATAATTCTCTATTTCAGGCACAAATTTACGCATAATTCCGTGAAAACGAGTAAATTTGCAGGCCAGACACAGGGTTGTGACGATGAACTTGTGTTTCATATCCTTTGCAAAAAGTAAACAATGTCTCACCGTCTATCGGAGAGGACCGCCGGCTCACTTGTGGGCCTTGTAGTAGTCGAGTCCCAGCTGCACGTTCTTCTTCACGGCCTCCGAGCTGAGGGTGGCACCTGTGACGGCATCGACCTTCAGCGTGGCGGCCTCCTTCACCTTCTTGCCGTTCCAGGCCTCGCCGAGCGCCTTCTTCACGCGGGCGAAGTACTTGGGGGTCTCCTGGTTCTTCAGGAACTCTATCTTCTCCACCTTGTCCTTCCGGATGTAGATTTTCAGGGGTGTGTTGCCCATGTATCCCACGACGTCCTTTCCCAGCTGGGTGGTGTTGACGACGTAGGCGCCGCCCTCCTTCGTCATGGTGTTGTCGTCGGCCACGAAGGCCTGCAGAGTCAGCATTCCAGCCACAATGGCGGCGATGCTCATCATTCTTGTCTTGTTCTGTTTCATATCGTTATTTTGTTATTTATTCCGAAGAATTACTTACTCGGCGTGACGGGCACGATGTGTCCCTCGTCGTCGAAGGTCATGGGGTCGATGCACACCTCGCGGTGGGTGCCAGGCACGCCCTTGCCCTTGTCAATGTAGTCCTTGTTGATGCGGTGATACACGATGTACCACTCGTCGCCGTCGGGCACCTGCAGCACCGAGTTGTGGGCGGTGCCGTAGATCTCGTCCTCAGGCTTCTGGCGAATCACCAGGTAGTGGTCCTCGTCGATCGTGATCGGGCCGAGGGGCGACTTCGCCGTGCCGTAGCACACGTGGTAGTTGGGCGAGCCCGTGTCGTCCACCGACCAGAGGAAGTAGTAGGTGCCCTTGCGGTAGAAGACGTAGGGGCCCTCGCGGTAGGCCCACGTCTGCAGCGTGCCGCCCTGAGGCGTCATCAGCCGTATGGTCTCCTTCTTCACGCTCATCATATCGTCGTTGAGCTCGGCGCCTGCCATGAAGCCGTTGCCCCAGTAGAGGTAGTACTTCTGCGTCACAGGGTCCTGGAACACGTCCACGTCGATGGCCTGTCCGCCGCGTGCCTCACGTGGGCGGTCGGCATCGGTGATGATGGGTGCGCCGCTGTCCACAAACGGGCCCGTGGGCGAGTCGCTCACAGCCACGCCTATCTCCTTGCGGTTCGACTGCGGATTGTGGGCCGAGAAGTAGAAGTAGTATTTGTAGGCGTGAGGCGTAAGTCGTGAGGCGTGAGACGAGATTTGTTGAGCGTCAGACGAAGCCACGGGTACCTCGATGATGGCGGGAGCCCAGGCGTGACCTGTAGCCCAACTGACCTGCTCGCCCTTGACGTCGAGCATCTTACCCTCGTCCGTCCATTCCACGAGGTCTGTCGATGAAAAGACGCTGAAGTCGTGTCCGCCCCACCCTGGCGTGCCGTCAGTGGTCGAGTAGATATAGTACTTCTTCGTCAGGTTCGAGTAGAGCACTTCTGGGTCGGCGTGGAAGCCGGGCAGTATGGGCTGTCGTCCGTCGGCAACGGCCGTCAGCACAGCAGCCGCCGTCAGCATCAGCATGGTCAGCAGTCTTTTCATATTAGCAAATTTGGGGCAAAGATACGAAAAAATAATGAGAGGACGCCGCATTTACAGATTTTTTAATATCTTTGCAAACGATACTGAAAAAAACGATATGGAGAAGACAACCGACACACCGTCGCAGGGCCGCATGAACATCTGGGGGCTGCTGCGCAACCTGCTGCCCTTCGTGCTGCCCTACCGCTGGCTCATCGCGGTGACGCTGGTGCTGACGTTCGTGGGGTCGCTCATGGCCCAGGTCAACGCTGTGGTGCTCGACCGCGCCGTCGATGCCATCAATGCGCTGATACAGACGCCAGGCGGGTTCCAGTGGGGCGCCGCCGTCAGGATTCTCACCGTCATCAGCGCCGTGCTGCTGGGCAAGGAGGTGGTGGGCGCCGTGGTGACGTTCTTCCAGCGCTACTACGGCGAGCGCATGCGCATCCTCGTCAGCCGCGACCTGTCGCTGCGCGTGGTGGAGCGCATCCTCAGCTTCCGCATGGCCTTCTTTGCCGAGGAGGACAATGCCACGGGCAAGCTGCAGTCGCGTGTGGACCGCGGCATCATGAGTCTGTCGAACACGGTCAACAACTTCTTCATCGAGATACTGCCGCTCTTCACCAGCGCCGTGCTGGCCCTGGCGCTCATGTTCCTGGCCAACGTCTATGTGGGTCTCGTGGCGCTGTGCATCATCCCCGTCTATTTCTGGGTCACCTACGTCCAGGCCTGCCGCATGAAGGGCGGACGCCGCAGCATCTTCGGCGGTCACCAAGCCGTCTCGCAGGGCATCCTCAACATCCTGGAGAGCATCACCGTCATCAAGTCGTTCAACCGCGAGCAGATAGAGGCCGACCGCCAGGCGGCGCTGCAGAACGCCATGACGGGCCTGCAGCTGAACACGCGTCGCCAGAGCTACTTCTTCAACGGTCTGAAGAGCTTTCTCGAGCAGATAGGCACCGTGCTCATCATCATCCTCACGGCCTACCTCGTGCTCATCGACTATCCTGGCATGACCATCGGCAAGATCATGTACCACGTCATGCTCTTCGCCAACGTCAGCGCACCCATCCGCCAGCTCCACCGCATCTACGACGACATGAACGACGCCCTGATCTACGCCGAGGGCTTCTTCGGCATCCTGAAGGCCGACCACGAGGTGGAGGACGGAGGAGAGGCCGACAGGGAAGGGCGTGAGGTGCAAGGCGCCTTCACGATGGAGCACGTGGACTTTACCTACCCCAACGGCACGAAGGCGCTCACCGACGTGTCGCTGCGCATCGAGCCAGGCAAGATCACCGCCCTGGTGGGACTCAGCGGTGCCGGCAAGAGCACCATCGTCAACCTGCTCGACAAGTTCTACCAGCCCGACAGCGGACAGATAACCCTCGACGGCCGGCCCCTCAGCCAGTGGAACACGCAGCGGCTGCGCGACCATGTGGGACTGGTGCTGCAGAAGAACCACATCTTCGACGGCAC
>CAZLPO010000169.1:0-1789 GCA_964561385.1 uncultured Prevotella sp.
GAAAGTTGCAAAAATGGCCGATTCCATCGGTATTTTTTCATTTTTTACCCCTAAAGTGTGTTTTTTCGGAAAATAGTTGTATCTTTGTCCCGTTAATCGGAAGTAATAACGAGATGAAAGACCGACTTGCATATCTCTGGGTGTGGCTCCGACGCATCGGTAACTGCCGCGGTTTCGGCATCCAGTCGCCTGCCGACTATGCTTTCGTGCGCTATGTCGTCAACGAGCATTGGCCCTACTACCAGTATCGTGAGCTGGCTGAGGATGATGACTGGCTGACACAGCGGCTGGGTCGTCTCTACTTCCGCTTGGCCAACTGGCGACAGCCGGCGACGGTCATCAGCAACGGCTACCGAAAATACTGGCAGGCGGGATGCCATCGCACACAGGTGGTGGCGGACGCATCGCGGGTGGAGCTGGCTCATGTCTGTGTGGGCGAGCGTTGCCGGACGCAGCTCGAACATATATATAATAAGGTGGACGACCGGTCGGTACTGGTCATCGAGGGCATCAGCCGTGACCGCGGACTGTGGCAGCAGGTGGTAGCCGACCCCCGCACGGGCGTGGCCTTCGACCTGTACTACTGCGGCATCGTGATGTTTGACAAGAAACGTACAAAACAGAACTATATCATTAACTTTTGACTGCTATGAAGATAACGAGAGTCTATACGAGAACGGGCGATCAGGGTAAGACCAGTCTGGTAGGCGGTGTCCGTATCAGCAAGAGCGATCCGCGTCTGGAGGCTTACGGGACGGTGGACGAACTGAGTGCTCAGTTGGGTATGCTGGCTTGTATGCTGGGTGAGCACCCTGAGCGCACGACGGTGGTGCGTGTCCAAAACAACCTGTTTAACGTCTGTACCCATCTGGCGACGGACCAAAGCCAGACGCCGCTATACCCTTCGGCCCATCTGGCCGACGGCGAGATTGCTTTCCTCGAGGAGTGCATTGATACGCTGATGAAGCAGTTGCCCGAGCGGCAGGGCTTTGTGCTGCCCGGCGGCTGCCCGGCGGCCTGTCAGGCCCACATCTGCCGCACGGTGTGCCGGCGGGCTGAGCGACGCATTGCTACGCTGGCTGAGGTGGCTACGGTAGGCCCCGAAATGCAACAATATGTTAACAGACTGAGCGATTATCTGTTTGTATTGGCAAAAATAATAAATTTTAACGAAGGTGTCCCCGAAATTCTATGGGAAAATGCTTGCAAATAGGAAATAAATGATTACTTTTGCGGCCAAATTAGAAACCATTAAACAAAACGAACTATGTATTGGACACTTGAATTAGCTTCAAAACTGGAAGACGCTCCCTGGCCAGCCACCAAGGACGAGCTTATAGACTATGCCATCCGCTCGGGTGCTCCGCTCGAGGTGTTGGAGAACCTGCAGGAGATTGAGGACGAGGGCGACGTCTACGACAGCATCGAGGACATCTGGCCCGACTACCCCACGAAAGAGGACTTCCTGTTCAACGAGGATGAGTATTAACAGACAAGCGATGTGGCAACATGCTACATCGCTTTGTTTTTTACAATAAATGCGTCTTTTCTCCGTTATAGTAACGATGACAAGGCGAATCTTGCTTCTCATCGTATTGTCGCTGGCGTTCGCTGCGAAGACGTTGGCACAGTATGACCCGTCGTTCAGTCACTACTGGGCGATGGAGCCGTCGTATAACCCTGCGGCGGCCGGCAAGACGTCGTTTCTCAACGTGGCAGCTGCCTATAACATGACGATGGCGGGGTTCAAGCGCAACCCCAAGACCATGTATGTCGGCACGGACATGCC
>CAZLPO010000169.1:1889-3982 GCA_964561385.1 uncultured Prevotella sp.
CTGGTGCTGTCTCCGGTATATTATTTTACCGGCGGATACAATATTAAACTGAGAAATCCGTTTTTAACCATACACACCTCTGTCTTCGGCCTCAGCGACGGCGTGGCCTACAAGGGACAGGTGACGGGGCGCCTGCGCTATACACATGAAGAGAAGATGATGTATGCAGGTTTGTCCTACAGTCCGGCGAACTCGGTGACGCTGCTCCTAGGTGGCAAGTTCCACGGCGTCACGCTGGGCTATAGCTACGAGGCCTACACGAAGGCTATCAATGTAGGAAACGGCAGCCACGAGCTGTTCGTCGGCTACCAGACGGAGCTGAATCTCTACAAGAAAGGCCGCAACCGGCATCAGAGCGTAAGAATCTTGTAGCAGGCGTTGCCCCAAAGAGAAAAGTGACAATTGATAATAGTTTTTGAGATATGAAAAGACTGACAATAGGACTTTGCGCTGCTGCGCTGTTGCTGCTGACGAGTTGTTTCGGCAGCAAGCTGGCATCGCAGCAGGGTGGTGAGGTGACCGGCTCGGGAGGCAAGGCTTTCTCGGAGCCCGCTCCTTATGGTATGGTACTCATCAAGCGTGGACACCTGCGCATGGGTATTGAGAACCAGGACTCGCTGTGGGGCAAGCAGACGCCGGTACGTGACATCTCTGTCGACGGCTTCTGGATGGACGACACGGAGATTACGAACTCGGAGTACAAGCAGTTTGTCCACTACGTGCGCGACTCCATCCTGCGTGAGCGTCTGGCCGACCCGAACTACGGCGGTGACGAGTCGTACAAGATTGAAGAAGATAAGAATGGTGATCCCGTGCCGCCGCACCTGAACTGGAAGAAGTCGCTGCCGCGCAAGCCCAACGAGGATGAGCTGCGTGCCATCGAGAGCCTGTACGTCATCAATCCCGTGACGGGCGAGAAGATGCTGGATGCATCGCAGATGAACTACCGCTACGAGGTGTACGACTACACGACGGCCGCCCTGCGCCGCAACCGTCTGAACCCCGAGGAGCGCAACCTGAATACCGATGTTGCCGTCGATCCCAACGAGAAGGTGTGGATATCGAAGGACACTGCCTACATCAACGATGAGGGAAAGATTGTGCGCGAGACCATCAACCGCGAGCTCTCTGGTCCCTGGGACTTCCTGAATACGTATATCATCAATATCTACCCCGACACGACGTGCTGGGTGAACGACTTCCCCAACGCCGACAACGAGGTCTATATGCGCAACTACTTCTCGAACCCCGCCTACAACGACTATCCTGTGGTGGGTGTAACGTGGGAGCAGGCCAACGCCTTCTGCGCCTGGCGTACGGAATACCTGCTGAAAGGTCTCGGCCCTGCCGCCCGCTATGTGCAGCGCTACCGTCTGCCGACGGAGGCAGAGTGGGAGTATGCCGCCCGCGGCAAGGACGGTACGGAGTTCCCCTGGGAGAAAGAGGAGGTGGCTTCGGGCAAGGGCTGTTTCTTTGCCAACTTCAAGCCCGACGACGGTAACTACACCAAGGACGGCAACCTGATTACCTCGAAGGTGGGTATCTACAGCGCCAACTCCAACGGTCTGTTCGACATGGCAGGCAACGTGGCCGAGTGGACCTCGACTATCTTCACCGAGGCCGGCGTCGATGCCATGAACGACGTGAACCCGCAGTTGAAGTACAATGCTGCGAAGGAAGACCCCTATCGGCTGAAGAAGAAGTCGGTGCGCGGCGGCTCGTGGAAAGACCCCGAGAGCTATATCCGTTCGGCCTGGCGCAGCAGCGAGTTCCAGAACCAGCCCCGCTCGTTCATAGGTTTCCGCTGTGTACGTTCTCTGGCCAATACGGTCAGCGAGAAGGCCCGTCAGACCAGTAATAAGAAGAAAAAGTGACAGGGTGTAAGTCTCAAATCTCGAACCTCAAATCTTAAAGCAAAAGATGACAAAGTATAGTAAGTTCAATATCATCTACCGACTGCAGAAGTGGTTGGATAGTGTCCCTGGTCAGACGTTCATGAACTACGCCTACAGCTGGGGTGCATCAATCGTGATCCTGGGTACGCTCTTTAAGCTGACCCACCTGCCGGGTGCCAACTTCATGCTGTTCCTCGG
>CAZLPO010000170.1:0-3966 GCA_964561385.1 uncultured Prevotella sp.
CTCGTCGGTCAGGTTGCGGTCCCAGGCGCGCCCGAAGTCGCCATTGCCCCACGTCCATTGCTTCTTGCCTGGCGAGAAGTGGTGACTGGCCACATGCAGCATACCGGCCTGGGTGTCGTTCTCGTAGCCGCCCTCGAAGTCGTAACGTGAGTTCACACCCATATAGCTGGTGGGCACAAAGATGTTCTTGTAGTTCGAGATGTCCACACCTGCCGAATAGTCCATCTTATAATAGGTGCCCGTAGCGATGGGGAACGACGAGACGGCACGCTTGCCATGATCGAACACGGCATTGATGTCAGGCGGAAAGACGCTCTGGTAGGCATCGTTCACCTCAACGGCCGGATTGGCCCACCACAGGAAGGTCTGAGGCAGATGGGTGCGATTGCTCACGCGACCCTGAATCTCGAGATAGGCGCAGCCAGGACGCAGGGTGAAGCCAGCCATACCCTTCTGGTGGAACATACGCTCCATCTCGTTGACCCATACGGTGACTGAGCCATCCTCGTTCTCAACGATGGTGCAATCTACGGGCAGATAGGTTGAGGGACGGTGGTGCTGGGGCCAGTTGAACTCGATGCCGCCGCTGATCCAGGGCCCCGTCAAGCCTACCAATGCGGGCTTAATCACATGGTTGTAATACACAAAGTGGCGCTGCTTTATCTTGTCGTAGGCCATCTGCACACGTCCGCCCAGCTCAGGCAGAATCATCACCTTGATGTACTCGTTCTCAATATAAACGGCCTTGTACTCTTTATCCACCTTCTCGTCGCTCATCGTCTCGATGACGGGATAGGGATAGACCACACCGCTCGAGCCCTGATAGACTCTCTTTTCCAGGAACATCGGGTTCTTCTCAGGCTTTCCCACCTCGTAGGTCGGAATCGTCACCAGTTCTCTCCAAGCTTTTACCATTTTTTTTCTAAGCCCCCTAAGTTAGGGGGTTGGGGGTCTGAACAAATGTTCATTGCCCCAGTTAAGTTATTAATATGTCAGTTCTTTTTCCAGCTCCTCCAAGCTCTTTCCCTTCGTCTCAGGACAATTGCGCAGCAGGTACACAAAGGCACAGCAGCAGATGGCACTATAGATCCAGAACGTGCCGCTGCTGCCCAGGGCTGCGTTCATCGAGGGGAACGAGAAGGTCAGCGTGCAACAGCCCACCCACAGGGCAAAGGTACACGTGGCCATGGCGATGCCACGCACACGGTTGGGGAATATCTCGGCCAGCAGCGTCCAGGTGACAGGTCCCAGCGTCATGGCATAGACCGAGATGGCTGCCACCACGAGGACCACCATCATCACGCCTGTCATCTGCAGGAAGTAGCAGGTGCCCAGCGTCAGATAGATGAGTCCCAGTCCGCCCGCACCGATGAGCATCAGTGTCCTGCGGCCCCACTTCTCAATGGTATAGAGGGCCACAAACGTGAACACCACGTTGGCAATGCCTGTGATCACGATATTGATGAACATACCATCCACATCGAAGCCTGCTCCGACGAAAATCTCCTGCGCGTAGTTGAAGATGACGTTCGTGCCACACCACTGCTGGAACACCGCAATAATCAGTCCCAACAGCAGCACCCTGCTATACTTGCTCTCCATCAGTTCCTTCAGTCCTGCCTCTTTTCCCGTAGGCTGCGACTCTGTCGCAGCTTTCAACTTCAGGAACACCGGACTCTCAGGAATGAAGAAACTCATCACGAGGAACAGCGCCGCAGGCAGCGTCTCGGCCCAGAACATCCAGCGCCAGCCCCACGCCACGTCCCACGCCATGTTCTCAGCCACGGCGGTGTCGCGGGCCAGCAGCATATTCACTATTTGCGCCGCCAGGATGCCCAGCACGATGGTCATCTGGTTCAGACTGACCATGCGTCCGCGGATCTCAGCAGGACTCACCTCAGCAATATACATCGGAGCGAGGGCAGAGGCAACACCGATGCCTACACCACCCACGAAACGGGCTACATTAAACAGGGTGAAGTCGTTGAACAGTCCAGTGCCGACGGCCGACACCGTGAACAGCACCGCCGAAAGCATCAGCAGCGGCTTGCGGCCATACCTGTCGGCAGCACCGCCGGCCACCATCGCTCCCATCAGACAACCCACCAGGGCCGTGGTCATCGCCACACCCTGCATCAGCGGCGAGTCGCTGATGCCGAAGTACAACTCATAGAACGGCTTTGCACCGCCAATCACCACCCAGTCGTAGCCGAAGAGCAGACCGCCCATGGCCGACACCGCACAGATGAAATAGAGAAATCCCTTGTTAAACCCCTGCATCGTTCAATTGTTTTAGTATAGAGCGCAAAGTTACGAATAAGCGTGCAAATAAACAAAAAAACCACCCATATATTTTGCGCATTCCAGGAAAAAGACTATCTTTGCACTTACACAAATAGCGGAAACCAAGTATTACTATGATGAAACTGAAACTGTTTTTCATTCTTTCCATGCTGACGGCAGTTGCCGCAGCAGGACAGGCAAAAGTGCGCCTGCCGCACTTGGTCAGCGACAATATGGTGATTCAGCAACAGACGGACGTGCGCCTATGGGGCTGGACGAAAGCCGGTAAAACCGTGACCGCTACAACGTCGTGGTCAGACCAGCGGGCAGAGGCCAAGGCCGACAAGGAGGGACGCTGGCTACTGACCGTGAAGTCACCCCAGGCGTCCTACAAGCCCTTGAGCATCACCTTCGACGATGGCGACGGCCAGGTGACCATTAACAATGTACTTGCAGGCGAGGTATGGGTCTGCGCCGGTCAGTCCAATATGGAGATGCCCGTCAAGGGCTTTGGCGGCTGCCCTGTGCTGAACTACAACCAAGAGGTGATTCATGCTGCCGGCAGTCATCAGGTACGCTCGGCCAAGATTCCCAGCATCATGCGCATGACACCACAGGACGATGCCGACACCGAGTGGCGCCTGTGTTCGCCAGCCACCGTTGGCGAGTTCTCTGCCACAGGCTACTTCTTTGCCAAACAGGTCAACCAGGCCCTCGACATCCCCGTCGGACTCATCGAGGCCAACAAGGGCGGCTCGCGTGTCGAGAGCTGGCTGACGAAGGAGAACCTGGAGAAGTACACCCAGGAGCCTACTGACACGATGGGCATCGTCAACTTCAAGAAGGCGTGGGACTACCATCGGGCACTCGTGTGGGGCAACGGCACGTTCAACCCCATCTTGAACTATACCGTCAAGGGCATCCTGTTCTATCAGGGCTGCTCCAATGTCGGCGATCCTGGCAACCAGTATTCAGAGCGCCTGAAACTGTTGGTGGAGCAATGGCGCCAGCAGTTCGCACTGGGCGAGATACCATTCTACTTCGTACAGATAGCCCCCTTCGAGAGCGGCGATGCCCATGGCACGTGGAACGCACTGTTGCAGGAACAGCAGTACCGTGCTTCACAGATCATTCCCAACAGCGGACTCGTCTGTACCAACGATGCCGTCTATCCCTATGAGGGCACACAGATTCACCCTGCCCAGAAGCAGAAGGTGGGCGAGCGTCTGGCCTTCCTGGCACTCAACAAGACCTACGGCATGGAAAGCATCGTCTGCGAGAGCCCGTCGTATAAGGATATGCTCATCAGGAACGACAGCGTGCTCATTCACCTGAACAACGAGTATGGCGGCGTCAGCCGCTATACCGGCATCGAAGGGTTTGAGGTCGCTGGTGCCGACCGCGTGTTCCATCCAGCCACCGCCGAGCACTTCTGGCGGCCCGGCGGTGCCTATTGGGATGAGTGCATCGTCGTCAAGAGCGACAAGGTCAAGGCCCCCGTTGCCGTGCGCTATTGTTTCCGCAACTGGCTGTTGGGCAATCTGGCCAATCAGGGTGGACTCCCACTGTTCCCATTCAGAACCGATGACTGGGAATGACGCTCTTGTGGTCACCTTACGTCTGAATCAATCGCACTTTTCTACGATTCCCTGTTGGTCTGACGGCGAAGTGGAGCCAGTAGGT
>CAZLPO010000171.1:0-3946 GCA_964561385.1 uncultured Prevotella sp.
AAGCCCTTATCGATGAGGCCCACCGCCTGGGTATCGCTGTCATCATGGATATCGTCCACTCGCACGCGGTAAAGAACGAGGTCGAAGGTCTGGGCAATCTGGCCGGCGACCCCAACCAGTTCTTCTATCCCGGCGACCGTCATGAGCATCCGGCATGGGATTCGCTCTGCTTCGACTATGGCAAGGATGACGTGCTCCACTTCCTGCTTTCTAACTGTAAGTACTGGCTCGAGGAATTCCACTTCGACGGCTTCCGCTTCGATGGTGTTACCTCGATGCTGTACTACTCGCACGGTCTTGGTGAGGCTTTCGGTAGCTATGGTGATTACTTTAATGGTCACGAGGACGACAACGCTATCTGCTACCTGACACTGGCTAACTGCCTCATCCATGAGGTCAATCCGCAGGCCATCACCATTGCTGAGGAGGTTTCAGGTATGCCCGGTCTGGCTGCTAAGTTCGAGGACGGCGGCTACGGTTTCGACTACCGTATGGCGATGAATATCCCTGACTATTGGATCAAGACCATCAAGGAGGTGCGCGACGAGGACATCAATGTCTGCTCCATCTTCTGGGAGGTCAAGAACCGTCGTCCCGACGAGAAGACCATCTCCTATTGTGAGTCGCACGATCAGGCGCTGGTGGGCGACAAGACCATCATCTTCCGTCTGATTGACGCCGATATGTACTGGCACTTTGCCAAGAAGGATGTCAACGACCTTGCGCAGCGCGGCATCGCCCTGCACAAGATGATTCGCCTGGTGACGGCAGGTGCCATCAATGGTGGTTACCTTAACTTCATGGGTAACGAGTTCGGTCATCCCGAGTGGATTGACTTCCCGCGTGAGGGTAACGGCTGGTCCTACAAGTACGCACGCCGCCAGTGGAACCTCGTCGACAACAAGGACCTGTGCTACCACTGGCTGGGTGACTTCGACCGCGAGATGCTGAAGGTCATCAAGTCAGTGCGTAACTTCCAGGACACGCCTGTCGTCGAGATATGGCACGATGACGGCGATCAGGTACTGTGCTACATGCGTGGCGACCTCGTCTTCGTGTTCAACTTCTCGCCCACGCGCAGCTACACCGACTACGGTTTCCTCGTCCCCACAGGCTCGTACGATGTGGTGCTCAATACCGATGCGAAGGAGTTTGGCGGCAATGGCTTTGCTGACGACAGCGTCACGCACGTCACCAACTACGACCCGCTTTATGTGAACGACAAGAAAGAATGGCTGAAGCTCTATATTCCGGCTCGTTCTGCTGTGGTTCTCAAGAAGAATTGAAAGAGTGAAGGATTGAAGTGATGAGATCCTATCATATGAGAAAAGACGATAGCGGCATTGTCATCAGGACGGTGTCCGCTATCGTGTTTCTGACGTTTACCTTTCTCTGGCTCTATTTCTTCCAGAGTGATGTCCTGGCTGTTGCCCAGCATGTGCTGAGTAGTGGCCAGACCCATTACGACCGTCTGGTGGGTGCCTTGCTTATCACGCTGGTATTGTGGTTCCTGCAGATAGGCGTCAGTGCTGTTGTGCGTCTTCGCAACCGCATGCACGCTCTAACCTATGTCCCTTCGATGTTGTTGCTGGGTGCCATTGGTTATGTGCCCGCACAGGGGCAGCATGGGGCGTGGTGGTGGTTTGCGCTGCTGATGCTTCTGTGGTGTGGTGTCGTTTGGATGGTCCGTGGCTACCAGCGTCTTGAGTCGGGCATGCGTCGTCGCATCGTCCGCAGTCTCTGGGGCAACATGCTCGTGTTGGCGGTGATGATGGCGGTTGTGGGTGCAATGTCCAACACCGATGCCGTGTTCCACTACAGGGCTCGCATGGAGAGCTGCTTGCTGGACAACCGTATTGACGATGCACTGCGGACGGGCAACCGCTCTTTGGAGACCGATGCCAGCCTGACGATGCTGCGTGCCTATGCGCTCTCGAAAAAGGGGCAGCTTGGCGAGAGTCTCTTCAGCTATCCTGTCGCTGGGCGAGGTGCCGACCTCGTGCCTCTGGGCAGCAGCCGGACGCTGCGCTATCCTCAGGACAGCATCTATCGTCATCTCGGCGCTATCCCTCGGCAGTCAATGGACACGCGTTCCTACCTGACGGCTCTGGAGCGTAGCGGAAAGGCTACGGCGGCTGTGGGCGACTATGTGCTCTGTGGACAGCTCATCGACCGCAACCTCGATGCCTTCGCCCATACGATTACCCGCTATTACGAGGTGGCCGACAGTCTGCCCTTGCCCCGTCACTACCGTGAGGCGCTGACGCTCTATACCCATCTTCGTTCCAATCCTGTCGTCGTCAGCCATCATCCGGTGACGGAGGAAGACTATGCCGACCTTCAGGAGCTGGAGAGACAGTATGCCGACTTCAACGAACGCAAGGTGAAGGTGCTGGAGGAGTATTTCGGTTCCTATTGGTACTACTACGAGTATATGAAGTAGGGTGGTCAGTCGTTTGTCTGACGCTTGAGTACCAATTCATGATCAATACACGACGGCCACTCCTCGCGGTAGTGGCTGACGAAGATAAGTGTCTTGTCAGGACGGCTGCAGAAGGCCTCGATGAGACTGAGCACCAGTTGGCGCCCGCGGTCGTCGAGTCCGTGTAGCGGCTCGTCGAGAATCAGCAGGTCCGGGTCTTTGACGAAGGCGCGGGCCACAAGTACCAGACGCTGCTCGCCACTCGACATCTTCAGGAACGAGCGGTCAGCCAGGTGGTCGACGCCGAACAGGCGCATCCACCACAGGCACTGCTGGCGCTCGTCGGCCGTCGGCCGCACGTAGAGACCTACGGTGTCCTTCAGGCCGCTGGCCACGACGTGCAGCGCAGGCAGGTCGCGATGATAGCTGCGGTGCATCTCGGGCGACACATAGCCTATACGGCGCTTGATGTCCCAGATGCTGACGCCGGCATCGCCCTGACGATGTCCGAACAGGCGTATGTCGCAGGCGTAGCGTTGTGGGTTGTCGGCACAGACCAGCGACAGCAGCGTTGACTTGCCGGCACCGTTCTGTCCTGACAATGCCCAGTGCTCGCCCCGTCTGACGGTCCAGTCGAGGTCCTTTAGGATGGTGCGGTCACCATAGCTGACGGTGACGTTGTGGAAACTGATAACTTCGGGCACTTCTGCCTCCTGACTCAGGTCGACGATGTCGGTGACGTAGTCGGGAATATCTTTGCGGCGTGCTACGACGATGTAGATGTGCAGGTCGTGGGTGGTGCCCAGTTCTTTCAGTAGCGTGCGCAGCTGGTCGCGTGTCTCGGCATCAAGGCCGATGAAGGGGTTGTCGATGATGAGCGTACGGGGTTGTGCCAGCAGCGTGCGTGCCAGTTGGAACTTGCGAAGCTCGCCGCTCGACAGCGTGATGATGTATTTGTCCATCAGCTGCTCGAGTCCAAAGAGCTGGTAGAGTTCCTGTTGCCAGCGTCGACGCTCAGGGGTGTCCTCACCCGTCTGCTGGAAGGCCTTTTCCAGAAGCTGTGCTGCTGTAGGCGTCTCGGCATCAATGTCGTGTTGGTTCCAGCGCAGTTGCAGGTAGTAAGCCTGGTCGGTGCCAACACCGTAAGAGTCGCGGAAGGCAACGTAGCGCACGGTGTCGCTGGCCATCTGTCGCCGCATCTTTTCAATATACTGCGTCTTGCCACAGCCGTTGGGGCCATATATTGCTGTTATCTTCATAGTCCTTTCACCTTGTCCTTGTGTTTCGTCACGAAGTCTTTCCATCCGCGGTATTTGACGTCGCTCTCGGGGCGCCCCATCTGCATGTAGTGGCAGTAGGCGGCTGCCAGCGCATCGGTGGCATCCATGAACTGCGACATATCCTCTTGACGCAGTTTTAGCATACGTTGCAGCATGCCGGCCACCTGTTCCTTCGAGGCATTGCCGTTGCCCGTCAGCGCCATCTTGATCTTCATCGGGGCATACTCGTGGATGGGCACGCCGT
>CAZLPO010000172.1:0-3939 GCA_964561385.1 uncultured Prevotella sp.
ACGAGCGGTCGCCGGCGAAGTTCAGCGTGTAGTCCTCGAGGAACGAGCAGCCGGTGGGCAGTCCCTGCGAGATGACCCAAAGGGTGCGATAGAGGCAGGCCGTCTTCCAGTCACCCTCGGCACCGAAGCCGTAGCCCTCCTGCATCAGGCGCTGCGAAGCCAGACCGGGAATCTGGTCGAAGCCGCAGAAGTTCGGGTCGTCGATATCGGCATCACCCAGATCGTCGAAGTTGGTGGTGAAGGCGGTAGCGCCCTCGTCCTTCAGTACGCGGCGCAGGGCAATCTCGGCCTTGGCGGCATTCTTCACCTTCTCCCAATAGACCTCTTCGCCCGACTCGTCGATCTTGATGGTGTAGAGCTTCTTGTACTCCTCCACAAGGGCGTCGGCCTCAGCGTCGGTCACCTTCTTGAAATAGTCCATGAGCGAGCTGACGGGATAGTAGTCCACATGATAGCCCAGACGCTGCTCAAACTCCACACGGTCGCCGTCGGTCACGGCCACGTTGTTCATGTTCATGCCGAACATCAGACAGCGTACGTTGTGAGCGTCAGCCACACCAGCAGCCACGCGGGCCCAGACGGCAATCTGCTTCTGAGCCTTCTCGTCCTTCCAGTAGCCGCAGACCACCTTGCGGGCCACGCGCATACGGGTGCAGATGTGTCCGAACTCAATGTCGCCGTGGGCGCTCTGGTTCAGGTTCATGAAGTCCATGTCGATGTCGGCCCAGGGAATCTCGGCGTTGTACTGGGTGTGGAAGTGGAGTAGGGGTTTTTGTAATTGCTGCAGACCCTTGATCCACATCTTGGCGGGCGAGAAGGTGTGCATCCAGGTGATGATACCCACGCACTTCTCGTCGTTGTTGGCGGCGAGCATCACCTGCTCCACCTCCTTCGAACTGTTCGCCGTACCTTTATATACAATCTTCACGGGGATGTTGCCGCTCTTGTTCAGACCGTCAACCATCTCCTTAGAGTGTCCGTCAACTGCAACCACAGCATCGCCTCCGTACAGGAGCTGAGCACCGGTCACCCACCAAATCTCATAGTTTTCAAAAGCTTTCATAGTCGTTTTATATGTTTTTAGTTATTGATTAATGTTGTTGTCCTTTCTGTCCGTAATAGGCGTTCGGGCCGTGCTTACGCGAAAAATGCTTCTCAATGAGCAGCGGATTCATTGTCAGGTTGGGATTGACGCTGTAGGCCACGAAGGCCATCTTGGCTACTTGCTCCATGACGACGGCATTGTAGACAGCATTATCCGGATTCTTGCCCCATGAGAAAGGACCATGGTTCTTCACGAGCACACCAGGTGTATGGACGGGATTGATGCCGCCAGCCTCGATACGGTGAACAATGACGACACCCGTCTCCTTCTCGTATTCAGCCATCTGGTCAGCGGTCATGTCGTCCGTGCAGGGAATGGCATCGTGGAAGTAGTCTGCGTGTGTCGTTCCAATGTTGGGGATATCCCTGCCAGCTTGTGCCCAGGCTGTGGCATAAGTGGAGTGGGTATGTACGATACCGCCCAGCTCAGGGAAGGCCTTATATAATATAAGGTGTGTCGGTGTGTCACTTGACGGGTTCAGGTCGCCCTCAACAACATTGCCGTCAAGGTCAACCACCACCATGTCGCTGGCTTTCATGACGTCGTAGTCCACACCAGAAGGCTTGATGACGACCAAACCTTTCTCACGGTCAATACCAGAGACGTTTCCCCAAGTGAAGATAACAAGGTTATGCTTGACGAGGTCAAGATTGGCCTTGAATACTTTCTCTTTCAGTTCTTCTAACATATTCTTTAGTGATTATAGTTGTTACACAGAGATTTGAATGACTATAACTTGAAACTGGGATCCTCGTTATAGGTCCGTTTGTTGAAACGGTAGAGAGAGGCACCGCGCTTGGAACTGGTCTTGTCAATGAGTTCTGTCTTCTCGATGAAGTCCATTTCCTTGATGCGCTTGCGGAAGTTACGTTTGTCTAATTCCTCGCCGATGACTGCTTCGTAAAGCCGTTGCAGCTGCGTCAGCGTAAAGAGCGAGGGGAGCAGTCTGAATCCTACTGGCTCCGTGCGTAGCTTCTGGCGCATCAGTTTCAGAGCCTTACTGACCATCTTGTTATGGTCGGAGTAGAGCTGGGGCAGGGCATTGATGTCCACCCATTCCAGACCGTGCTCAGTCAGTTGCTTTTCTTCGTAGTCCTTGACGTTGATAAGTGCGTAGTAGGCAATAGAGATGACGCGTTCACCAGGATCGCGGTCTACCTGTCCGAAGGCACCTACCTGACGCATGTAGATATTACGAAGTCCGGTGAGCTCGTAGAGTGTTCGTGTCGCACAGTCGTCAATGCTCTCGTTCGCGGCGACGAAGCCTCCGTAGAGGCTCCATTCGCCACGACCGGGATCCATCTGACGGCGGCCTATCAGTACTTTCAGCTTACTCTCGTCGAAGCCGAAGATGATGCAGTCGACCGAAACCCAGACTTTCGCGTGTTGGCTATAGTAGGTCATTTTCTATTCTTAGAAGAAGTACCAGTAGAAGCAACCACAGAGGAATAAGACACCGAGTGTTCCCACGATGTCCCATACATTCCAGCTTTGGGCAATCTGCTTGCGATAGTCAGCTGTAAAGGTGATGGCATCCTTTTGCTCGGCTGTGGGAGCTGGAGTAAAGAACGACACACACACCATCAACAGCACAATGAACACCAGGAGCCAGCACTCGAAGATGAGCCAGTTGGTCTGCCAGAACCAAGCGGTGGCATTCCAGAAGGCACCATCCATTTGAGCTGAACCCGTATCGGTGATGACATTTGTGACTAATCGCAGCATACCGATGAGGAAACCACCGATGAGGCCCCATTCACCGGCCTTCGGCGTAATCTTCTTGGAGAGTATACCTAAGGTGAATACAGCCACCATAGCCGGAGCCAGGAGCGACTGGATGCCCTGCAGATAGCTGTAGAGGTTGCCCATACCCATCATGACAGGAAGCCAGAGCAGGCCGAGGATGACGACCACGACGGTAGCGATACGGCCAACGAGCACGTAGTGAGCTTCGCTCAGGCCCTTCTTCATGGGCTTGTAGAAGTCCTCAGTAAACAGCGTAGCGCAGCTGTTGAAGAAGGCTGCCAGAGAGGTTACGAGTGCGCAGATGAAACCAATGGTCACAAAGCCCTTGATACCAGCAGGCAGGATGCTCTTCACCATCATGGCGAAAGCACCGTCGGTGTCGTGCTGGTTGTTAATATCCATCTGGATGCCGAAGTCGCCAAAGCCACCATTGGCCAGAGCCATAGCCACCATACCGGGAATCAGGAACATGAATACGGGAAGAAGCTTGAAATAACCAGCGGCGATGGTGCCACGACGGGCACGCTTCATGACCTCCACGTTGCTCTCGCCCTTCTGCTGACCAAGTACACGCTGAACGATGTGCTGGTCAGTACACCAATACCAGAAGCCGATGATAGAGGCACCAATGAACACCACGAAACCGGGATACTCATGATAGAGGGGGTCGGGATTGCCCGATGCGTTGATTTCGGCCCAGTGGAACATGTGAGTCGTTCCGTAGCCGTCGTGAAGCGTGCTACAGAAAGCCATCATGTTCTCCCAGCCCTGAACGATGCTGCCGCCACCAAGTGTAGACAGACCGAGGAAGAGCACCAGGAATGCACCTATAATAAGAATAGGTGTCTGGATGGCCGACATGGTCATTACACCCTTCATACCGCCGAACACGGTGAAGATGGCTGTAACGGCAATGAGGCCGAGGGCACCCCACCAGAAGGGCAGACCGATGAGATACTCAAAGAAGATACCACCCGTGAAGGCTGTTACCGACACCTTTGTCAGAATGTAGGCTACGAGCGTGATGATGCTCAGCCATGAACCCGTGCGCTGGGTGTAGCGGAACTTCAGGAAGTCGGGCATGGTGA
>CAZLPO010000173.1:0-3938 GCA_964561385.1 uncultured Prevotella sp.
CCATTTCTCAGGCACTGGTCCTGCAGGAATCTTAGAATCAATTACTTTTGCCATAGTCTTTTTGTTTTTTAAGTTTTAAGGAGTTGCTGTGCACAGCAACAAACTGAACATTACTTGCAGCAAGCTGCAGCAGCCTCTTTGCAGCAGTCAGCCGCAGCACCGTCACAGCAGAGTGAAGGCGCGCAACCGAACCAGAAGGCCAGTACCACCACGATGAAGCAGAGAACGAGCAGGGTCACGTAGATGTTACCGATGCACATCCAGCGCTTCAGCCAGATCTTACCGCTCCAGCCGAAGGTCTGCATGGCTGACCAGAAACCGTGAGAGAGGTGGAACCAGAGAGCCACCAGCCAGATGATGTAGAGCACTGCAAACACAGGGTTGGCAAATGTCACCTTGATCCACTCAAAGCCGTCGGTGGGACTGATGACTGGCGTAGCGCCGATAAGTTCTGCGAACATCATGTTGTACCAGAAGTTCCAGAGGTGCAGCAGCAGACCCAAGCAGATGATGATACCCAGCACCAGCATGTTCTTCGACGCCCACTCCACCTTACCGGCATTCACCGTTGTAGCCACCTCGTAGCGGTTGTCGCCACGAGCTGTACGGTTCTGCGCAGTCAGGATGAAGGCGTAGACGATGTGAATCACTGCCAGGGCAGCCAAACCAAGTGTAGCCACAACAGCATACCAGTTGGCACCCAGGAATTCGCAAATCATGTTGTAAGCCTCTCCGGAGAAGAGCGCCACCACGTTCATGCAACCATGAAAGGTCAGGAACAGAATGAGCGCAACACCCGTTACGGACATTACAACTTTTCTACCAATTGATGAATTGATTAACCACATAAGTTGTTGAAATTAAATTATTTATGAATTGTTGAATACTTCATAGTAGGTACGTGCACACACGTTGAGGGTACAAAATTAACAAAAAATAATGATATTCGCAAACGTTTGCGAAGAAAAAATGCATAATTTATACAAAGTATAAGGAGTCGGCAGGAGAAGAAAGAAGATTGCGGACGCTACTCTTACGTCCGTTGTCTAACGGCTTCATACATCAGGATGGCGGCCGAGACGGAGACGTTGAGTGAGTCGACACGTCCCAGCATGGGTATCCGGATGTGCGCATCGGCAGCCTGTCGCCACTGGTCGGTGAGTCCCGTTGCCTCGGTCCCCATGACGATGGCCGTCGCACGGCGCATGTCCGTATCGTAGTAGAGGTGGGAGTCTTGTAACTGTGCCGTCAGTATCTGGATGCCCCGCTGCTTCAGGAAGGTGATGCACGACTCGGAAGTACAGGCCACGCAAGGCACAGAGAAGAAGCCGCCTACCGACGAGCGGATAAGGTTGGGATTGTAGAGGTCGGTCAGTGGATCGCAGACAATGACGGCATCGACACCTGCCGCATCGGCCGAGCGCAGGATAGCGCCCAGGTTGCCTGGTTTCTCCACGCTCTCAACGACGACAAGGAGCGGCTGGTCACCCAGCTGCAGGTCGTCGAGCGTAAGCTGTCGACTTCTCACCACAGCGACGACACCCTCCGTCGAGCCGCGATAGGCCACTTTCTGATAAACTTCCTGCGAAATCTCAAACAGCCGGACCGCGTCAGGCAACGGTGGCATCGGCTCGGTGGCCGTCTCAACCTCAGGACAGCAGAAAACCGTCTGCACCTCGTAGCCCGCCTTCAGGCAATGCATCAGTTCACGGCGTCCCTCAACAACGAAGAGTCCGGCCTTCCGCCGCTCAGAAGACTTCTGCTGCAGAAGCACCAGATGCTTCACCTTGGGATTCTGCGTACTCGTAATCCGTTCAATCATGGTTGCAAATTTACACATTATTTTTGGAATGCGCCTTGGTTTCAGAAACTTTTTGTATTTTTGCAAGCAAAATAGCAAAAGAACGCATGAACAAGACTTATGATGTGATTGTCATCGGCGGCGGACACGCAGGGTGCGAGGCGGCTACCGCCTCTGCCAACATGGGTGCACGGACGCTACTCATCACGATGGACATGAACAAGATTGCGCAGATGTCGTGCAATCCCGCCATCGGCGGCATCGCCAAGGGACAGATCGTACGCGAGATCGACGCCTTGGGCGGTCAGATGGCACTGGTGACAGACGCCACAGCCATACAGTTCCGTATGCTGAACCGCTCTAAGGGACCAGCCGTGTGGAGTCCACGTGCCCAGTGCGACCGCGGGAAGTTTATCTGGCAATGGCGGAAGGTGCTCGATGAAACCGAGAATTTGGATATCTGGCAGGACCAGGTGGAGGAGCTGCTGGTTGAGACGGTCGCTGTGGCACAGCAACAAACGAAACGGGTGACAGGCGTCAAGACCATCTGGGGGGCTGAGTTCCACGCCCCCTGTGTGGTACTGACGGCCGGCACGTTCCTGAATGGTCTGATGCACATCGGCCGCCGGATGGTGAAGGGCGGACGCATAGCCGAACCCGCTGCCGAGCGCTTGACAGAGAGCATCACGCAGCACGGTATCCGCGCAGCCCGCATGAAGACGGGCACACCTGTACGCATCGACAAGCGGAGCGTACACTTCGAGGACATGAACCGCCAGGACGGTGAGAATGACTTCCACCGGTTTTCGTACTTCAACAAGCCCCATGAGTCCCATGGGACCTATGGGATCTATGGGACTTCTGGGTCGTCTGAGACTCACAGTCTATTTCCCCTACCGCAGCTGCCATGCTGGGAATGCTACACCAACCCCGAAGTACACGAGACGCTGCGCTCAGGACTGGCTGACTCCCCACTCTACAACGGACAGATACAGTCGATAGGACCGCGCTACTGTCCGTCGATAGAGACGAAGCTCGTCACCTTCCCCGATCGCGAACAGCACCTACTGTTCCTGGAACCGGAGGGAACAGACACCAACGAGATGTACCTGAATGGCTTCTCTTCAAGTCTGCCGATGGATGTGCAGATAGCCGCATTGAAACACATACCGGCGCTGAGAGACGTAAGGGTCTATCGTCCGGGCTATGCCATCGAGTACGATTTCTTCGACCCCACCCAACTGAATCATGCGTTGGAATCGAAAATAATCGGTGGTCTGTTTATGGCAGGACAGGTGAACGGCACGACAGGCTACGAGGAAGCCGGCGGACAGGGAACGCTGGCAGGCATCAACGCGGCACTCAAGGCGGGGACAGCAGGTTGCGATGGAATCGCAACAAAAAAGACGTTGATGCTGGCACGTGATGAGGCGTATATTGGCGTACTCATAGATGACTTGGTGACGAAGGGTGTCGACGAACCCTACCGTATGTTCACCTCACGCGCAGAATACCGCATACTGTTGCGACAGGACGATGCCGATGCCCGACTAACGGAACGTGGCTACGAACTCGGTATCGTGAAGAGAGACCGCTATGACTGGTGGATGGAGAAGAAACAGCACCTCGAAGAAATCATTAGTTTCTGCAACACTTATGCCATCAAGCCGCGCCTCATTAACGGCGCGCTGGAAGCGCTCGGCTCTACCCCACTCCAGTATGGCTGCAAGTTGACAGAATTGATCAGTCGTCCGGAGCTGACATTTGCAAAGCTCGAGGATGCCATCCCCGAACTGAAGGAAATACTGAATCGTCCGAAGAATCGCCACGAAGAAATCAGCGAAGCCGCCGAGGTGCGCATCAAATATAAGGGGTACATCGAGCGCGAAAGACTCGTAGCCGAAAAGATGCACCGTCTGGAAAACATCCGCATTAAGGGCCATTTCGATTATGAAAACCTAAACGCCATTTCAACGGAAGCAAGGCAGAAGCTGATGAAGATTCAGCCCGAAACACTGGCGCAAGCAAGCAGAATTCCCGGCGTCTCACCAAGCGACATCAACGCCATGCTGGTGCTGATGGGAAGATAGGCGCTACGCTAATGAAGAATAAAGAATGAAGAGTGAAGAATGAAAAG
>CAZLPO010000174.1:0-3876 GCA_964561385.1 uncultured Prevotella sp.
TCCTCATTGCTGTTGGCCAGGAAGTGCTTCATCAGGGCAGCCGTCTTCCAGTAGCGCTTGTCGTTGCCCTGCAGACCCTTCACCATCGCCACCGAGAGCTGAGCCGTCAGATAAGGATCCTCGCCAAAGCTCTCCTCGGTACGTCCCCAACGCGGATCGCGCGCCAGGTCAGCATTAGGGGCAAACACTACGAGACCCTTACGGCGTGCGATGTTGCCCTGGGCATACCAGCGCACCTCCTCAGCCTCTATCTCGCCAATACGCTGAATGAGCTGCGGATCCCACGTCGCCCCCATGCCGTAGGCCTGCGGGAAGATGGTGGTAGGCAGGTCGTTGGGCACCTCCTTGCCATCGACGGTCTTCACGCCATTATGACGCGACGGACCGCCCAAGGCCAGACCGTGCAGACCTTCGTAGCAGCCATAGACAGGTACGCCGAGGCGTGGTGTGCCCAGCATGGGCGACATCCACATCATCTTCTCGTCGAGTGTCAGATGCTTCACAAACAGATCGACACGCTTCTCGTCGCTGAGCTTCGTGTTCTGAAAATCAAAGGGTTGCGCACTGGCAGAGAGCCTGGTTGTCAAACAAACGACCACAGTTAAGAATAGTTGATAGTGTCTCATACGCCGATTATGTTGATTGTCAGTTGCAAAGATATAAAAAGAAATCGAGATAATAAGTCAGAAAAAAAGAAAATGTGAATAAAAAAAGGCAGCACGGAAATCCGTGCTGCCTTTTCTATTCATTGGAGGGCTTATTACCACTCCGCGTCGTCCCAGTCGTCTTCCTGGAACTGTTCACGCTTGTCACTGCGACTGCCAAAACCGGGGTCAGTCGGTCCACCGCTTGCATAAAGCATGAGAGGCTCGACGGGAATCTCATCGAAGTCTGTATGGGGTTTGATATATTTCTGTTTCATAACGTCTGCTTATTTAATGATCTTCTTTCCGTTCATGATATAGACACCCTTAGGCAGGCCGCTTGTCACGCTGCCATCCTCAGTTGGCCGCAGGCTGCGAACCTTTGTACCGTCGAGACGGTAGAGCGTGTTGTCGGTGACATCGCGTGTGGTGACACCACGCAAGTCGTTCAGGCCAGTCGTCGATCCGTCACCATGTCTGATGATGAGCGTCGGGGCCAGAGAACCATACGTGATAGGCTCGAAGAAACCACGGAAGGCATCAATCTGCTTGCTGGCAGTGGTGAGCTCAAAGCGGTCGCCACTGTCATTCAGGGCATAGATATTGCTGTGGGCAGCCCTGCTCGTCGTTCCGTGGAAGTTGAAGGAAGCACCATTCACGTTGGGACGGCTGGTGCCGCTGACCTCAGCATCGGTAGCCTCGAAGGAGATGGTCTTACCCGTCAGGTCATACTGTGAGCCCCAGGCATCACCGGGGATGGCAATGATGTAGGGCTTACCGGCCTCCATCACATCGGCATAGTCGAAATAGACCATTGTCGGCTCGTCACTCGCAAAGCGTTTCATCCAGAAGTCCTTATCCACGTCAGTGGCCTTGTGGAACCAGTCGATAGTCTCACCATCGGCCTTCACCGTCTGCACGTCGAACGGCACGGTGATGGTCGTCCATCCGCCAGTCAGGTTGGCGCCCGTAGTGAAGACGCGGCTATAGCTGATGTTATGAGCCGTAAAGTCGAACGGGCACTTGAAGTTATAGCCATCGGTCAGCGCGATGTTGTCAGCCACACCGTCGATAATCACGTTCTTGTCTGTCAGGTTTGCGGTATCGTCCCCATAACCCAGGAAGTAGAGCGTGTTAGGATTGCTGTTGGGCGTCAGCGTCGTGTTAGCATAGCTGGCATCGATGGCCGTCACATTCTCCGGTACCGTATAGGAGGCAGGAAGTCCGATTTGCTGGGCCGTACCGTTGACGTCGTACACAGTGACAACGGGCGTTGCTGTAAACTGCTTCTCTGTCTTCCATCCCGACCAACCGCCATTCTTTACATAGATGGTAGAAATCGTGTAATTCTCTCCATACTCCAAATTAGACAGTCGGATATGCATCTGCTTCGACGATCCTGCCGGCACAATAATTTCAGAGGCATTATAGATATTGTCATAAGGGTAAGGCATAATGATTGCCCATTCGAATGTTCCCCTATACGTTGACGCAGAATTGTTCGTAATCGTCAGTACGGCATTCAGCTTACGCCCAGATAGTGAGTTTCCCTCTAGGTTTTCGACAGCTACCGAGGTCTCCAAGTCAACATTATCGGTAACAGTACCAGAACTTACCGTCAACTGATAATAACCAGAAAGATAGCGTTTACCATCTACAATACGGATATTGTATGTTCCTGTATATCGGGTGGGAACAAATTTTATGGTGCAGTCCACGGTTTGCCCGCTGGGAATCTTGAATATATCTCCACCCAAGACTCCAATGCCACTTGCATGGACGTCGATGTCGCCATCATAGTCATCAGAACCACTGTTGGTGATGTTGACGGTGGCCGTCACCTCGGTTCCCAAAGTACAACTGGTCGGATCAAAGGTCACGCTATTAACGGTCAAATTGACATCCTTACTGACCGGAGCTGCCAGATACAGGTTGTCGCCATCGACGATAGCCGTGATATGGGCTTCGTTCCAGCCGAAGTTCTTATACCACGTGGTCGTACCCTTTTCCTTACTGATGGGCGCTATCGTATAGATTCCGTCCGCCAAATCCTGTCCGAAGGTTACTTGGAAATCGATACCCCCCACATTCCAACCATAGCCATACGGTAAATCATCGACATAGGTCTCATCTAACATCTGTACTAAAGCCCCGTCTTTATAAAGTGCAAAACCAAAATCAAAGGAGTAGGTTTGTTCATCTTTGACATAATTCCAGTAACTAGCAGAGACCATGAAGGTCGCAAAGTCCTCGTTCCCCGTACGAGTCAAGGTCTCAATGTCGTTCTGTATTCTAATCGCATCGGAAGTCATTGTGACTTCAGGGCTCTCCTCATAGGTGCCGTTACCGGGCTGAATACCGATGACGGCATCCTGGCCATAGTGGAAGCCATCGTCGGAACTACTGCCACCGATGCCCTGCTCAGCGGGATCGAGCAGAGCCAGACGGAAGTATCCGTTGGACTTTCCACCCCATCCCCAGTTGATGTGGAAGAAGTCATCGGTGTCAAAGCCATCGACAACGAACTCATGGCCGCCACCCGACGACTGGCCGCCATAACAGACTGGACGATCGGCAGCGACTTCTTCGTAGATCTGCTCCACCCATTCTGCATAGCTATAATCCTTACGGTCGATATAGCGTGTGGTGAATTCATCATAATTGTAGTACTTCCGCAGTGCAATTGCCACATCCTTAGACTTGGCACCGGAGGATGCGCCATAGCTCATCTGCACCGAGACACCACAATAGAGCATCAGCGTAGCCACGGCATTCGCCTCAGTGTCGGAATAGCCGTCGGAGTAGCTGTCAAGCATATGTTCCCAGTCGAAAGTGACAGAAGGGAGGTCAGTTGTCTGCAAGCCATAGTGAGGAATGACTGGTGTCTCGTCTGTCGGCCATTCGTGGTATTTCATGATTTGTGCCATAGCCGTAGCGACGCAGCCGGTAACAGACCGTTTGCCTGTTTGATATTCGGGCGCCAAGTTGTTATAAGGCGCATCCTGGCTCCAACGGGTATCAATCATTGGACTGACACTGCGCTTCACTGTGGACGACTCCCTTCTTGCCGAGGCTTGCTGAACTGGCTGGATATTGTGATCATCCATCCATTTGATCTCGTCGGCATATCCCTGCAGCCACGCACGCATGTTGGCAGGCATGGTAGCGGGATCGAAAGAACCGCTGTCGCTATAGCCCAGGACGGGGACGGTGCGGTCGTCGTTACTGACGA
>CAZLPO010000175.1:0-3813 GCA_964561385.1 uncultured Prevotella sp.
GTCCTTCCGACATCGACATCAGCGTGTTCCAGCCGCCATACGACCAGCCCCAGATGCCGATACGGTCCTTGTCCACCCACGACTGGCGTCCCAGCCACAGGGCGGTCTCCACCTGGTCGCGTGCCTCGAGCACGCCCAGCTTCAGGTATGTGCATTTCTCGAACTCAGCACCACGACCACCCGTACCACGGTTGTCCACACAGACACAGACATAGCCCTGCTGGGCCATCAGCTGCTCCATGATGGCACCCTGGCCGTTCATGCCGATGCCCCACTGGTTGCGCACCTGCTGCGAGCCGGGACCGCCATACTGATACATGATGACAGGGTACTTCCTCGTAGGCTCGAAATTGGCAGGCTTCACCATCCAGCCGTTCAGCTGTATGCCCTCCGATGTCGTGAAAGTAAAAAGCTCCTTCGTGCCGAGGTCATAGGCAGACAGCTTCTGCTGCAGCGCCATGTTGTCAATGAGCGTCGCCAGCACCTTACCGTTGTTCTGACACAGGGTGCACTGCGTGGGGTGGTTCAGGTCGCTCCAGGTGTTGATGAAGTATCTGAAGTTCTTGCTGAAGACGGCATTGTTAACACCGGCCTTCGGCGTCAGCGTCTCCATCTTGCCGTTCTGGTGTGCCACCATCACCTGCTGCTCCGTCGGCCCGGTGGCGTTGGCAGCGAAGTAGATGTCGCCCGTGGTCTCGTCCAGACCGTAGAGGGCCGTCACCACCATACCGTCACGGCCTATCTGGCGCATCAGCTGGCCGTTCATGTTATAGACATAGATATGATTGAAGCCGTTGCGTTCACTCGTCAGCACCACGTGCTTGTCCGTCAGCACCACGTTCTCCAGCACATCGTCCTTCACGTACTTGTCAACCTTGTCCTCGACGATCTGCTCGCAGACCGTCGACAGCGGATTGCACAGGAACAGCTTCAGGTCGTCCTGATGGCGGTTCAGCGTGAAGATCGCCACCTTCGCCGGGTCGGCTGTTGCCTTCAGGCGGGGGATGTAGCCATCGTCGTCGAGCGGCAGCTGCAGCGTACGAGTCTGATGGCTCTTGATGTCGTACGACAGCACGCTGACCTTCGAGTTTTGGCCGCCGGGCACCGGATACTTATAGGTATAGGCGCCCGGATACTCGGTGTTTGCCTGCAGTTCCGGCGACAAGCCTTTGAACATCTGCATCGTGTACTCCTTCACCGCCGACTCGTCATAACGTATCCATACCAGCTGCTTGGAGTCGGCCGTGAACACCATCGACGTGTTCGTCGAGAACTCCTCCTCGTACACCCAGTCGGGAATGCCGTTGATGACCTCATTGCGCCGTCCGTCCTTTGTCACCTGACTCTCCGCATTGTCGTAGAGCAGCTTCACCAGGAAGATATTGTTATCGCGGACAAACGCTATCACGTTGCCGTCGGGGCTCCACACGGGCGTCTGCTGGGCACCGTTCTCCGACAGGGGCTCCAGCTTGTTGTTCTGTATCGTAAATATATAATAGGTGGCCGTGAACGAGTGGCGGTAGATGCGGTTCGTCTGCGTCTGAATCAGTATGCGCTTGCCGTCAGGACTCATCACGTAACCATCCACATGGCTTACCTGCGGACCGCGTGCCGTCTTCGCGTCGAAGAGCACGCCGACGGACTTGCCCGTCTTGAAGGCGTACTGCACAATCTGCTTCCCGTCGTCCGATATCTGGGCGTAGGTCTCGCCGTCGGCCAGCGGACACACCTCGTTCAACGTCTCATGCCTGAACTCACCACTGGTGACGGCCTTCAAGTCCAGTTTCTCTCCGGCCGTCACCTGTAGCATGCTGAGGAGCGCCATGGCTCCCACCATCAATTGTCGTCTCATTCTTATTTCACCATGTATTTCTTGCCAGCCGTGATGTTGACACCCTTCTTCGGAGCCTTCAGGCGCTGGCCTGCCAGATTATAGACAGCACCCTGCTGCGTCTCTGTCTCGGCTTCGCTGATGTTTGAGGGATTAACAAGCGGGTTGGTAGTGCTGTGCAGATAGCATCCGCTGGTGAACTCCGGCGTGTTGCCCTTGTAGTTGACCAGCTTGCCATAGATGACCACCTCGTCGCCCACCACCAGCTGGTCGGCAGACGTGAAGTCCTTACCCTCCAGGCTCTTGCAGCGGAAGACCTCCAGCTTGTTCGATGCCGAGGCGTCGTCGCTCATCATGAACGTCACATTGCCATACTCCGGGTCGAACGGTGTCACGATCTCGGTCACAATGCCCTTGGCATAGACGGGACTGCTGGTAGCAGTGCCCAGTCCAGCAATCACCTCCAGGGCCTCAGCCACCGTATAGGGGTTGTTCACCTGACCCTTGGCATTGTCGTCGGGCTGGTCGCCGCCCTGGCCATCCTTCACGGTCATCTCGATGCTGACGCTTCCAGCCTCATATTCGTCGTTGCCCTCGAACGATGCGGTGAGCGTCGTCTTACCAGCTGCCACAAGCGTGATGGTGCCATCCTGAGCGATGGTAGCCACTGAAATTTCAGAGCTGGCAAAGGTGACAGGCAGGTTGTTGGAGTTCTGGAGCACGGGTAAATTCTCAGTGCTTCCCAACGTCACTGTCGTTGAAGCCTTGCCCCAGCTCAATCCTGCGGGCTTCTTGCCCTCGCCCATAAACAGTTTGATATTGTCTATACGGGCATTCGAGTTGGCGCTTTGGGTAAAGGTGATGGTAATCTCCGATGTGCCGGCAGCGATGGTGACGGGATACGTATAATCGTTACCGGCTTTCGTCATGTCGCCGATGGTGGCACCGCTGACGGTAACAGCCAGTGTCTTGTTGCACTTAAACGCCAGCGTGGCCTGTCCCGAAACGCCATTCAGCGCCACCTTGGCAGCAAACGAACCGCCATTCTTGGCAATCAGCAGCTCAGGGGCCTCACCGCCTGCCAGAGCCTCCTCATAGAAAGTCGTTCCGCTCTTAACCGAGCCGTCATCGTTCAACACGGTACCCGTAAAGGTGTAGTTGGGGTTGAAGTTTTCGGGGTTGATCTTGAACTCAGTCACCGAGCTCCAGTCTTCCTGCCAGATAATTTCCTCGGCCATGACACTGCTGCTATAGAACAGTGCGCAGACGGCCATCAATGCAATGAGTAAAGTTTTCTTCATAGTCTTTTGTTTTTTATAGGGTTAGTGTATTGTTACCATCACGCAGACGCCCCCTTTTCGGGACATCGGCGCAAAGATAGTCATAATTTGTGGATAATCCAAAGAAATGCCGAAGAAAAAACGTCCCCCCATATCTCAGCACACTTGTGACTGGGCAAGCACAGCAAACGACATAAAAAGAAAGACAAAAAATAGGGTTCAATATCACTTTCTCTATAATCAACTGTATTACTGCGAGTTATAGCGGTGATAGTAAATCTTTCAATATCACTTTTTTGCGTATTTTTTGAAGTTTTTCTGCAAAACTCTTGCATTTTCGACAAAAATTGTGTATCTTTGTAGTCAATATAAAACCAACCAAACTATTTCCCCACGTTCGTCATTCGGAAAAATACGGACAGAGATCTCGGACGAAAGCTTATTGATCTTGGTTATGAGCATAAGCGGCAGAACAAAGGATCGGTATTTCGTGCAAAAGAGAAGTAGCGGCTAAAAGTAAAACAAGTTGTTTTACCTTCATCGGAAGGCCCTTTATAACCGTAAAGTATGCCATCTACGACAGTAAAACAACTTGTTTTACTTTAAGTGAAGGTGGTGATATTGAAGCATTCAATATCACCCTTGTAAATAGCTGTATATCTGAAAGATATAAAAAAAAGTGATAGTAAACCCTAAAAATAA
>CAZLPO010000176.1:0-3812 GCA_964561385.1 uncultured Prevotella sp.
TGGAATACACAGCACAAGATTTTAAGAAAGGCCAGCCCCGTTGGTGCCCTGGTTGCGGCGACCACTTCTTCCTGGCTTCACTCCATAAGGCTATGGCCGAGATTGGCGTAGCCCCCGAGAACGTAGCAGTCATTTCTGGTATCGGCTGTTCAAGCCGTCTGCCGCACTACATGGCTACCTACGGCATGAATACCATCCACGGACGTGCCGCTGCCATCGCAACTGGTGCCAAGGTTGCCAACCCCGATCTGACCGTTTGGCAGGTGTCAGGCGATGGTGACGGTCTGGCTATCGGCGGTAACCACTTTATTCATGCCAACCGTCGTAACATTGACCTCAACATGATTCTGCTCAACAACCGCATCTACGGTCTGACCAAGGGTCAGTACTCGCCTACCTCACCCCGTGGTTTCGTCTCTAAGTCGAGCCCTTACGGCACGGTCGAGGATCCGTTCCGTCCTGCCGAACTCTGCTTTGGCGCCCGCGGACACTTCTTCGCCCGTTGCGTGGCTACCGATGCCAAGGGTACGGTAGAGGTTCTGAAGGCAGCCTACGAGCACAAGGGTGCCTCGGTTACTGAGGTTTTGCAGAACTGTGTCATCTTCAACGACCACTGCCACGATGTGGTTTACAACAACGAGGGCCGTAAGAAGAACGCCATCTATGTGCGCCACGGCGAGAAGCTGGTCTTCGGCGAGAACAACGAGTTCGGTCTCGTGCAGGAAGGCTTCGGTCTGAAAGTCGTCGAGATTGGTAAGGATGGCTACACGCTTGACGACGTACTCGTTCACGATGCCCACTGCCAGGACAACACCCTGCAGCTGAAGTTGGCCCTGATGTCGCCAGAGGACGGCTTCCCCATCGCCCTTGGTGTCATCCGCGACGTGGATGCTCCGACCTACAATGACGCCGTCTATGCTCAGATTGAGGAAGTCTCAGCCCAGAAGAAGTATCACAACTTCACGGAGCTTCTCGAGACCAACGATATCTGGGAGGTACGCAACTAAGCGGAAGACAGACCGCTAACGTGTGACGTCGGAAATAGCTGAACGACACGTAGTCGAGCCCATGGTCGCCATGGGCTGTTCCCCATGAGTTTTTCATGACGAAATAGCGCTTGCCCGTGACCGTGTCACGGGCAAGTCCTATAATAGACATCGCATGATTCTCGCTCTCCCAACAAACGCCATGATGCTGACGCACCGCCCGTTCGGTCATGTTCAACAACGTGTCAATGGGCAGGTTCATGAAACGTTGACGGAGCCAGTTGTCAGGCATGTCGATAAGAATCTGTCGGCCATACGCCGAGTCAGGATTGCTTGTTAACTGCGCATATTCTCCTGGGGCACAGACGGAACGCGCAAACTCCTGCGGCGTGTATTCCACGCCCAGCATGAAGACACGGGTGGGCGCTGGCGCATCGGACGACCGCATCGCATCATAGCCCACAACGCCATACTTCTGTATCAGCGCCAGCAGCGTTGCCCCCATACCGCGTCCCGATGCGGACATCTGCGGCTCTTGCTTCATTTTCTGCTCTATCCACGCCGGCGACAGATTCACGGAGTCGCCCCGTCCGATGTGCTCTGTCTCGATAGCGGCCAGCATGGCATATATCCAGCACGACTGCGATTTCCCCTGATCCTTGACGGGCGTCATCGCATTCAGCACCTCGATAACAGGGTGCACGGGCTGTTGTTCGCTGCAGGCAGCCAGCATCAGCGTCAAGATACATAGCACATAACGTTTCATAGCTGCAAAGGTAGAAAAAAAATGGTATCGGCGAAACAAATATGAGAAAAAAACACTATCTTTGCAACCAGATCAATAAAGACGCGATATGAAAGACAAAATCCTAAAGGGTTGCGGCATGGTGTCGTTGGTCACGTTCGGCTTCTTCATACTTTTGGGTCTCATCGGCATGTGCGTGGGCGATGACGAGGAGGAGAAAGAGAAGGAGGCCGACAAACCGGCACAGGTTGAGAAGAAAGACAGCGTGGTGGTGAACGAACCGTTAGAGGGCGACCCCTACAAGGAGCTGGACGACCTGATCGGACTGGGTTCCGTTAAGGAAGAGGTGCGCACGCTGGCCAATTTTGTGAAGGTGCAGCAACAGCGCAAAGACAAGGGACTGAAGACCCCCAAGGTCAGCTACCATTTGGTGTTCTACGGTTCGCCAGGCACGGGTAAGACCACTGTCGCCCGCATTGTGGGACGCATCTACAAGGACCTTGGCGTACTGAAGAAAGGACACACCGTGGAGACCGATCGTGGTGGTCTGGTAGCCGAGTATATGGGACAGACGGCCATGAAGACCGACATGGTCATCCAGCAGGCATTGGACGGTGTCCTGTTTATTGACGAAGCCTACTCATTGGTGCCCGAGAACGGCAAAGGCTCCGACTACGGGCAGGAGGCCATCTCCACCCTGCTGAAACGCATGGAGGACTACCGCGACCGCCTGGTGGTCATCATCGCCGGCTACAGGAACGAGATGGACCGCTTCATCCAGTCGAACCCTGGACTGCAGTCGCGCTTCAACCGCTACATCGACTTCCCTGACTATACGGCCGAAGAGCTGTCCGACATCTTCAAGATGTACATGAAGAAGAACCAATATACGCTGAACCAAGAGGCAGACCAGTATCTCAGGGAAAGTTTCGAGTATGCCGTAGCGCATAAGGATCGTAACTTCGGTAATGCCCGCTACGCCCGAAACATCTTCGAGAAAGCCATCCAGCAGCAGGCCAACCGACTCGAGGGGCGCAGCAATCTCTCGGAGCGTGAGCTCACGGAGCTGACCGTCGAGGACCTGGCTGCCAGCTTCAAGGCCAACACAAACATCATCAGGTAAGCCGGCAGCTCACACGCAGCTAATTGTTGTTCAACTGCCTAACGGGAAACGTGAAATAGGTGTCAGGGAATGGTTCGTCCCTCAGCGTAAAGTGCCACCACTCGCTATCCAACGCCTTAAAGCCGTGGGCAAGCATCGCCCTGCGCAGAATCATGCGGTTCTTGAACTGCTGTTCGGTGATGCTACGGCCCCTGGGACTCTTGCTGTTGTCGCCCGTGTACTCGCCCGTCTCAGGATTACCGCAGAAGTCGGGATGGCTCTCAGGGCCGAACCAGTCGAAGGTTCCGCCCATATCCACCTCCTTCTCGGCTGTCATGTCAAAGAGCGTCAGGTCCACCGTGGAGCCACGCGTGTGACCGCTTTTCGCCATGATGTACTCCTGGTCGAATAGCACACTCTTGTCCAGGTCGGGATAGAAGTAGGACTTCATCAGCGTGTCGGCAACGTTCGCCGCCCAGCGCACAAAATGGTCCACACCCTTCTGCGGACGGTAGGCATCGTATATCTTCAGACGGTAACCCTGCGTTTTCACATCGTCGCTCACCGCCTTCAGCGCCGCAGCGGCCTGCTTGGTCAGCAGGGCAGTAGGCTCCAGATAACCGTCAATGCGACAGCCTACGAAGTTATAGGTGCCGTAGTAGCGGATCTCCAGTATGGCATCGGGCACAGCATCGGTCAGGGTTACGAACTGACTCGTGTCGTCCGTAGGACTAACCGCTGTGTTATCGTTCTCCGACGAACACGCCGTAAACACGCTTGCGCCGCATGTGAGGATGGCGGCGAGCACCCATAGCGTCCATTTCTTCATAATCGTCATCGTTAATCAGCTGCAAAAATACGCATGATGTCCCTTTTGTCAAAGAGGTGCCGTCAGTCATGGACCCACAGCACCTCTTGCTTTCTTGCCTTGTACCCAGAGCCGGGGTCGAACCGGCACGGGTTGCCCCACTGGTGTTTG
>CAZLPO010000177.1:0-3767 GCA_964561385.1 uncultured Prevotella sp.
CAGAATTGGTTTCTGGTTGCTGGGTGGGCGGTGATGACCGAGATATTCATTTTGAAAACATGGCCATGGGACAAGGTGCCACGATGGCACTGCCCGTCTGGGCCTACTACATGAAGAAAGTCTATGCCGACAAGTCGCTGGGCTACAGCCCGCAGGCGTCCTTCAACCTGCCTGAAGGCTACGACGCCTGCACCCAAAGCAGCGACGATGAGTTCGAGGTTGTCAACGAGGTTGACGAAGTCTTTGAGTAATTTAATACAAAAAAACAACGGGACTTGCACTCTGTCAGGTCCCGTTGTTGGTTGTTGGGGGAGGGGTCAGAACTTGAAGTCGAGTTCCACGTCGACCAGGCTGTGGTTCTTGTGATACACACGCTCGTTGACCAGCGCGTACTCCACGTTCAGCTGAAGGTTCTTGGTGAACACATAGTCGGCACCAATCTCGTAGAAGGTCTTGCTCGTCTCCCACTTCTTCTCGTCGCGATAGACATCGTAGCGAGCCTTGGCGTGGAGCTTGTTCTTGATGACCGGAGCGATGCAGAGTGCGTAGAAACCGTCGGCTTTGTCGCCCTTGGCCAGGTTGGAACCGAAGCCCTGAGAGTGGATATACTCCGTGCGGAAGGTCCAGTCGTTCTGAACGTAGTCGGCAGACAGCGCGTAGCGGTTCTTGCGCACGTTGCTGGTGTCGGACCGGGTGACGTTGACCGTCTCCGTGTAAGAGTGGGGCACGCCGTTCTCGTCGGTCACGTTGTGGGTCTCGGTCTTCGTTCCCGTCTCGGTGTAGGTGATGGCGCGTGAGCCAACCCAGCCGAAGGCACCGATGCGCATGCCCTTGACAGGCATCACCCAGAGGCCGCCGATGACGTCCTTCTGGCTGTTGGCGTCCTTCTTGTTGATGCCCTCGCCGTTGAACACGCCCACCTGGTAGTGGAGCAGTTCGCGGCCCTTGGCGTCCTTGATGAGGTCACCCTGCAGCTGCACGCCGATGTCGCGGCCGTTGGAAGCCTGCTCACCCGTGCGGTCGGAGAAGCCGGCGAGCTTCGACACGTTCTGCGAGTAGCTCATGAAGCCCTGCGTGATGGGGTGCATGGGGTTCTCGAACGTGAACGGACGCTTGAACTGTCCGGCCTTCACTCGGGCGAACTTGTACTTCTGCCACTCTGCGAAGAGGTCAACCAGTCGGGGCGACGAGCCCAGCGTTGAGGTGTTGCCGTTGATCTGGAGCTGTGCCTTCCAGTAGAAGTCGTTGGCAATGCGGCCGTCGAGAGCCAGACGCACCAGTCGGAGGTTGAACTCGTTGTGCTTGGTCTTGGCGTTGGGGTCGGTCTTTTCCTTGCCGTTGTTGCCCTCTGCCTGATACTGAACCATGCCGTAACCGCTGAAGTTGATGTTGTTCACCCATGCGGGCAGCTTGATGAGGGGTTCTTTCTTTTCCTTTTCCTGAGCCCCGGCACTGAGCGTTGCCAGTGCCAACAGAGCCATCGTTAAAGCTTTTCTCATAACTGATCATTTAATTTTCGTTACCCTCTCTGAGGTCAGGGATGGGTAGCCTTCGTTCTTTATTCTTGTTGATTGTATGTCCTTATTCGGTCTTCTTGGTGAGCAGCACGACGTTCTCCACATGCGGCGTGTGGGGGAACATGTCCACGGGCTGCACCACGCGCAGCTCATAGTCGGTGCAGAGTTGCTCCAGGTCGCGCGCCTGGGTAGCCGGGTTGCAGCTCACATAGACGATGCGCTGCGGTGCCGCCCGGAGGATGGTCTTCACCACGTCGGGGTGCATGCCGGCACGCGGCGGGTCGGTGATGATGACGTCGGGGCGTCCGTGGCGGCTGATGAACTCGTCGGTGAGAATGTCTTTCATGTCGCCGGCATAGAACAGAGCGTTGTCGATGTGATTGAGCTGGGCGTTGACCTTCGCGTCTTCGATGGCCTCGGGCACATATTCGATGCCCACCACCTGACGCGCCTGGCGCGCCACGAAGTTGGCGATGGTGCCCGTGCCGGTGTAGAGGTCGTAGACCAGGGGCTGGTCGTCGGCAAAGGCCAGCTCGCGCACCACGCTGTAGAGGTGGTAGGCTTGGTCGGTGTTGGTCTGGTAGAACGACTTCGGCCCCACCTTGAAGCGCAGGTCTTCCATCTGCTCAATGATGTGGTCCTTGCCCTTGAAGAGCTCGACGGGCAGGTCGCCGAAGGTGTCGTTGCACTTCTGGTTGTCCACCCACAGCAGCGAGGTGACCTGCGGAAAGGTGTCGGCAACGTGTTGCAAGAGGTCGAGAACCTGCTGTCGGGAAGCCGCCAGCTGCTCCGGATTGTGGTCGAGGTGTACCTGCAGGATGACCATCCACTCCCCGCTGTTGGAGTTGCGGATGATGACGTCGCGCAGGAGTCCAACCTGCTGGCGCAGGTCGAAGAACGACAGGTCGTGGCTGACGGCGTAGTGGAGGATGTCGTTGCGAATTTCGTTGTGAAGCGGATCCATCAGTTCGCATTGCTCGATGGGCAGAATCTTGTCAAAGGCACCGGTGATGTGGAACCCCAAGGCAGGCGTGTTCTTCGCCTTGAGGAACTCCTCGGAGGCGTCTTGCTCGATGGTTTGCAGCTCCTCGCGCGTCAGGTAGCGCTTGTTCGAGGCCCCAAAGTCGAGCTTGTTGCGGTATTCGTATTGTCTGACGCTGCCCATGATGGGGCGGAAGGTCAGCCTGCCGTCGTCGGAAGAAGTGCCCGGCAGGGGCAGCTGCAGGTGTCCGATGCGGGTCAGCTGGTCGTAGACCTGTTGCTGCTTGTGGCTGATCTGCAGGTCGTAAGGCAGGTTCTGCCACTTGCATCCGCCGCAGATGCCGAAATGGCGGCAGCGCGGCTGCGTGCGGTCTTTGCTGTAAGAGCGGAAACGAACCACCTCGGCCTCGGCGTAGCTGTGCTTCTTGCGCTTGATCTGAAGGTCCACGACGTCGCCCGGCACACACCAGGGCACGAACACCACCAGCGGCGGGTCGCCCACTCGGACAAGCGACTTGCCCTCGGCAGCCACGTCGGTGATGGTGACGTTTTCTATGATGGGAAACGGCTTTTTGCGTCTTGTCATTGCTGTGTAATCAAAAAATGCGGTGCAAAGGTAGTGAAAATAATTGAATTCCACTCACTTTGCACCGCAAATTAAGCTCCTTGTGTGCCTGAACCTCTTATTTAATGATGTCCACGGAGCGCTTCAGGAAGGCACTCAGGGCAGCTCCTTTCAGCATGCCGTTCTGCAGAAGGGCGAGGTCGATGAGCTGGTGTACCACTGCATTGTCCTTGGCGTAGTCGGCCAAGAGCGAGTTGCGCTTGTCTTTCTGCTCGCTGACAGCCTTCTCGGCTTCGGCCTTCAGGTCTTTGTCTTCCTGCGTCAGCTCGTCATACTTCTTCTTGTCCTGCGTCTGGCGGATGGCAGCCAGGCGGGCCTCAGCGCCCTTGAGCTCTGCCAGCACGGGCTTGAGTGCCTCGCCGGTATTGCTCTCGGCATCGGTCAGCACGCGCTTGATGAGCTCGTGGTCGGCGTTGAGCACGATGGTATACATGTCAGGCATGTTGGCGTAGAAGCCCATGCCGCTCTGATAACGGCTCATGTCCTTCATGCGACGCATGTATTCGCTCTGTGTGATCAGCACCGGCTGGGCATCGGCACCGAGCGACTGCACCTCCACGTGGAAGTCGGCTTTCTCCAGCTTCGGCATCTGTGAGCTAAAGACTTGTGACAGATTGTCAGTCTGTTCTTTTGTCAATTCCGTT
>CAZLPO010000178.1:0-3715 GCA_964561385.1 uncultured Prevotella sp.
ATTCGGCCATTGGGTCGGTCTCGTCCACGCCCTTCTTTGTGTCCTCCTTCACCTTCGAGGGTGTCACCTTGTAGTTCAGCCCGATTGCCTCGAACTGAAGCATCAGCGTGCGCTGCATCTTGTCGTAGTAGGGAAGCAGGGGATTGACCTCGTTCTTTAACTGAGAAGTTGAGCCGGGCATCATTGTCACAAACCTCTTGGTGCCATCTAACTCTGCCTGAACCTTATCGAGCATCACCATGTTAGAGGCGGTCGCCCTGACTTGTGGCAACAGCCACGGTTCCATGTCGGCACCCGTGCGGCTCTTGATCATCTTGCGCAGCTCCAGTTCGTAAGCGTGTGCCGTTCGTTGTTTTGCCATAATTTATCTTTTGAAAAGTGACTTGTAATGTTTCAGTTCTTGCTCCAACTCGTAGGGATGACGACGCTCACGCCATGCCTCCATCGTGATGGGGTACTTGCGACCGGGCAGCGACATCCACTTCTCCCATTGGTCGTCACATGGTCGATGCAACAGCCGCTTCTGCTTTCGGTAGGCAGCAGCACTGCGCTCGATACCCTTCGACGTGAGCGGCGGGAAACCGTCGGGAGTGAACACACCCAGACAGCAGTACGCCTGCCGTTGCCCCTTGGTCAGCTCTTCCTTCGGTCGGAGTCCCAGCAGCGGACAGCGCGAACACTTGTCAGGCTGTTCGGGTGGCAGCTGGATTGGAGTAAAAATCGCTTTCGGCATTTTATTCGTTATTATTTTGCGTTACAAGTATATTGCGCATTTTCGATACCTTGCACCATTAAGATATGATGCGGGAAAAATGAGAATTTCAAAAAATACCCTGTTAATTGAAAGTTAGGCAAGTGGATTTGGGAATCGGAGGGGGTCTAAATAAAAACATACCCCCCGGGGGTAGGTCAGTCGGTCACGGATTGGAACGATGTCAGCCCGATGCTCACACCTTCGATGATTCGCTGTACCTTGAAGGTGGCGAGTATCTTGCCCTGCTTGTTGTATCGGCAGTCCATGATAGTGTACTCAGCCGTCACGTCGTAGGTGTCGTAGTCATCGTCTGGTATCTGTGGACCTTTGCCGTCCTTTGTCTTGCGTGTCAGGATGTCCTTTGCATGGTTAGTCACTGCGAGCTTGCGCTCATCCATTGTCATGTCCTTCAGCTTCTCGTAGTTCAGGGTGCCGAAGATACCCAGTCGTTTGTTCTGTTGCATAGTTCATTGATTGTCTTCTACTTTATAATTAGGATCGTTCATTTCGAGGAACCTTCGACGGGCTCGCTCCTTGTTCTCCTTGACCTTCTCCTTTGTATGCGTCCGCATGTCCTGATGCACTTTGATATGATGCTCGACACACAACAGCATGACGTTGTTTGGGTCGTAACACCTTGCACGCATACCGTCGGGGCCTTCCACTGTCTTGGCTTGCTCCACGGGTCGGATGTGATGCACGTCAACGCCTGGGGTGATGAAGCCCTCGGCCTTGCACAGCTCGCACAAGCCGTTGGCACGTCGGAACACCTCGGCTCGCAACAGCTTCCACCGCTTGTCGTTCAATAGTCGTTGGTATCTTGGTTCTCTGCTCATACTACCATGTATCTCCATGTGGGCTGAAACCCATTCTCTTCTCAATGTCCTCCTTGTCTGCGTTGTCAGAAGTCCATCCATCTGCCTCCTTGGAAGCGACCTCTCTGTCATAGTCATCAAAGGTGATGGTCTGCTGCTTGATACGCTGGTCTTGTGCCACGCTGTCCGGCGTTCGGTGTTGCTTGGCTTTCGACTTCTTTCCGTAGGCAATCTGCCGTCGGTTGTCGGCATAGTCACCCATGCCCGGCAACTCAGCCCTGAAGCCTTCGTCGAGGTCGAGAATAGTCTGCGCGTCTATCATGGTGAGCAACACGTCAGACAGGTTCTGGCAGTCCATCTTTGCACCCATCAGTCGGAGCCGTCGGTAGATGCCGTGCATAGTGACCTCTGTCACCCTTTCAAGTATGTCATCCACGCACTCGGTCTGGCGGGCCTCGCCGCAGAAGGGTTTGTCAATCATCACTGCACCGAAGCCCTTCTTGTTCTCCTGCTCCAGAATGAGGATGGCTTGCGCTACCTTCAACTTCCCAGGGTTGGCAATATTAAAGGCCACCTGCCAACCGGCATCGCTTTCGAGCATGGCCAGCAGCTTCTGGATGCGAGGATCAAGCTCATGCCACGGTGCCGCCGCACGGATGATGGTGTATGCGAACCACTGGAGCAGATGATAGACATCCACGCCCAGCACGTTGCAACATTTATCCAGCACCTCATACATAGCAGGGTCTATCTTTGTTCCAAGGCCCTCAAAGCGTTTGTCTTTGTCTTTCATTATTCAAAACATGTTTTGTTCAATCACTTCCATTTTAAACTTCTCAACCATCGGTTGAAGAGCGGGAAAGGCTTCGATCACCTTCCGCATGATGTCAGGCTGACCGCTATTCCATGAATGCTCACGGATGATTCTTTCCAGCACGTCTGCAATGTCGGCCTTATCACCGTCCTGTGGTTTCCACCATTTTGTGACTGCTTCAGTGTTGATTGTCAGGTTCTTATAGCCGAGCTGTTGAGCGGCTTGCGTCCATCGGTCGATGCCGTCGCGGTCTGGGTAGAGTACAATCCTTCGGCCTTGATTGATGAGCGGGCGCAGGATGTCGTTCTTGTTCGTAAGGTTGCTAACGCCGGAGCATGCCGTCCAGATGTTCATCTTCATACCTCCGTAGGCGATTGCACAGAACAGGGCGGTCTTCTCACTCTCTACCACGTTGACAGTTGCGTTCTGAGTCTCAGACAATCCCGTAAGGTGCTCACCGAACAGGCAATAGCTGGCAGAGTTCACGCGGTCATTGAACGGTTCAAACTTCAACGGGTCGGCATACTTCATACGGGCGTGAATCCATGTCTGATCGTAATCAGCTTCTTTGTCCCTGTGTCCGAACTTCGGATGACCTTCTGGATAAAACTTCATCAAGTGTCCGTTGTGACAATTGCCTTTGCTATCTATCTGCCAGAACACCGTGAAGTCGTGCTGCTCTTTTCTACCGTTCCATTTGGTTGTGAAGCGTGAATGTCCCACGCCATAGTTCCGTAACATGATGTCAACGCGCTTCTGCTGACTGGCATCCCACGGCAGCAAGCGCAGCCACTTTACAAAGTTGTCATCATCAATGTTCTGCCGGCAACGCGTCACCCACTCAATCGGCCAGAAACGAGGTGGCAGGTTGTCGGGTATCGGCTGTTCCTTCTTTGGTATCGACGGCTTCACATTCACGAACCGCTTCTGCTCCTCATCCACCTCGATGTTGTACTTTTTGCCCAGCCAACGGATTGCGTCTGGGAAGTCCAGCTTTTCCATTGACATCACAAACGCCACGGGGTCAGCCGAGCGTTCGCAGCTGAAGCACTTGCACATATTCTTCGCCGGCGATACCTGGAAGGAACCGAGGTGGCGGTCAGAATGCCACGGGCAAAGACCAAGGTAGCCACTGCCCCGCTTCCGCAGGTCAACGTAGTCGCCAACCACATCCACGATGTTTGCTGCTTCTCGTATTTTGTCAATTGTCAATTCGTCAATTCTCGCCATAGTTTGCAAAATTAAAAACTCATAGAAGCCAAATAACGCGCGCGTGTGCGCGTCGCCCGTGTGCGTGTTTAGCCTTTACTTACCACAGGGGGGTATATATAT
>CAZLPO010000179.1:0-3701 GCA_964561385.1 uncultured Prevotella sp.
TAGCCTTCCACCAATACTGCTTAATATTATTCTTCAACTCAACACCGTTCTGACCGTAGTCGTAAACGGCTCCCAAACCGTCGTAAATCTCACTTGAGGGGAATACAAAGCCATACTCCTTACAGTGGCTCACGATTTTCTTAAATACATCTTCTTGTGCCATAATGCTATTAATTTCTAGAAATTTGCTTGCAAAGGTACAATATTTTGGGGAGTTACGCAGACAATAAGGAGTTAAAGGGAGTTAAAGGGTTCAAAAAAGCCGCAATACCCCTCGTTATTCATAGAAAACCATAAACCGTAAACAGTAAACCAATACGCAAAAGGAAGAAAAAAAGTTAGAAAAAAAAAAAACGCTTAGTCTTGGATTTTAGAAAAATAAAGTGTAATTTTGCACCTGTTTCACAATATATAACTAAATCCAACTAACAACTAACAAAACAAAATTATGAAGAAGAGTTACGCTAAACAGGCGTTGCTGGCAATCAGTCTATTAGCAGCAACACCAACCCTGGCCATTGATTTTCCCACCATCGGAGGAGCACCCGAGAACGGAAAGGTGTATGTTCTGATGAGCCGGTCAAACCCATCCCTTTTCAGCGCACGTACCGAATGGGACAGTGCCTTCGTGTTTCGAAGCTATGATGTCAACAACATCAAGAGGACGGCATTGAAAGCTATCAAGAACGAAGACGAGACATGGTCGTTTGTACACGAGATAACAGCAATTGACGGAGAGGGAGCCACCATCAATCTCTCCTATTATTTGGGCATTCCCTCAGGTACCGACAACCTGAACGCCAATATTGAGACGCCAGTAAAATGGATTGTGGAAGAAGGAGACTATCCTAGCTTCTACAAGCTGAAAGCGGACGAGGGACAGGGCAACGACCTCACCATTGGGGGCTATCTGCACATGAATGCAGGCAACGACTACCCCATCATCAACGAGAGCACCAACGGCTGGTTTCCCGACTACTATGGAGGGGTGCAGCGCGATGAGTACGAGGACGTAGTAATCGATGAGAGCGGCTACTTCCCCATACCTGTCACCACCATTTCGCAGAACTGGGCCTTCGTTGACACCACGCTCAACCTAGTAGCCTACAACCTGAAGGTGCAGCTCTACCAACTGCTGCAGGATATCGAAGATAACAATCTGGAGGACGAGATGTTCAATGAGGGATTCCAGAACGCCATCAATGCCGCCCTGCCCTACTACCAGAAAGCCGACTTCACCGCCGACGACCTCGAGGCAGCCCGCGCCATAGTCAATAAATACAAGGCACTTTACGATGAGATACAGAAAGCCATCGAGTTGCTGGGTGAGAAAACCGATGCTGCCTTCACGGCATCCATCAATGCCGCCGTCATAGCCTTCAACACCGCCAATGCCGATCTCGATGCAGCATTAAGCACGCTGAAGGCCGCTGAGGAGACCTATGCAAAGGGGACTGGCGACCTGACCGTCCTGGGCAAGAACATGAGTTTTGAGGACCTGTCGTCGCAGGACGGCAACCAGACCTCAAGCGTTGCGGCACCTCCCACAGGCTGGAACGTCTTTATCAAAGGCCAGCAGGTGACCACCGCTGACGAGGTAAAGGCAGCCGGCATCACTGCCTGGCATGGCATCAACAACGATTCGGAAGGCGACACCAAAGACGGAGAGATGGCTTTCGGACTCTGGACTTCTGGTGTGCCGGAATACGAGCTCTCACAGACCATCAGCGGACTGGAGAACGGAACGTATCTCGTCAAGGCTGCCCTGATGGTAGGTGCCAACGGCAACGGCTCGCGCCGCACCACACAGCGTATCTTCGGCAACCTGAACTCAACCTACTTCGCTTCTCAGGGAGATTATGACGAGACACATCTGGATCAGTCGGAGGTGTACGGTTTCGCTGACTTGGAAGAGTCCGTCACCGATCGTCAGATGCAGGAGATGAGCGTCGAGGCACTGGTCTATGACGGCACACTGACCTTCGGACTGCGTACCAACGGCGACTTTGCCGCAGCTCTGCGCGACTTTGGCAACAGCGCTGGGGGTGACGGATGGTTTAAGGTCGATAACTTCCGCATTGAACGGACAGAGTTCTCGGCTGACAATGCCGTTGCCATCTACATTCATTTCGCAGATGCCTTGGATCAGTTGCTGAATAAAAATATGGAAGCCGCTATTTCCGAGGAAGCCGAAAACATCCTGAAACAGCATAAGATTGACAACAACAGCACTTTAGAGCAGGTCATCGCTGCCTTCACAGCCATCAAGGATATTTATGCCAGAGCGAAGCGCTCTGCCGATGTGTATAGCGAACTAGAAGCTGCTCTTGAGAAGGCAAACCAGAACCTCATGACCTATGAACATAGTGCAAGTGCAGGCGAGTTCGGCGACTTAATCTTTAACATACAAGACATCTATGAGACTGGTAGTGCCAACGAAGAGCAGGTCAAGACATACATCCAACAGATAGAGGACGGTATCGAGCAGCTCAAAGCCACTGCCGTCACACTGGGTGACATCACCTTTGTACTGAAAAACTCAAGCTTCGAGGATCTGAGCAACCAGAACAACACCGTCAGCGACGGAGCCGTCAAGTCACCGAAGGGTTGGACACTCTATGTCGATGGAGCAGAAGCAGAGACCGTGAGCGGCGGATGGTGCGCCATCAACAGGGGAGATGCCATCAGCGTCATACTTGACAGCGGCGAAGAGGCCACCCAGCAGCCCACCGACGGCGACCACCTCTGGGGTATCTGGAATGACAATATACCTGAGGTAGAGCTCAGCCAGTCCATCAAAAACATGCCTCCGGGCACCTACACACTGAGAGCCGACGTGATGGTTCAATACAACTGGGCCAACGACAACACCACCACTCAGCGTATCTTCGCAAACAACTGCATACAGATGTGGGGCACACCTGAAGCCTATAGCGAGTTGAACATGCCAGCCGACGCACTCAATGCTGCCGAGTTGACCTATGCTGGATATACCTGTGCTGCTGATTTGGAGGGCGATGCCAACTCTTCTCTACTTCACCCCATGTCAGTAACATTCGGCGTTGGTCCAGACAGTACCATCGTCATTGGTTTCCGCACCAACGGTATCAACGTCAATGGTGTGAAGAATGGCGAGGAAGACCCCAACGGCGATGGTAACCTGCGCGGCCAGGGATGGTTCAAGGTCGATAACTTCCGCCTGAGCTACGACAGCGAGGAGATTCCCACAAACATCGCTGCTATCAGCGAGAAGCCCGTTGCCACATCTGAAATCTTCAACATCAACGGTATGCGCCAGACCACACTCCGCAAAGGCATTAATATCGTTCGTATGCCTCAGCCAGATGGCGTACTAAAGGTAAAGAAAGTGATTATTAAGTAATACAAGGAAACAGCTAAAAAGGCTTTTCTTGATAAAAAATCTGAATATCTCAGCTTTTTGCGGGGATATTCAGATTTTTTTTGTAACTTTGCAAGCAAACTGAAAACCGTAACATCAATGGACGAGGAAATCAAAGACGATGAGAAGATGGATATAAGTGAGGAAGAGCAGGGGGCTGAGGGCCATTCTGACTATAAGCCTGTGAACCGTTTCGATGCTTCGGTGGTACACCATCTGAGCGGCATGTATCAGAACTGGTTCCTCGATTATGCATCGTACGTTATCTTAGAGCGTGCCGTACCTCATATTGAGGACGGAC
>CAZLPO010000180.1:0-3668 GCA_964561385.1 uncultured Prevotella sp.
GGGCGATGTGTACATCCCCAACTTCGAGACCGGCTTCTTCGACATCTATGTATGGAACGAGGAGACCAAGACTTACGTTTACAGCAAGCAGTCTGATGTCAAGATCATCACCGGCGCCGGTATCGACGCTGTTCTGACTGACACCCAGCTGATTCTCTTCGGTATCGAGGGCGGTGCAGGTCAGGAAGGCAAGGTTACCATCGACCGCTATGCCAAGCTTTCGCAGCTCATCTTCGAGCCCGACTTCTATTACAATGGTATCGAAGCATTCGAATTCGATTCTTACCTGTATAAGAAGTATACCGTGAAGGCTGTAAATGCCGACAAGGACTATAAGGCTACCCCGAACGTGGCTGGTTCTTATGATGCTATCTCTGGTGGAGGTTCGCAGATTAAGCTGTCTCCCGATGTGAAGGCTACTTATCACCTGAATCCCGCTACGGCTCACGTGTTCACCGATGCTAAGAAGTACAACTTTGTTGCTTACAACAAGAGATATACCCGTTCTACCGAGGGTAAGATGTCTGACAAAGTTTTCACAGTTTCCAATGTTGAACTGAATAAGGACAAGTCGAAGCTGACTGTAACCGCAGCCTATAACGAGGGAACCGGCAACGACGTCATTAAGAGCGTTGATCCCGATGAGAAGGTAACTGTTCTTGCTTTGCAGTATCATCAGGGTGACTCTATTATCACTTCTGATTATGCAGCAGTTCGTGCCAACATCTATAAGGACTTCGTGCTGAATCTCACCAAGAAGGGTAACGATCATCACGCTGAGCACGACTATCACATGTGGGATACCGCCAAGGAGGCCATCGACCATGATCCTGATGCCCAGGTGGTTTGGAATGGAACCATCGATCTGAAGACGCTGGTGAACACTCACCGCAAGTATCAGAAGGCCAACGGAACCACTGGCGACTGCGGCAAGTGGGATGACAATGCTGGCCAGGCTAACAATCCTGTCAATGCAAAGGGCTTCAACTACAATTTTGAGCTCGTTGGTTATACCGACGGTGTGAACGTTACCTCTCAGTCGGCTCATGCAGCCATCAACGAAGACTTCATCCTGCGTCCTCAGCTGACCAAGGATGGCAAGCAGCAGGCTTATGGCGCTGAGCAGAGCCAGGCCACTATCGGCCGTATGCCCGTGGTGCGCGTCACGCTGCACTATGGCGACATCACTAAGCTCGACAACATTGTTGCCGTTGGCTATATGAAGCTGGAAATCGTGAAGGAGACCGTTACTCCCACACCTGATGTGGCTTATGAGCTGCCGCTCACTCCGAACGAGACCGACGCTAAGATTCGCTGCGATCTTACTCCTTACAAGTTCACTTGGAAGTGGCATGAGATTGAGGAGAACATCCTTGCTAAGATTATTGAGAATGGTACTGGTATGTCGAAGAAAGACTTCGAGGACAACTACACGCTGGATACGCATGGAACTTTCGACGGTAAGCCGCTGGCTTCTCAGTTCGATAAGGCTGTGATTGATGCAACTGCAATAACCGACCTGGGTAAGATCGTTCAGACTAATGTTGACATCGATGGAACAATGACTGAGGTCTTCGAGTGGACTGTCACTCGTCAGGAGGCTTACAGCTGGTTCAAGACCGGTACTACCAAGTCTGTCTATATCCGCTATGAAAAGACCGGTACTATCGCAGGCCCGCAGCAGTTCTATGTGAAGTTCACCTGGACTCCGAAGAACCGTTACTTCGATCCTAACACTAAGTTTGCTGATGGCAGCAAGATTAAGCTCTATTGGTACGGTCAGAATAATGCAACTGCAGGCACCGGTTATAATGACATCCATGGCAACGTGGAGGTAGTTGGTACCACTGCAGATGCAACTCTCCAGCCCGACCTCTATAACTACATCACTACTCAGAGCTTGCTCGACAAGACTGCAGCTGCTACCGACGAGTATGTGTTCGACGTGAAGGCTACTTTGGTTGGCAACAAGCTTAAGGTTGATGATATGGCTTCGCCCTACAACCAGCTGAACAGCTATCTTACTGCTAAGGTCTACTTCGTCGATGGCGATAACACCGAAGGAAACAACGGTAACGACCAGTTCTATGCAAGTGCTGATGGCAAACACCTCCACAGTGTGAAAGCTTTTGCCTCTCAGACAACTTATGAAACTGCAGGTGTAAATGCTAACGAAATTGCTCGTATTGATCCTGTGACTGGCATTGTGGAACTTGTTCCCACCAAGATTGCCAAGGAGAAGCTGAATAAGGTAGCTCATTCTGATCTCATTCAGGGTCTGACTGCACGTGTGAAGGTTAAGGCAACTGCATGTGAGTATGATATTCCTCTGACCGAGGGTGAGTACTTCGACATCAAGTTCCTCCGTCCTATCTCATTGACCAATGCTAAGGCAGACTTTGAGGATGCAGAAACCAATGGTTCTGTGAAAGCTATCTCGATGTCATTCATCGACTGGCGTAACCACAGCTTCACCAACGCTGCTCAGACCAAGGGTCACAACTACTGGATGTACTATGGTATCACCAGTATAGCTGTCAACACAGCTGACGCTCTGACTGACTTGAATGGCGATGCAATGACCTTTGATGCCAATGGCAATTATGTCAGTGGTGGTAAGAAGCTGAGCTCCATCACCTCGCAGCTCCAGTTCGAATACATCGCTCCTACTGTGTTCGATACTCGTAACCAGTATGCTAACGATGGTATCCAGATCTTGAAGAACGGTCAGTATGGTTCGCTGAAGTATTCTAACAATGGTGTGACTGTGGGTCAGTTCCACATGGCATTCCCCGCCGAGATTACCTACGACTGGGGTACCTTGAAGACCTATGTTACCTGCACCATTGGTAAGACACAGGCCAATGCTCGTAGACGCTAATTTGAATTAGTAAACGATAGTATTTAGAATCGGCAGGCAGGTCATTGCCTGCCGATTTTTTCTAAGATTATATTTATGTTTAGGAAATTTCCCTTTGTTGCGCTCCTTTTTTTCCTGTGTGTGTGCTTCACCATTGGCTGCAAGGACAAGGCGCCACAGGCTAAAGATAGCAATCTGACAGACTATGAACTGGCCATGACCAATCAGGATACAGCCGCTGTGACCAGTCTGGTGGATCAATTCTTTCAATATGTTGAGTCGGGCGATGTGGCCAGTGCTGCTGGAATGCTCTATTCAATAAATAGGCAAAACCCTTTGGAAGAACCTGAACTCCTGGATAATGAAGAGTTACAGGATGTGATGAAATCCTTCTCTTCATTCCCTATCATAGACCATCATATTGATTATATCAAGTTTAACGAGGTATATTTGAATGAGGTTAAGGTCTCCGCTGTAATTGAGCATGCACATGATGGAATGCCTGAGATTGCTACCGTCTGTTTCTTTCGTCCCTATGACTTTCAAGGCGACTGGCGTCTTTGTTTGATGGAATCCTTAAGTGGTGATGAACGTATCATCAGCAATAACGACGTTGATTCCTTGCAGCAGCATTATGCAGACATTCAGGATAAGTAGCGGTATTAATAAGATTTTGAGAATATGAAAAAATTGAAGTCCATCATGGCCGTGTTGTTGCTTTCCGTTTGCACGACGGCCTTTGCACAGGCTACTTATGTAGCTAAAGACGGCACTCGCTATGAGTTTAAGAAGCATCTCTTCCTGAACG
>CAZLPO010000181.1:0-1800 GCA_964561385.1 uncultured Prevotella sp.
TGTACTCCTGTCAAAAAAGTACTCCTGTACTTAAACGATCTGCCAGTCATCAATCTGTTTCTTCTCTGACGAGAAGTTGATGCCAATCTTGAACAGTTTCCGTGCATCGCCCGCAAAGGCGTTAGCATAGCCCTTCTTCTCTATCTGCTTTAGGGCAATGTCGGCACTCTGGTCAATCTTCAGCTCAAGGATATAGATATAGTCCGGCGTCTGGATGACGATGTCCATACGTCCGTTCGTCGTATGACGCTCTACTTCTACATAGAACCCCATGAGACGGAAGAACACGTAGAGCGTGTTCTGCAGGTACAGCTCCATCTTTCCCATCACCTGGTAGTCGCCCGTGGCGAAGAATCCATCCAGCCGACGCATGAAACCATCGGCGTCGCCTCGTCGCACATCCTTGACGAAACTCGACATGGCATAGGTCTTCTTGTCCGTAGTCTTGGGCGTGTAGAACGGCAACAGGTACTTGATGAAACCCTGTTCCACCTCGCGGTTGGGGAATCCCATTCGGTATTCGCCGAATTCGCTGTCATAGCCCTTGATCGTCAGGTAGCCGCTCTGGTAGAGCAGCGGCAGCGGGTTCTCGTCCATGATGTCGATGCTGTTGAGCGTGTCGGCAGACAGCTCCTCCTCAGTCATGTTTTCGAGCGGATAGCCCGTCTTCTTCAGCTGGTAGACCAGGAACGACGGCGTACCCGTCTCGAACCAGTAGTCGCGGAAAACCAGACTGTCGAAGGTGTTCAGCAGGCTGAACGGATTGTAGATGCCTTCCTTCGTGTACTCATTGAAATAATAGCCGTCGAAATCTTGGCGCAGGCGCTCGTAGCACTCCTCCTTGGTCTGACCGTTGTTTGCGGCCAACGCCCCGACACTGTCGTCGAAGTTTTCGTGCAGCTCTTTCTCCGTGATACCGCAGATATTCGAGTAGGCGGGCAGCATGGAGATGTCATTCAGGTTGTTCAGGTCGCTGAACACGCTCACCTTGCCGAATTTCGTCACTCCCGTCAGGAAGGCCAGCTTGATATAGCGGTCACAGGATTTCAGGGCACCGTAGAATGCCTTCAGCGTGTTGCGATACTCCGTCTGCAGTTCCGTATTGCCGATAGCCTGCAGCAGCGGCTTGTCGTATTCGTCCACGAGGATGACAACCTGACGGCCGGTCTTCTCAAATGTCCTTTGTATAATCCCCTCAAAGCGTGTGCCAAACGATTTCTCATCATGATTCTTGCCGTATGTCTTTTCAAGCGCTGACAGGAACAGGTTCAGTTTGTTCTCCAATGCCTCTTTGCTGTCGTACTTCTCGGTATTCAGGTCCAGGTGCAGGATGGGATATGCCTGCCAGTCCCACTCCACGTTGTCGACGTACAGTCCCTTGAACAGCTCGCGCTCGCCACAGAAGAAAGCCTCCAGCGTGGAAAGGAACAGCGACTTGCCAAAGCGTCGCGGACGAGAGAGAAAGTAATAGCTTCCCTCCGACACCATCTTCCACATCAGTGCCGTCTTATCGACGTAGGCGAAGCCGTCACGTCTTATCTTCTCAAAGTTCTGTATTCCTATCGGATATTTCATCGTCAACATTCTTTAGACAAGAGTACAAGAGGACAGGTCTTTTTACGCCAGTCGTTTTATGGTATTCAAGTCCTTACCTAAACTTTCGGCAATCTCCTCTACCGACTTGCCCATTTCCAACAGCATCTTCACAGTCGTTCGCAGCATCTCCTCTTGCTCTGCAAGTTGGGTCTTCTGCTCCGCTAGTTGGGTCTTCTGCTCCGCTAGTTGGGTCTTCTGCTCCGC
>CAZLPO010000181.1:1900-3576 GCA_964561385.1 uncultured Prevotella sp.
TCTTCTGCTCCGCTAGTTGGGTCTTCTGCTCCGCTAGTTGGGTCTTCTGCTCCGCTAGTTGGGTCTTCTGCTCCGCAAGCTGCTTGTCACGCATAAGAATCTCCGTGTCACGTTTCTCGATGGCACCGAAATACTCATCCTCCACATTCATCTTATGGCGCATATCGGCATCAGCAGCTGCCATCGTCAGACGGTGAAGGATGCGTTCCATGTCTGCATCATTGGCATAAGCCCTGTCATCTATCTGCAACAGGCGGTTATCGTTCACATCCCTCCGCGTCTGGTCAAAGATGCTCAGCACCATATCCAGCCGATTGTTGATATGACCATGCAGACGGGGTATCTGAACAATGATGCTGTCGTGCGTCAGACTGTCGACAAAAGGATTCGGCAAGCCCTTTGTCACAATGTTGTTATTGTAGTCAAAAGACTGGTGGCTTACATAGAGCACAGGCTCCTCCACATCACCAACCTTGTGACCCAACAGATAGACGGCTACCATCGGCAAACTACGACACGAGTCCAGCATATTCTTCGGATTCGAATAATGCACGCCAAGATACTGACGGAAACGCAGAGTCTCCGTGTCAAGCCAAGTCTTCTGCAGTTCAATCAGAATAAGATGCTCCTTGCCGTCGGACTCACGGATAGTTGCACCGAAGTCGATGCGGAAGACTGACAGCGAGTCGCGGGTCTCATCACTGTACTCATGAGGACGCACCTCCACAGCCACGACGTCCTTCTTCAGCAACGCCGACAGGATGGTACGAGCGATACGCTCATCCTCCATCAGGTACTTGAACACAATATCATATATAGGATTTGCTACTACCATAAAAACAATTGTCTTGATTCGTCAGCAAAGGTACGGACTTTTTCCGAGACTTCCAAATTTTCAGGCATGAAAAACAGACCGTTTCCTATTCTGTGTATGACAAAGGCCAGACACATGTCATAGTCAGAGGAAGAGTAGTTACAAAGATTGATAAGATTGGTAACATTTTTCGCCGTCAGGCGACTCAGTAGTGGCCGTAAGATTTTTCTCGCTTACGCAACGTATGGGATTTTTCGCAAAAAGGGTGCCACGGTGCCCAAACGCCGATGTACAGGGCGTTTGCACCTTTTTTTTGAGGGTGCCACGGGTGCCACGAGGGTGCCACCTCGTCAGCCATCTGCGCCGATGGGACGCAACCGAGAGAAAGCGGCAGCTGAACGCGAGCGGCTTGTAGACGCCCGAATTCTCTCGAGAATTCGGGCAATAACTGCTTACTTTTTACTCTTAGGCAGCTGTTGATAAAAAAACTGAGCTTTCGCAAGTGAATATTCATTCATCAAGCGACTAATTTATACATTTGATATAGCTTATGGAACTTAGGATTGTCATCAATAACCGCAGAAAGCAGTTCACTGGCATCGGCAGAGATCATCTCTGCGATTTCCAGGATGGTGTCCAATATCAGTTCCCATATCCTGTCCGAGGCGGACAGCTCGAGAGTACCAGCAGTGGCTTCGCGGAAGAGTGCTCCGATGGTCTCGTATGCCTCAAACCGCTTCACCGTGCAAAGTATGTTGTACTGCATCATGGTCAGCGTGAAGCTGGCAATCTGCGCAGAGAAGTGTACGCTCTGACATCTGCCGAAGTCGAGCAGTTGCTTGCAATCGTGATAAGCCACCTC
>CAZLPO010000182.1:0-3550 GCA_964561385.1 uncultured Prevotella sp.
CGTTAACCTTTGCCAAGAAAGCCTCGTAGAACAAGGGTACATCTGCTGGTTTTCTTGCAGACTGTGCAGGTGTCAGGGACTTTGTCTGGCGGACAACATGGACTCGGAAGTAAAAGTGGAAACTGATTTTTATCATAGTCATAAGCGTTTTTGGTGAATAAATACATTCGTATAACGGTTTTCTTGAACTTTTAGTTATCACAGCCTTTTAAAAAAGGCGAAATTATGGTTCAAAACAGTATTAATCGCCCACCTCGTGCGCCGAGGCGTACATATTATATCGAGGCGTACATATTATATAAGGTACACGCGCGAAACGAATCATTAATATATTATAAACCAAAAAACGAGAGAGAATTATGAAAAAAAGACTAACGATGTTAATGGCAACAATGCTGCTCTGTATAGTAGCTGTTGCCCAGACAAAAGTCAACGGAACGGTACTCTCACAAGAGGACGGCCAGCCGATTATCGGTGCTGCCGTTCGCGTTGAGGGCGCCAAGACCGGTATGTTGACTGATGTTAACGGCCGTTTCTCTGTGACGTTGCCTCAAGGTAAGACACAGATTACAGTGTCATACTTAGGCTATGAGCCTAAGACGGTGGCGGCTAAGAATGGTATGCGCGTGTTCCTAAAGCAGGATGCCGCTTCACTCGACGAGGTGCTCGTCGTAGCCTACGGTACACAAAAGAAGTCGGCCTTCACCGGCTCAGCCACACAGATTGACTCTAAGACCATCGAGACACACGTTGCCACCAACGTGACGTCGGCACTGGCCGGTACGACGCCGGGCGTGCAGATTGTCCAGTCAAGTGGTGACCCTGCTAATAACGCTCCTACCCTCCGCATCCGCGGTGTAGGTTCGCTGTATGCATCAAACACCCCGCTGTATGTGGTTGACGGTATGCCTTACGACGGTCCTATCAACGCCATCAACCCGCAGGATGTTGAGTCGATGACTGTGTTGAAGGACGCCTCTGCATCAGCTATCTACGGTGCCCGCGGTGCCAACGGTGTTGTGCTTATCACCACCAAGAAGGGCCGCGACCATGACGCCGAGATCCGCTTCGACGCCAAGTGGGGTTCTAACTCACGTCTGATTCCGCAGTACGACATCATCAAAGATCCCGGACAGTACTACGAGCTGGCTTATCAGAAGCTGTACAACTCGCAGATCTATGCTGGCAAGTCGGCTGCCGAGGCATACGCATTTGCTGATGCCAACCTGTTCAACGAGAACAACGGCGGTCTGGGCTATCAGGTCTACACCGTTCCCGAGGGTGAGAAGCTCATCGGTACGAACTTCAAACTGAACCCGAACGCTACGCTGGGTTACAGCGACGGCCAATACTACTATACGCCTGATGACTGGTACGACGAGACATTCCACAACTCGTTCCGTCAGGAGTATAACGCATCGTTCAGCGGCGTTACCGACCGTCTGAACTACTACGCCAGCGTAGGTTACCTGAACGACGGTGGTATGGTAAACAACTCTAACATGGAGCGCTACAGCGCCCGCCTGAATGTGGACTACCAGGTGAAGAAGTGGCTGAAGGTCGGCACCAACATGAGCTACACGCACGTAGACTCTGAGCAGCCTTCCTACGGTTCTACATGGGGTTCGAGCGGCAACGTATTCTATATTGCCAACAACATGGGTCCCATCTATCCCCTCTACGTCCGTAATGCCGACAGCAGCATCAAGCACGACGACAACGGACTGACCGTCTACGACGCTAACCAGACCAACTTCAAGCGTCCGAGCGTGGTAGGTAACGCCATCCGCGACAACGAGCTGAACAAGCGTCAGGACTACCGCGACCACTACAATGGCAAGTTCTCGGCTATTCTTACCCCGATCGAGGGTCTGACACTGAGCGCCAACCTGTCGGTATCGGCACGCAACCGCCGCTACAATTCTCTCGCCAGTACATTCGGTTCTGGCAGCAGTGTCGACGGTTCGGCATACGTCTACAATCAGCGTGTCTTCGCCGTCACCAACCAGTATCTGGCCAACTATAAGACCAGCTTCCTGGACGACCAGCACCACTTGGAGCTGCTGGCAGGTTACGAGCAGTACAAGCTGAAGATTCAGGAGCTCTCCGGTGAGAACGACCACCTGTATGATCCGTACATTCCTGAGTTGGACAATGCCTTAGGTTCTGAGAACAAGGACCCGAAGTCAAGTGTCGACAACTATATGACAGAAGGCTTCCTGGGTCGTCTGCAGTATGACTTCCAGGAGAAGTACTTCCTGAACGGCTCTATCCGTCGCGACGGCTCCAGCCGCTTCGCTCCCGGACACCGTAGGGGTACCTTCGGCAGCATCGGTGCTGCTTGGGAGATTGCCAAGGAGAAGTTCATGGAGAAGGTTGACTGGCTGGATATGTTGAAGTTCAAGGCCAGCTACGGTGTGCAGGGTAACGACAACATTCTTGACAACAACGGCTACGACCAGTACTATCCCTACATCACTCAGTACAAGCCTTCTTGGAGCTCAACGGCAGGCTACAGCCTGACAATGACCTGGAAGGGTAACGAGAATCTGACTTGGGAGAGCTCGAAGGCCTTCAACATCGGCTTCGACTTCGCCGTGCTGAAGAACCGCCTGACCGGTACCATCGAGTACTTCTCACGTAAGACCAGCGACATGCTCTACTTCAAGGACGTGCCCATGTCATCAGGTAACGTCACCGGCTTCGTCACCACGAACATCGGTTCGATGACCAACAAGGGTATTGAGTTGAACCTCGACGGTATCCTCTACAAGAACAACGACATCGAGATTGGTCTGAACATGAACCTGACTCACGTGAAGAACGAGATTACCGAACTTGATCCTACTGTGGCTAAAGAAGGCATCAAGACCGGTTCGCGTATCATCAAGATTGGCGGTTCTATCTACGACGCCTATATGCGCCGCTACGCCGGTGTGGATCCTTCAACCGGCAAGGCCCTCTACTACTATAAGGAATATGAGACGAATGATGACGGTAGCGCCAAGCTTGATGCCAACGGCAAGAAGATCTATACTGGCCGCGACCTGACGACCGACGTATTCTCGCAGGCTGACCAGTATGAGCTCGGCACCATTATGCCCGACATCTATGGCGGTTTCGGCCTCAACGCACGTGCCTACGGCTTCGACCTGAGCGCACAGGTGAGCTACCAGCTCGGTGGTAAGGTCTACGACTCACAATACCAGGCCCTGATGCACACGCAGAACAACATCGGCAGCGCTTGGCATAAGGACGCCCTCGACGCTTGGTCACCCACAAATCAAGGCAGCGACATCCCCCGTCTGGATGGTGACACACAGGTTGGTCAGAGTTCTGTCGACCGTTTCCTCATCAGCTCAAACTACCTGAGCATCAACAACGTTCAGCTGGGCTACACCTTCCCCAAGAAGCTCATCGCTCCGCTTACACTGACCTCGCTGCGCCTCTATGTATCGGGTGAGAACCTGTATGTATGGTCAAAGCTCAAGGGTCTTTATCCTCGTTACTCTATGACTGTTGTTGGTTACTCGTCTGGTATGGGTATGAG
>CAZLPO010000183.1:0-3547 GCA_964561385.1 uncultured Prevotella sp.
ATAAGATATCTGTTTGAACTGAAGGCAAAGCCCGTCAAGGGTCTGCTGGCCTTCGAGTGGGTGGTGCTGGGCTATACGGTGCTGACGCTGCTGCTGATGCTGTTTACCTATACGAAGCTGCACAACCCGGTCGAGATGCTCGTGGGACGTGGCCAGGCAGTGGCCATCATGGTGGCCCTGTGGGGCGTCTATCGGATGGCACCCTGCCGGCTGACCCATTTTGCACGTATCGGGGCGCAGCTGGCGTTGCTATCGTGGTGGTATCCCGATACGTACGAGTTCAACCGTATGTTTCCGAACCTCGACCACCTGTTTGCCGGTTACGAGCAGGCACTCTTCGGCTGTCAGCCTGCGCTGACCTTTGCCCAGCAGTGGAGCAACCCTGTGTTCAGCGAGCTGATGCATCTGGGCTATTCCAGCTACTTCCCGCTGATAGCGCTCGTGACGCTGTTCTACTTCTTCTGCCGCTACGACCAGCTGAACCGCACGGCGTTCGTCATCCTGGCGACGTTCTTCATCTACTACGTCATCTTCATCTTCGTGCCCGTAGCCGGACCGCAGTTCTACTACCCTGCGGTGGGCTTCGACCAGATAGCCGCAGGCGTGTTCCCCGATGTGGGCAACTACTTTGCCGACCATCAGGAGATGGTGGAGCTGCCAGGATGGAACGGCGGGTTCTTCTACGACCTGGTGATCAAGGCTCACGAGGCCGGCGAACGTCCCACGGCCGCCTTCCCCAGCAGTCATGTGGGTGTGACGACGGTGCTGATGCTCCTGGCCTGGGCGTCGCACAACCGCAGGCTCTTCTGGGTGATGCTGCCGCTGTTTGTGCTGATGTGCTTTGCCACGTTCTACATCCAGGCTCACTATGTCATCGACGTGCTGGCGGGCTTGGTCTCGGGTGTGGTCATCTACGTGCTGCTGTATGTGGTTTATAACAGGTCAAGGTTGACGTAGGGACAAAAAAAAGGATCTCCGCCGAGATCCAACCTTTGTTAACCTTAAATCTAATACTATGAAAAACACGATGCAAAGATACGCACTTTTTCGATACCTGCAATCTTTTTTCGAAATTAATGGTGTTTCACATACACTTTCTTGATATAAATCAAGTCCGTGCACGTGCAAAGTAGTCTGGAAAAGCAAAAAAAGGCGTATGGAGGCAACTTTTTCCCTCGGAAAATTTGCACCGTTCAAAAAAAACACTTACCTTTGCAAGCAAGATAACAAAAAGGCTAATACACGAGGATTCCGACGAGCGCAAAGTCGGGATTCTTTATTTTTTAGTCTGTCAATGGATATTAACTAAAAAGAGAATAGATTATGGCATACATGTCACAAGAAGGCTACGACAAACTGATAGCCGAACTACAGTATCTGGAGGGCGTAGAACGTCCGAAGGCCTCGGCTGCCATCGCCGAGGCACGCGACAAGGGCGACCTCAGTGAGAATAGCGAGTATGATGCCGCAAAAGAGGCGCAGGGCCATCTCGAGGCCAAGATCAACCAGCTGAAGCTGGCCATCTCGGAGGCAAAGATTGTGGACACCTCGCGTCTGAGCAGCGACTCTGTGCAGATTCTGTCGAAGGTGGAGATGACGAACATGGCTAACAAGGCCAAGATGACCTACACCATCGTGAGCGAGAACGAGGCTAACCTGCGCGAAGGCAAGATCAGCATCACAACACCTATTGCCCAGGGTCTGCTGAACCACAAGGTGGGCGACGAGGTGGAGATCAAGATTCCTCGCGGTACGGTGAAGCTGCGCATTGACAAGATTACCGTCGGCTAAACCAATTGTCAAATCGTCAAATAGTAAATAACCAAGATGGATATTTTCAGTAAGATTGCCGCTGGTGAGATTCCCAGCTACAAGTGTGCCGAGAGTGAGCAGTTCTATGCTTTTCTGGACATCAACCCCGTTGGAAAGGGCCACACGCTGGTCATTCCGCGTCGTGAGGTGGACTACATCTTCGATATGGACGACCAGGAGCTGGCCGCCTTCCAGGTGTTTGCCAAGCGCGTGGCGTGCGCCATCAGGAGTGCCTTCCCCTGTAAGAAGGTGGCACAGGTGGTGCTGGGACTGGAGGTTCCCCATGCACACATCCACCTGATTCCGATGAACAGCGAGGCCGACGTCGACTTCCGCCGTGAGAAGCTGAAGCTGACTGAAGAGGAGTTCAAGGACATCGCAACCAAGATCTACACCGAGTTCACGAAACAATAATAAAAGGGGCTTGAGCCCCTTTTATTATTGGTAAACCGTAAACTGTAAACTAAATAAACTCGTCTCCGTATTTGATGCCTACCTCGTTGGCATACTTCTTGACGAGCGATGACGAGTCGCCCTTCTTGCAGATCATCAGCACGTTGTCCTGTTCGGCAACGATAAAGCCGTCCAGTCCGCTGATGACACCTAACTTGCCCTTCGACAGCTTGATGATGTTGTTACTGCTTTCTTCAAGCAGTACCTCGGAGTCGAGTACCACATTGTCGCCCTCCACCTTCTGCATGCACTCATAGATGGCGTGCCAGGTGCCCAGATCGGCCCATCCGAAGTCGCACTTCATCACATTGACATTATCGGAGCGTTCCAGTATGCCGTAGTCTAACGACATGTTAGGGTACGAGGGATAGTAGGTCTGCACAAACTGCAGTTCCTCTTCGAGCGACTGGTCGTCGCGGATGTGGTCCAGACGGTGTGACAGGTCGGGGAACAGGGCTATGAACACCTGGCGCAGGTAGCGCACATTGGCCATATAGATACCTGTGTTCCAGTAGAACTCGCCGCTCTCCATGAAAATCTGCGCAAAGTCGCGCTCCGGCTTCTCCGTGAACGACTGCACCTTGTAGATGTCGGCCGTGTCTGTCGGCTCCCCCAGCTGGATATAGCCGTAGCCGGGCTCAGGACGCGTGGGGATGACGCCCATCGTCAGTAGCAGGTCGCGATTGGAGACAAACGCCAGTCCCTCTAACATATTCTTTCGGAAGGCCTCCTCGTTCAGCACCAGCTGGTCGGAGGGCGTGATGACAATGTTACAGTTCGGTCCGTGCTCGCGCCTGATGCGCCGTCCGGCCCACGCCACGCTAGGTGCCGTGTTGCGGTTGATAGGCTCCACCAGGATGTTCTGTACGGGTAGGTCGGGCAATTGCTCCTGCGTCATCTTTTCGTACTCCTTACACGTACATATATATATATGCTCCTTGGGCAATATCTTGACAAAGCGGTCGTAGGTGGTCTGCAGCTGTGTGCGTCCTGTTCCGAAGAAGTCCATGAACTGTTTTGGTGTGCCAACCCTGCTCGACGGCCACAGGCGTCTTCCCTTTCCGCCAGCCAAGATGACACAAAAGTTCTGAGTGTTATTTTCCATTCTCTTAGATTAGTTGTTGTTTTTCGGGCACTAAGTTACGCATTATTATTTACATAAGCAAGTATTTTTCAAGTTTTTATCAGTTTTTTTTGTCAGTTCAGAAAAACTTAGTACCTTTGCAACGCTTTTCGAGCCCAGATGGCGGAATCGGTAGACGCGCTGGTCTCAAACACCAGT
>CAZLPO010000184.1:0-3543 GCA_964561385.1 uncultured Prevotella sp.
CCGTCACCGCCCGACGAGGCGGACGATGGCGATACTCAGCTCGTAGAGCAGCCAGATGGGCAGCGCCACGATAAGAAGCGTGAACAGGTCGGTGGTGGGGGTGATGATGGCGGCGACGATGAGGATGGCCACGACGGCATGACGCCGGTAGGCCTTCATCAGACGGGCAGAGACGAGGCCCATGCGCCCTAAGAGGCCGCTGACGACAGGCAGCTCGAAGACGACGCCCATGACGAGGCTCATGCCTATCAGCGTATCGACATACGACTGGATGGTCAGCATGTTGTCCACATCGGCGCTGACCTGATAGGTGCCCAGGAAGCGGACGGTGAGGGGGAAGATGAGGAGGTAGTTGACGGCCGTGCCGACGATGAACATGAGATAGGCCGAGAGGACAATCCACACGGCATAGCGCCGCTCGTTCTCGTAGAGCGCAGGCGACACGAAGCGGAACAGCTGGTAGAGTACGTAGGGCGACGCCAGCAGCAGACCGGCATAGAGGGCCGTCTTCATGTGAATCATGAACTGCTCGGTGAGCCCCGTGTTCATGAGGTGCAGCGCAAAGGGCTCGACACCCAACCAGCGATAGACGAAGAAGTCAGCCGAGCGGGGCGCCAGCACCACGCGGAACAGCGGCTCCTTGAGCAGAAACGCCACCACGGCCGCCACACACACTACCAAGAGCGAACGGATGATGACCGTCCGCAGCTCGTCAAGATGTTCCCAGAAAGTAGCCGTGCTACTCTTTGGCGGCATCGTCAGCTTTTCCTTCACCGTCGTCAATGCCTTCCTTCATCCCGTCCTTGAAACTCTTAACGCCCTTGCCCAAGCCTTTCATCAGCTCGGGAATCTTCTTGCCTCCGAAAAGCAGGAGCACCACCAGCGCTATGAGCAGGACCTCTTGCATGCCAAGTCCAAACATAATCGTACGAATTGATAATTACTGGGGGCAAAGATACGAAAATTACTTTTTATTTCGTATATTTGCAGGCGAAAATCTTACCATTCACTCATAAAACACCTAAGACAACATGAGAAAAGCGATTCTAACAGCTATCATCACACTGGCTGTCGGCACGACCGTCACAGCCGCAGAGAACATCAAGGCAACGGTTCACGCCGACCAGGCTGGAGCCAAGATCAACCGCGAAATCTACGGACAGTTCTCAGAACACCTGGGCTCCTGCATCTACGGAGGGCTCTGGGTGGGCGAGCAGTCGCAGATACCCAACATCCAGGGCTACCGCAAGGACGTCTTTGAGGCGCTGAAGGCCCTGAAGGTGCCCGTGCTGCGCTGGCCGGGCGGCTGCTTTGCCGACGACTACCACTGGATGGACGGCATCGGACCGAAGGACCAGCGTCCGTCGCTGCGCAACAACAACTGGGGCGGCACCATCGAGGACAACTCGTTTGGCACCCACGAGTTCCTGAACCTCTGCGAGATGCTGGACTGCGAGCCCTACATCAGCGGCAACGTGGGCTCAGGCACGGTGAAGGAGATGGCCCAGTGGGTGGAGTACATGACCAGCGACGGTGACACGCCGATGGCGCGTCTGCGCCGTCAGAACGGCCGCGAGAAGGCGTGGAAGGTGAAGTACTTCGGCATTGGCAATGAGGCCTGGGGTTGCGGCGGCAACATGACGCCCGAGTACTACTCGAACGAGTTCCGTAAGTTCAACACCTACCTGCGCGACCAGGGCGATAACAAGCTCTATCGCATTGCCTCGGGTGCCAGCGACTACGACTACAAGTGGACGGAGGTGCTGATGGAGCGCATCGGCAAGCGCATGCAGGGCGTCTCCCTACATTACTATACTTGCTCGGGCTGGGACGGCTCGAAGGGCTCTGCCACGCAGTTCGACAACGACCAGTACTACTGGGCGCTGGGCAAGTGTCTGGAGATTGAGGAGGTCATCAAGAAGCACAAGGCCATCATGGACGAGAAAGACCCGAAGAACACCATCGGCCTGCTGGTCGATGAGTGGGGAACATGGTGGGACGAGGAGCCGGGTACCATACCTGGCCACCTGTACCAGCAGAACGCCCTGCGCGACGCCTTCGTGGCTGCGCTGTCGCTGAACGTGTTCCATAAGTACACCGACCGTGTGAAGATGGCGAACATCGCACAGGTGGTGAACGTGCTGCAGTCGATGATCCTCACCGACCAGGAGGGTACGGGCCACATGGTGCTGACACCGACCTACCACGTGTTTAAGATGTACACGCCGTTCCAGGAGGCTACCTACCTGCCCGTGGACCTGCCTACAGAGACCATACAGGTGAGCAAAGCCTACTTCAAGGAGAAGGAGGGCGCCAAGGATGCCGGCTACCGCCCCTGTCCCATGCTCTCGGCCTCAGCAGCCAAGACGACCGACGGCGGTCTGGTGCTGGCCATCACCAACGTGAGCCTCGACAAGGCACAGACCATTGACTTCAACCTGGCTGGCTATAAGGCCAAGGAGGTGAGCGGCGAGATTCTGACCTCGAAGAAGGCCGACGACTTCAACGACTTCGAGCACCCCGAGGTGGTGGCTCCGAAGGCCTTCAAGGACGTCAAGCTGAAGAAGAACACGCTGACGGTCAAGATGCCGGCGAAGTCAATTGTCGTGCTGAACATCAAATAAAACAAAAAAATGTGAGGTAAAGTGTCGTAATAAAAGGATTTTTGTTACCTTTGCAGGCAGAAAGAACGGCCCTGATAGTTAAATGGATATAACAAGGCTCTCCTAAAGCTTAGTTCCGAGTTCGATTCTCGGTCGGGGTACCTTCTGCCGAAAAGGACAAAACACAAAACCATTATCGCTATGTTAAAGACAACCTTTGAAGAGAAAGACAATAGCCTGATCATGCATTTTGAAGGGCAACTGGACACACCCTCCTCTGTTCAGGCTGGCAAGGACATGAAAGTACTCTATGACGAGGGGGGCAAGGAAGTGATTCTGGACTGCACAAAGCTGGAGTATATCGCATCGAGCGGACTGCGCCTTTTTCTTCAGCTGCTGAAGCATTGTCATGCAAAGGGAACAGCCCTCTACCTGAAGGGACTGAACGCCAACGTGATGAAGGTGTTCGCCATGACCGGACTCACAGGACTGTTCAAGGTCATAGACTAAGCGCTGACAATCATTCTAAAAAAAACAATGGAGGCAGGCCCCAACGGACCTGCCTCCATTATTATAATAGGTGTATCAGCTTATTTCTTCTCCTCAACGGCATTCTCCTCGCGAATGGTCTTACCCATGGTCAGGTAGGCCACAGGAGCAGCGATGAAGATGGACGACAGGGTACCGAAGACAACACCGAGAATCATGGCGAACGAGAATGAGCGGATGCTGTCACCACCAAGGATGAAGATAGCCAACAGCACGATCAACGTCGTCACAGAGGTGTTGATGGTACGAGCCAGCGTCTGATTCAGCGAGTCGTTGAACAGCTGCTGACGGTCGCGCTTGCCGAAGAGACCGAGGTTCTCACGGATACGGTCGAAGACCACCACCTTATCATTAATAGAGTAACCGATCACGGTCAGGATAGCACCGATGA
>CAZLPO010000185.1:0-3537 GCA_964561385.1 uncultured Prevotella sp.
TGCGAAATAATGTTCATTTTATATTAATTTTGCGAAATAATGAACCATTCAGCATTTCGTCTATGGAAAACGGTAAGCAGAAAAACATTGTGAGGAGCAAGTCGGTGACGCACCGGATAGCCCTGTTGGGAGCATCATTGTGCTTGTCTCTGTCGCTCGAAGCACAGAATGCGAGTTCCGTGCACGGCACTGTGGTCGACAGTGAGGGTCAACCCGTCATAGGAGCCACCATACAGGACAAGTCCACGAAACAGGGCACGGTGACCGACGTAAATGGTAACTTCACGCTCAACGTCGCCCAAGGATCCACCCTCCATATCAGTTATGTCGGTTCAGTGCCACAGGATGTTCGTGTCACCGGTCCGTCATTGTCAGTTACCCTGAAGGACGAGGCCCATTCGCTCAACGACGTGGTAGTCATCGGCTACGGTGTACAGCGGAAGAAGCTTGTAACAGGAGCTACTGTACAGGTCAAGGGCGACGACATAGCCAAGCTCGGCACGGTCAATCCCCTTACCGCTCTGCAGAGCAGCACCCCCGGCGTGCAGCTCACGCAGTCGTCGGGTATGCCTGGAAGCGGTTACAAAGTATACATCAGAGGCATAGGCACAACAGGCGGCTCACAGCCGCTCGTACTCATCGACGGCATGCAGGGCGACCTCAACGATCTCAATCCGGCCGACATTGAGAGTGTCGACGTGCTCAAGGATGCCGCTACAGCCGCCATCTATGGTTCACGAGCCGCCAATGGCGTGATACTCGTCACTACCAAGCAGGGACACGAAGGAAAGACGCAGATCGCCTATGACGGATACGTGGGATGGCAAAACGTCTATAAGATGCCCGACTTGCTCAATGCTCAGGAGTACGCTATGATCATGAACGAGGAACGATATATGGACGGCCTGGCTCCCTACGACTTCGCTTCGCTCGTGCCCAACTGGGACAAGATACAGTCCGGCGAGTGGAAGGGCACCAATTGGATGGAGGAAATACGCAACAAGAATGCGCTTGTCACCAACCATACACTCAATGTCACAGGGGGTAACAGCCGTGACAACTATAGTGCAGGACTGACATACACCTACCAAGACGGCATACTCGGCAAGCCTTGCGAGCCAGACTTTACACGTTACACGGCCCGCATGAACTCCGACCATGTGCTCATCCGCTCGACGCGCGGTCTCGACATTCTTTCCTTCGGAGAGCGTGCCACCTACACCTACTCCGAGAACAGCGGCATCAACGTGGGAGACAACTACAGCAACGACATCCGCAACATGCTCAAGACTTCGCCCTTCCTGCCTATGTACGACGACAACGGCGACTACCACTATGCCATTCCTTGGGAGCAGCGCGAGCCTAACCCCGTGGCACTGATGTACTACAGCAGTGGACAGAACAAATCGAAGAGCCATCTCATCAAAGCACAAGCTTACGCCACACTGCAACCCATCAAGGGACTGAAGATCAAGACCGACTTCGGCATTGGTGTCTCAGCATCGTCCTACCGGGCCTATCAGCCACAATACAAGCTTTCGTCGGCCAACCAGAACGACCAGGATCACGTCAGCCAGTCGTCGGGCACTTCGGTATTATGGAAGTGGGAGAACACTGCCAACTACATCTTCACCCTCTGGAAGGACCACCATTTCGATGTCCTGATGGGACAGAGTCTGGAAGCTGACGGACTGGGCGAGACGATGGAAGGTGGCAACACCAACAGTATCTTCGGCGATTTCCGTCACGCCTATCTCAAGAACACGCCACTCATAACCAACCGCACCTCGCTCACCGGATACCCAGAGGGCAAATCAACCCTTGCCTCCGTATTCGGGCGTATCAGCTACGACTATCTCCACCGCTACATGGCAACGGTTGTGCTACGTGCCGATGGTTCCAGCAAGTTCGCCCAAGGCCATCGGTGGGGATACTTCCCATCTGTATCACTTGGCTGGGTGGCCACCGACGAGTCGTTTATGCGACCTGTCACAAAGTGGATGGACTTCCTTAAACTGCGCGCCAGCTGGGGACAAAACGGTAATCAGGACATCTTGGGCTATCAGTACCTGTCAACCTTTGCCTTCACCGGTGCAGACTATACCTTCGGTCCCGACAAATCGGTAGCCACGACAGGTGCCTACGCTGACATTCTCGCCAATCCCGACATCACTTGGGAGACATCAGAGCAGACCGACCTCGGCTTCGATGCCCGCTTCCTGAACAGTCGGTTGGGAATGTCGTTTGACTATTACATAAAGAAAACCAAGGACTGGCTTGTCCAGGCTCCTATTCTCTCAACAGCAGGAACAGGCGCACCCTACATCAATGGTGGTGACGTGAAGAACCAAGGTGTGGAGATCGCGCTCTCATGGGATGACAAAATTGGAGACTTCGCCTACGGCGCAACCTTCAACTTCGCCTACAACAAGAACAAAGTAACACGGATTGCCAACACTGAGGGCATCATCCATGGTGAGACCAATGTGCTGAGCAACTCCACCGATGAGATGTACCGCACACAGGTGGGCCGCCCCATCGGTTTCTTCTATGGCTATAAGACCGCAGGAATATTCCAAAACGAAGAGGAGATAGCCAACTACAAGGAAGCCAAGCTTGACGACGCACGACCCGGAGACGTAATCTGGGTAGACACCAACCACGATGGAAAGATTACGGTCGACGACCGTACCATGATCGGCGATCCCCATCCCGACTGCACATTCGGCATCGGCGCACACGCCTCATGGCGCGGATTCGACTTCAGTACTACTTTCGCAGGTCAGACCGGCAACCAGATTATGAAGTCCTATCGCTCGTTTGTCGATTATCCTAACAATAACTTCACCACCGACATTCTCAAGCGGTGGCATGGTGACGGCACATCCACACGCTGGCCGCGCCTGACATCGGGCACATCATCCAACTGGCAGTGGATATCCGATCTCTATATGGAAGACGGCGATTTCCTCCGCTGTCAGAACATGACGGTGGGCTACGACTTCAAGCGTCTCTTCACCTCACTGCCACTGCAACAGCTTCGTCTCTATTTCGCTGCCAACAACCTCTTCACGATTACCGGCTATTCCGGCATGGACCCTGAAGTGGGCTACGGAGGCACCGCATCATGGGCTTCGGGCATAGACTTAGGCTTCTATCCCAGCCCGCGTACATACATGATTGGTATTGACATTAAATTCTGAACAGACATGAAAACATCACATATCATTCTCTCGGCCCTCACTATCCTGGCCCTTGCCTCCTGCAACGACTTCCTGTCCACCGAGGACCTTACCCGCAAGGATTCGTCCAACTTCCCAAAGACGCAGTCTGATGCCGAGCAGTCACTCACAGGGTGTTATGCCATGCTACGTTATCTCACTCCCGACAACGAGTCGGAACATCCGATGATTGTCGCCGAAATACTCTCCGACGACCGATTCGGAGGAGGAGGACCCGACGATGCCTTCCTGCACAACGTCGACAACCTGACCGCTTACAACAACGATATGTTCAAGGAGATCTGGGACGACGACT
>CAZLPO010000186.1:0-3454 GCA_964561385.1 uncultured Prevotella sp.
CTTCGTTCTCAAACGTGATGTTGATGTTGTTGTTGCCGCCGAAGATGTCGAAGTATTTGATGTCTGATTCGCCGAGGAAGGGTACCTCGTGCGGATCGTACTCACCACCCGCTACGCCCAAGCGTGGAACGGCCGGCACGGTAACCTTGTCCGTTGTGGTGACGGGCGTGGGTCCGAAGCCGGGGCGGTAGGCGCAGAAGAACATGGGCTGGTTCTTACGGAGGGCAGTGAGCTCTGTCCGTTCAGCGTCGGTGATGGTGCCGTCGGCCTCCTTCGCTTCCAACTCTAACTCTCGTTCTTTAGTCTCCTGAGAACGATAGCTGAACACATCGTCGTTGATGTCGGTGATGCCACAGCCCGAGAAACTGCTGTTGGTCACGCCCGTGGTCTTGTTGCCCCAGTAGATGGTGTTGATGCAGAACCTGTCCTCGACACCCGTTACGATTTGTGCGGGATTCACAAAGACCGACGGATAGCTGACCGCCTTGTTCATCACGATGTCGCAGTTCATCAGGCGCACTTCTGAATTCAAGCCGCCCCAGATGGCACCGCCAAAGCCCTGCTTGTCATAGCCCGGGGCTGAGGAGGACATCATGTTGACCCCGTCGCCCAGCATCGCCTCATTGTTGGCAAAGATGGTGTTGACACAACGCAGCACATCGTTGGTGGCGATGGCACCGCCGCCATTGTACTGGACGACCCCTTGAGCAGTCGATATGTCGCCAGCTGACTGTGAGGAATTCTTTGTCGGCCCTTGGGCAAAGTTCTGCACGAAGGAACAGCTGAAGATGTTCATCGTGCCGTTGGTGAAGATGGCACCACCCTGGATGGCATTGTTGTTCAGGAACTGAGAGGCCGTGATATAGAAGGGGATGTTACGCTTGCCCTTCTCGTCAGGGTCAGTTTGTCCACTGTCCCCGTCGCCGTTCGTCCAGCTGCCATCGACCAAAAGGCCGCCGCCACGGTAGTATTGCTGGAGGTTGCTGACGGCTTCGCTGTCATAGTCGCGCGCATTGCCCTGGGTGATGTTCAGGCCGGTGAGGATGATGGTGCGGTGCATCTCGGAAGTGGCATTTTCCGTGCCACCACGCTCCGCACCTAACTCGTTGCTGAAGCAGATCCGACTGCTGTTCGATGCATCATAATTTGCATATCGTCTGGGCAGCTCTCCGACGTATTTGGGATCGGCAAAGCAGGTGATGACATGATAGACATTGTCCGTCGTCTCCACACCACGCGGCGTGTTGCCCGACAGCGTTGTCAGATGCAGGAACTCCCACGGCTCATAGACGTTGTTACCGTTGATGTCGGCAAACTTGCGAGCCTCCCAGATTTCGGAAGCCGTGGCACTCTTCAGCTCAATGTCGGAAAGGCCACTGATGACGCCATTCTCGTCACAGATTGTGGTGCGTGCATTGCTCTGGTAGTTCACGACGCCGGTTCCTGACTCGGGATGCTCGTCGCCTGCCAGGTTGAGGATGTCCTGGCCCGCCATCGGTTGCAGGTAGGGGAAGTTGTAGCCGTCCTGACAGTAGAAGTCCTTCGGGTCGATGCCGCCGACGACGGTCACGCCTTCGGGTATGACGAAGGTGGAGCTGCGGGCATGGCCCTCCACGCCGTAGGTGTTGTGGTAAGGGTAATAGGTTCCTCCGGAAATGAACACTTCAAAGCGGGTGTCGCAGTAGATGTCTTTGTACTTTCTGAAGTAAAGCGTACTGTTATTTGCAAACTCGGTTGCCTCCGTATAGGTGTATGATCCCTCTGAGCCGCTGCGCGTATAGAGCGGTCCTACGGATTTGGCGGCATTGAAGGCATCGGCGTCAACGAAGGTCGTGCCGTGAGTGGCCATATTGTCGCTGGTGCGTAGTGCCACGATGTAGTCGAAGGCATCGCTCAGTTTCTGGAAGGGATTGGCCATCGACGAACCCTGCTGGCTGTAGAGCGGGTCGGCACTCGTCAGCAGCCGGGAGGCTACTTCGGTATCGACATTCTGCGGGTTCGACACGAACAGACGGGTGAACGGGCGTTCATACCGGGGGCTGGCATGATAGTTCAGTACACGGGCTCCCATCTCCAGGAAGCTGTTGTCCTTTGCCTCGAGGTCGTTCTCGGGCGTCATCGTCATGGTCTTCAGGTAGTTGATGGTGCCTGCAACATCGTTGTAATTGTACAGCTCCTTCATGCGGGCCACACCGGCCATGTCGCGGTATTCCAGCGACGGGAAGGTGGCGCGCAGGCTCTGGTAGAGCTGGTAGGGCATGCCCGAGCGCACCAGCACCGACAGGCGGTCAATATAGTAGTAGGCATCCTTGTTCTCCTGGCTTTCATACGTGGGCTTGTCGCCGCGCCAACGCATGTCGTCGATGCTGTTGGTGGTCCAGCGTACACCATGGATGGCATCGGCCTGCAACTCGATGTTGTTCACGCCCGGCAGACGGCGGGCCTGCACGGCGCTGTAGGCGAAGGGATAGTTGCCCTCGGTCATCAGCTTCTGCGTGTCGAACACGCCGGCCACGTTGTTCATGTCGTTGGAACGGTTCCACCACAGGCAGACGCCTTTGGCACGGATGTTGGTCTCGTACCACACACCGCCACCGCGCACCGACGCGTTGTTGCGCACGATGGTTGAGTTGTAGAGGCGAGCGTAGATCGGGTCGCGCGCCTCATCGGTCAGTCCGGAAAGTTCTGACGATTCAGGTTCCTTCACATAGACGGCACCGCCATACTCGGCTTCGTTGTTCAGCATCACACAGCCGCTGACCAAGGCTCCTGGCTCCATGTAGAGGGCTCCGCCATAGAAGGTGGCCTCGTTGTCCTGCAGGATACAGTTTCGTACATGGGCAAAGCTTGTCACGATGGCTGCGCCGCCACCCTTCTCCTCCGTATCGGTACCGTTGGCCATACCGTCTTCGATGGAGATGCCGTCGATGACGGCGCGGTCGGTGAGGTCGGCCAGGGCATTTTCACCAGACAGCGTTGAAGAAGCACTAATGGCTTTTGAGTACAAAAGGTTGTCTGAGTCGAAGATGTCGTTGGTGAAGGTGACGACATGGTAGGCTCGGCCGTAGTTGCCGGTCTTTGTGTCCAACACCTGTCCCGAGAAGGTGGTCTTGCGATTCAGCGGGTCGCGGTAGGTCTCATAGAAGGGATATTCATTTTTATGGTAGGTGTAGCCACCCATCACCTCCACGCCGTGAGGTATCATCAGCGAGCGTGTGGGCAGCACCTCCTCGGCAGCGCCCGTCACCATCTTCTGATTGGTGCTGCGGATGGGGTAGTAGGTGTCTTCGGCCACCTTCACGATGACGTGCTTCACGTCGGCGAGGTTTTGGTCTGGAACCGTAACCACCCGCACCTTCTTCACTCCGCCGTCCAAGTAAATCTCCTCGTAGGTGGCTGTCACGGTACCCGTCACTTGCACGAACTTGGTGGAAAAAACTTTTGTGCCGGCATT
>CAZLPO010000187.1:0-3452 GCA_964561385.1 uncultured Prevotella sp.
TCATATAATAATTTTATGATAATTCGTGTTTAATTCGTGGCAATTCGTGTTCACTTCATTTCACCGTCTGGTGACGAAGAGTGGTGGGATGTCACGACGGATGACCAGCTGCCAAGCGTCATCGCCATCGGGAGCGTAGTCCACGTGGTCCGTATGATCGCCCATCAGCAACACCATACGCTCGTCGATAGGCTTTCCGTAGTGGCGCAGCGTCACCTTCATGCGCTTGCCGGATACAGCCGCTGAGATGTCGTAAGGACGGTCCTTCAACTCGCCCACGGCAATCTCCACCAGTTGTTCCACGATGTGCAAGGGTTCGCGGTCGTCCTGTTCGGCAATGATGCGCCTTACGAACTCCATCGCGTCCTCATCGTACGCGGGTGTGAATATTTTATTGTTATCAGTCATATAGCTTATAGAATTATATGGTATTAACAAGTAAATGCAAATTAGTAGTTTTGTGCGAATCTGGTTCGCTTTTCTTGTGACAAAGATAAGAATTTATTTTGAAACTTCCAAGCCCAGAGCCGCCCCGAGGTGCAAATTTTGCATATTTGACAACATTTTGTTAATTTGACAAGTCAAATTGCATATTTGACAACTCATTTTGCATATTTGACATGTTGGGTGATGAAATGACACTCAATAAAAGCCCCCGCCAAAACAACATAGGCTCATAGCGAAAAGACACCGATGAAATGGGCAAAAATCAAAAAAATGCCGAAACTCCTTGCAGAATGTCGCGATTAAGTGAGGGCAGAAGAGCTAGCTCATTCTGCCGAACGTGAGCGACATCGCTGTAAAGCAATATCGGCGTCACTGATTATTTTGGGTTGATTTACTCGGCTGCGTCGCGTATCCACTCGGTTACGCTCTGACCCATGCGCTGCGTGAAGGCACGGCTGAAGGTGCTGTAGCTGCGGAAGCCACTCTCCTGTGCCAGTTGCTGGGCGCCAATGGGCTGTTTGGAAGCAACGGCTTCCTCATAGCGACTGATGAAGTGGTTGACGCGCAGGTTGTTGATATAGGTATTATAGGTGATACTCTGACGCGAGAAATACTGGCTGAGATAGTAGCGGTTGGTGCCAACGTCCTGAGCCAGTTGCTGAAGGGTGAGGTCGTGCTGCAGGTAGAGCTGCGTGGCTACGCAGTGGTCTGCCAAGAGCTGTTCAATCTGGGCAAGGTCGATTGCGACGGACGAATTCGTCGGCTGTGGTTCCTGAGGGATTGGAACGTGACTCAACTTCGGCATGGTCTCCACTCTCCATAGCAGGAGGCCGACAATCACAAGCTCGATGACATGTACGAGCCAGAGAAAGACCAAGTCTTCAGCGAGAACATAGAGCACAAACAGTAGCATGCTGCAAAGCGCCACCGCCTGACACAGCCATACCTTCTTATTCTCCAAGTCGGCATAGTTGTCGTTCAGCCAGCGTCCGTACTGACGGATGGAGAATACCATATATGCGGTAAAGAGCAGGCAAAGCAACACGAGGTAGCCCGCGGTAATCTGTTCGAGCAGACTACCGGGAAAGGCCATGGTTGCTCCCCCAAGCGCCACGAACGGTATCATGGACACCTGAGCGGGCCACACGGAACGACGCCGGTCCTGAAGCATGGTAAGCAGCGTGCCAGCGAAGGTGATGAACAGCGACACGCAGTCGAGCATGGCGAGCACCAGATAGCTCACGGATTTCAGGTCGTCGGAGTAGATGTAGAACAGCAGCCACCAGACGTGCGCCAACGTCGTTACGGCAAAGAATGATGCTGTCCAACGACGCAAGCGCACCGGCGGCGTGACGCCTGGCGCAATGGCATTACCTCGGCGCAGCAGCAAGTAGAGGGCCGCAATGAGTGGCACCACTCCCGTTACGCCGTAGAGGATGAAAAACAATATCTGCTGTATCGGTATACGATCGAATATCTCCATCTAGTTTTTGTAATTCGGCTACAAAGGTACAACTTTTTTCTTATTATTTTACTAATATCAGTTTTTTTTCTTATCTTTGCAGACGTACAACAAAACTGAAGATGAAAAGACCTCTAACTATATTATTTCTCCTGATGACTGCGCTCTCTTTGCAAGCGCAGACTTACACGATTGACACAAAGCATCCACAACAAACCATCGAACATTTCGGCGCCTCTGACGCATGGTCTATGCAGAGCATCGGACTGTGGCCTGAAGAGAAGACGCAACAGCAGATTGCCGACTGGCTCTTCTCTACGGAGAACGACGAGAACGGACAGCCACGAGGCATCGGTCTCTCGCTGTGGCGCTTCAACCTGGGCGCTGGTAGTGCGGAGCAGGGCGACTCCTCATATATTAATAAGGACACGCGAACGGAGTGCTTCCTGCGCTTCGACGGCACCTACGACTGGACTCGTCAGCCGGGACAGGTAAAGTTCCTGAAGATGGCGAAGGAGCGTGGCGTGCCTAAATTCCTGGCTTTTCTTAACTCGCCCCCCGTTTATTTCACGGAGAACGAGTTGGCTACGAATACTGGGCGTGGCGGCACACTGAACCTGCGCTCAGAATGCTATGATGCCTTTGCACAGTTTATGGCAGAGTGTATGGCAGGACTGGAGCGCGAGCACGGCATCCACATAGATTATATCTCGCCAATCAACGAGCCCGACGGGCACTGGAACTGGCAGGGACCCAAGCAGGAAGGCTCTCCTGCCACCAACTGGGAAATAGCCGAGGTGGCCCGCAAGACCAGCGCTGCCTTTACCGAGAAAGGCCTTAAGACGCAGATTATGGTCAATGAATCCAGCGACCTGCGTTGTCTCCTGGGCATTTACAAGACCTCATGGGAACGTGGTAATGCCATCGCCTCGTTCTGGTCGAAAGACAGTACGCAGACCTATCTGGGCGATACGCCGCTGGTGCCCCGCTTGATGCTGGCTCACAGCTATTGGACCAACACGCCCGTACCTTATATGAAGAAGATTCGTCAGGAACTGCACAAGACGCTGAAGAAATACGGCGCGAAGTTCTGGCAGTCGGAACTCTGCATCATGGGCAACGACGAGGAGATTGGCGGTGGCGGTGGTTACGACTTCACGATGAAGACTGCCCTCTATGTGGCGCGTGTCATTCATCATGACCTCTGCTATGCCAATGCCGAGAGTTGGTCGTGGTGGCGTGCCTGCGGTGGTAACTATAAAGACGGACTGATTCGTGTATTCGACCGCAGACACGAGGCTCGCGACAGTCGACTGATGTGGGCGCTGGGCAACTATAGTCGCTTTGTGCGTCCTGGTGCCGTGCGCTATGATATCTCTTCAAAAGAAAAGGAAGACCCCTACGGTGTGATGGTATCTGCCTACAAAAACCAAGACGGCTCGTGGGTGGTGGTGGCTATCAACTACAGCAAAGATGAGAAACCCGTATCCTTTGCTGTAAACGATAAGCAAACCCGCCAATGGCAACCCTATCGCACCAGCGA
>CAZLPO010000188.1:0-3433 GCA_964561385.1 uncultured Prevotella sp.
TAAACCAGTATTGAAATTAAGAGTATAAACTGTCAACCTAAATCAGTACACCTCAGGCAGTACATATCAAACTTGTAAGAAACAACATTAAGGGCAGCAGCTCTTACGGAAAATATTTTGCAAAAGCAGTGAGTCAGGGCGAGATAACCCTCGACGAGATTGGTAAGGAAATCAGCGAGAACAGCAGTTTTACAGAGGGCACCGTCCTGGGCGTCATCACCGAACTGCAGGACACCATGAAGGAGCGGCTGCGTAACGGTCAGACGGTGGTACTCCCCGGCATCGGCCGCTTCAGTCTGCGCGTTGAGAGTATCGGTGTCGACGACCCCAAGACCTTCAACATCCGCCGCCACATCACGCGCATCGTCTGCGGCTTCCTGCCCGCCGGCCGTCGCATCCAGGGTCGCCACATTCTCTACGACCTCTGCGACGGTGTCAAGACCATCTGGCACAAAGGTGCCAAACCGTAAGCCCACGCTTTCTGTATAACACAAATCGGCGCACCCAACCTTTGTGGGTGCGCCGATTTCTTGTTTTCTAGTCTTCTTATCTCCTTGTCTCCTAGACTTCTTCACGACCACCTTACAACGGATCACCGAAGAACGAGGCCTCGGCATCGTTGTCGTCGAGCCTGAACACCATGAACTTCGGCGTCTTCTCCGTACAGGGAGCCCACGCACCACCCTTCTGGCCGTTGGGGTCGCCATACTTCACGAAGTTGGTCCAGGCCGTCAGCATCTTTTCCGAGAGAGCCCAGTCGCCTTTGGTCCAGGGACGCCAGCAGTGCTTCAGCGACTTGAAGACGAACCAAAGGTCTGACGAGTGGAAGGCGCCCTTCAGGCGCTGCGTCACCTCGGGATGGGAGCCGTCGTCGGGCAGCGGACGTGCAAACTGGTAAGCCCAGGCCTTGCCGCCTTTCTGCTGGCGCACCTTGCAGAACTCAACGATGTTGGGTGCCATGTGTCCCATGTCGTCCAGCGTGAAGCCAATCATATAAGGTACGTCGGCCAGCGTGCCCTCGCGGGTGGCATCGTCAAAGCTCTTCACACAGACGTAGCCGTCGATCATCGGCATGAAAGGCAGACCACGGCGCATGAACGCCAGCGGACTGTTGTCCTGCGGCCCGTCGCTGTTGATCTGGTGGTATAGCGTGTTCAGGGCAAAGACGGTCTCCGTCGAGGCCTGGCGCATCTTCTGCAGGTCCGTCAGTCCGGCCCAGTCGAACACCTTCTTCGCATTGGCCTCAGCCTCGGCAAACGTGCCGCCGCTGTAGCGAGCACCGATCAGTCCGCCCTTACCGTCGGGCAGAGCCAGTCCCTGGGCACTCATGATGACGGCCTTGTTGAACAGACCGCGAGCCAGCGGACTCTCACAGAGCGTGCGCACACTGCCGCCGCCGGCACTCTGTCCGAATATGGTCACATTGTCGGGGTCGCCGCCAAACTGTGCAATGTTCTTCTTGATCCACTTCAGAGCCTCTATCTGGTCGAGAATACCGTAGTTGCCCGACACGTGATGCGGACTCTCAGCCGAGAGCGCCGGATGCACCAGGAAACCAAAGACGCCGAGACGGTAGTTGATGGAGACGAGCACCACGTCCTTAGCGCCCCACTCCTGTCCGTCGAACTCAGGCTCGGAACCAAAACCCTCACGGAAACCGCCGCCATGGATCCACAGGGCTACGGGCAACTTCTTGCCGACCTGACCAGGCGCCTTCGTCCACACGTTCAGGTACAGACAGTCCTCGCTGAAGGCAGCCTCCTTGCCATAGCCCCACTCGCTATAGTAACCACCGGTGTACTGGATGGCCTGGAAACTCGGACGACCGAAGGTGTCGCACACCTTCACGCCCTTCCAGGGCACGACGGGCTGCGGCTCACGCCAACGGTTCTCACGGATGGGAGGCGCAGCGTATGGGATGCCACGATAGACGTACACATCGGGATGGTCGTCGGCCAGGACGCCCTGCACCTGACCACCTTCAATCGTTAACACGGGGTTCTCTGCAGCCTGTGCAGACACTGCCATCAACAGCAGGAGAGGCAAAAGGATTTTTTTCATAATGAAGTTGATTAAGTTAAGTTGTGGCAAAGATACGAATAAGCGAGAAGAAAACAAAACAAAATAGCAACTTTTTTTGTTTTCGCACTTATTCCGTCACCGTCTTCATCATGTCACCCAGCCAATGCTTGAGCCGGTCGAGCGCCGTCGGTACCTCTGGCTCTGCCGCTGTCTCGACAGTGGGCTCAGGCTCTGGCGCCACTGCCGGCACAGGTTCCACGGCGGGCTCAGGATCGCTGGCCGCCTGCACCTCGAAGGGCGGCTCCTGCGTAATCACCTCGGCCATCGTGACCGACTTCAGGGGTTTGTAGAGCTTGGGTATCAGGTCCTCGTAGTAGTCGTCCGTCTGCACGCCCCCACCCTGCTGTTCATCACGCCGCAGGTCGTCCTCCAGTCCCGTCGCCAGGATGGTCACCTTCGCGTCTTCGCCCAGCGAGTCGTCCGTCGCCGTACCCCAGATGACGTCGATATTGGGATCCAGCTGGTCGAAGAACTCGTCTATCTGCAACATCTCATGGACAAAGATGGGATGCTCATCGCTCGAGTAGATATTGAAGAGGATGCGCTTGGCCTTGCCGATGTCATTACCATAGAGCAGCGGCGAGTCTAGGGCGTTGACGATGGCCTTCTGCACACGGTTCTCACCACTGGCACGTCCCATGGCCATGATGGCACCGCCACCGTTCTTCATCGTCGCCTCCACGTCGCGGAAGTCGCTCTTGATGCCACCGTCGCTGGGCAGCGTGATCAGTTCCGAGATGCCCTTCACGGCGTCCATCAGGATATTGTCGGCACGGCGGAAGGCCTCTTTCACCGTGATCTCCGAGTCGGCATAGACGTCGCACAGCCGTTCGTTGTTCACGATGAGCAGCGCATCCACGTTCTTGCGCAGTTCCTCCACGCCCTTCAGCGCCTTGATGATCTTGCGCTTCTTCTCAAAGAAGAACGGAATGGTGACCACGCCCACCGTCAGCAAGCCCATCTTCCGTGCCACGCCTGCAACGACAGGGGCTGCCCCGGTACCTGTGCCGCCGCCCATGCCGGCCGTCACGAAGACCATCCTCGTGCCGTCAGACAGCAAGCGCTCGAAGTCGCCCGTACTGGACTCAGCCTCCGTACGTCCCAGTTCGGGATTGCCGCCAGCACCCAGTCCGGCACCCAGCTGCAGCTTCACGGGAACTGGCGACCGCGACAGCGACTGACTATCGGTGTTGCAGACGGCATAGGTCACGCCCTCCACACGTTCGTTATACATATTGCGCACAGCATTGCAACCGCCGCCGCCGACACCTATCACCTTGATGATGCCCTGCATCTTGTCTTCCACCTCTCCGAAAAACGGAATAATATCCTCTCCCATATCTCAATTCTT
>CAZLPO010000189.1:0-3423 GCA_964561385.1 uncultured Prevotella sp.
GGCACGGCTGCTGCACGGTGTACGAGACGGAGGGCAAGAAGGACAGCTCGGTGGTGGCCCACCTGAAGGTGAAGAAGGAGACGGTGGACCCGTTCGGCGAGATGTGGCCCGACTTCGTGGCGGCCATGAAGCCCTACGTGAAGCAGGAGCCGAAGACGCCGCGCACGAAGACGCTGATGGAGAAGGAGGGCGTCGCGGTGTGGCAGGTGAAGAAGGAGCGGCTGGTGAGGGTGATGATGACCATCAGTCTGGACAGCGAGCGCGAACCGTCGGCACAATTGTTTAACCTAACCTCGGAAGTGAACAAATGTTTAGTTATCAACGCAACTTCTTTGAAGAGACGCAAGTAGTCACCAGGGAGTTCTTCTGGAGCCTGTTTGACGACGCGACGGCGCGCTACCGCGTGCAGCGCCACCGCGAGGTGAAGGCCCGGCTGGGCGAGTGGCAGCAGCTGCTCGCGGACGAGGACTTCCAGGCGTTCGACCGCGACCAGTCAGTGCAGCGCGACCTGAAAAAGCGCGCTGCCTACCTGAAGCTCTCGGACGAGAACCGCGTGAAGGCGTGGTGCGACTGGCTGAAGCGCTCGCTGCCGGGGGTGATGTTCATGGGCTACTTCGACGTGACGACGAACAGCAAGGGCCGCCAGGGCCGCTGGCGCTGCAAACGGGGTGCCCGGCTGTCGGGACTGGTGGTGCTCGACGTGGACCACCTGAAGGACGACCCGCGACAGGTGTTTGACTCGTGGACGGCGGAGCAGCGGCAGGACATGGTGTTCTGCATGAAAAGCCCGGGCGGCGAGGGTCTGAAGGTGGTGTTCAAGGCGCACCCCGAGTGGGGCAACCTGGCCGACAACATCATTGAGAAGGCGCTGCAGCTGGGACAGCAGCCCGACCTGAGCGGCATCGACATCTCGCGGACGTGCTTCGTGAGCCTGAAGGAAGACATCTTTTTTATTGACGAACAAGAACTTTTCAGCTATGAGAATCCTGAATTTGTTGAGACGTGGCGCGACACGTATCGCGCTGGTGGTACTGTGTATCCTGCTTACCACGACAAGAATGACTATCATCGTACTGGCGCTGCCGCTGTACATCGTGCTGTCGCTGCTGATGCGCATGGACCAGCTGACGGAAAGACCGTACGAGAAGGTGAGACGACGGGTGTGGCAGATGCTGTGGCTGACACGCTGAGCTACGGCGCTTGGACGGGCACCTGCCGGGAGCTGATGGAGGAGATCTACCGCGAGGTGGGTCTCCCCGGAAGCCAGCCCGAGGGCAAGCCGCGGCTGAGCCGCCACACGGAGTCGCTGGCAAGGGCCTACGACCTGCTGGTGATGACGGGACGCAACAAGCAGCGCGTAGAACAGCTGCTGCTGGCACAGCCGTGGGTGCAGGCCATCGTCGATGAGCGCGGCGAGGACGTGGCGAAGACCGTTGACGACGCCGACGCCCTGGTGGGGAAGAAGGAGCGCGAGTATGGTGCCAACATCAAGCCGAAGCGCAAGACCACCGATGCCATCCAGCGACTGCTGGCGGCAGCGGCGAAGGACGCACCGCAGGCAGCGCCCGGCACGCTGAACATGCGGGAGTGGGGCGAGCGGCTGGCGGCACTCTTCGACGACTACCCGTGTCTCAGGGAGCTGTGCGCCGAGGTGCAGCCCGAGGTCTATCCCGTGATACTCTTCGCCAGCGCCGCCTTCCTGGGCACGCTGCTGACACGCACGTGGTACAGCTACTGGTTTGCGCCCGACATACGGCGACGGCTGAACTACTGCGTCGTCATCATAGGCGACCCGGCGTCGGGCAAGTCGGTCATCAACTGGATATACAAGCTGCTGTGTGCACCGCTGCTGGCGGCCGACAAGGTGGGCAACGACGCCGTGAACCGCTACAAGAAGGAGCGCAACGAGCGTGCCACCTCGACCAAGGAGCAGCGCAAGGAGGCGCTGAAGCAGCCCGACGTCATCATACGCTGCCACGGCTCGAGGACGGCCAACGGCGTGTTCATTGAGGACATGGTGAAGGCGGTGGACATCGTGCAGGGAGAGCCCATGAACCTGCACCTGCTGACCTTCGACACCGAGCTGGACAACGCCACCATCGCCTCGAAGGGCGGACAGTGGATAGACAAGTCGGTGTTCGAACTGAAGGCCTTCCACAACGAGACCGACGACCAGCAGTACCGCAACGTGGACTCGGTGAACGGTCCGTTCGACGTCTTCTGGAACTTCGTCTATACCGGCACGCCGCTGTCGCTGCGCCGCAAGGTGACCGACCGCAACTTCGGCTCGGGACTCTCCACGCGACTGGCCGTCATACCCATGCCGGCAACGGACTACAAGATGCCCGAGCTGGTGCAGAAGCCACGTACCGACCACGCACGCCAGGAACTGCTGAAGACATGGGCGTTCCGACTGGACGGCGTCAGCGGCGAGCTGCCCGTGTGGCCGCTCTGCGAGCTCATCTACGACTGGCAGAAGGACCGCACGGCGATAGCCGAGTTCAACGACGACCCTGCCGACGAGATGCTGCTGAAACGCATAGGCTACTACGGCATCAACGTGGCGGCACCCTTCATCGTGATGCGCCACTGGGACGAGTGGCAGGCCACGAAGACCTTCACCGTGGACGACAAGGACAAGGAGCTGTGCCGACTGGTGCTCGACGTGCAGTACCACTGCCAGCACCACTTCTTCGGACGAATGGCCAGGGCCTACTTCGACAACCAGAAGCGCGACGACCTGGAGAACCGCCAGCGGGCATCGAAGTACGACCAGTGCTACGAGCAGCTGCCGGAGACGTTCACCGTGCAGGACATCGTCAGCGGATACGGCGTCACACCCGATGCAGCCGGTGCCACCGCCAGCCGCCTGTGCAAGAACGGCTACGTGGAACGACTGAAGCATGGACAGTACCGCAAACTGAAACATTCACTTCTTTAACTTCAAAAACAATGATTGACCCTGATACAAAACTGACCCCTCACTTCACGCTGAGGGAGATGACGGCTTCAAAGAGCCATCCCGAGACCTACAACGTGCCACCCTTCGATGCGGTGGAGAACCTCATGAACGTGTGCCAGTGGCTGGAAAAGCTGCGCGACGCCTACAACCGGCGGTACGCCCAGGAGGAGGAGCCGATCGTCGTCAGCAGCGGATACCGGTCGAAGATGCTGAACTACGCCGTGGGCGGCGTCAAGGACTCGAACCACCTGACGGGCTGCGCCGCCGACATCCGCTGCCGCGACGGCGAGCAGGCCATGCGCTACGCTACCCTGCTGATAGACCTCTTCCGCGAGGCGGGCAGAAAGTGGGACGAGATCATCGTCGAGAAGAAACGCAGCACACGCTTCTGGGTGCACTTCGCCGTGAAACCCGAGACCAACCGCTACACGCCCAACCGCTGTAAGGTGACGGTGATAGAA
>CAZLPO010000190.1:0-3375 GCA_964561385.1 uncultured Prevotella sp.
GTCATGGCACGCTTACCGGCACCGGCAGCGCCATAGACCATATAGATAGAAGCCAGCTCGCTCTCAGCCTGCACCACCTGCATACCGGTGGTCTCCCAGGGCTTCAGCTCAGCCAGCGTCTCAATCACTTCACTCTGCGGAGTAATAGGATAGCCGAAATAGCCGTCGCATCCGCAACGAATAGCAGCATGGGCGATTGCCTCATTGCCCTTCATCAACACAACTTCTCTTTCTTCTGCCATAACTTACTCCTCCATTTTTTTACGATACACGGTGATACATCCGTCGGGACAAACGATGCCACACGAAGCACAGCCCACACAGGCTTCCTCGTTGACTGCTTCCACATAGGGGTATCCGTGCAGATTCACTTTACCAGCCAAGGCAATGACCTTCTGCGGACAGGCAATGATGCAGAGGCTGCATCCCTTGCACCGCTCGGTATCCACCACGATGGCTCCTTTAAGTTTTGCCATTTTTACCTTATATTTAATGCATTAAATCCTGAATTCAGCGTGCAAAGGTACGAATATATATGGAAAAACCAAAAGAAAAAAGGGATTTTCTTTTGGTTTTCCAATAAACCACCTTCGACATCGTCAAAGGTATGAATATATATACAGTTTACCGCACTTCCTTCACGCTCGTCCGTCCCTGGTAGTTCACGTGCCCCAGTTTCTCTAGGTAGCGCATGATGAAGCTCGCGGTGGTCTGTCCCAGACTGTGGCCCTCGTCCTTGCGGTTCGTGGGACTGACGGCCAATGCGTAGCTGTTAGTTGCCACGGTGTAGGTCTTCTTCAGGTTCAGCTTCTTTCCGTCCTTACCATAAAGCACCACCTTCTTCAAGTTACGGTTGGCAGGGTCGATGCTGTACTCCGCCGTCACGCCCGCCAGTATGGGGAAGCGCTGCTGGTCGTTGTCGTAGCACTTGCTAAGCATCTCCGCCAGTTCCTTACCCGTCACGCTGACCACCACGACATCGTTCTGGAAGGGGTCGAGCGTCAGCACGTCCTTCACGGTGATGGGACCGGCGGCCTTCACGTCGTAGCGCACACCGCCGTAGTTCTGGAAAGCGATGTCGGTACCGGCCTCACTCATAAAGGCATCAGCCATCAGGCATCCCAGTTCATCGTAGGTCGAGAACGGCGCATCGGCGGTAGCCAGCACACGGCCGAAGGCGGGGTTATTATTAAAGTACTCAATCAGCTGAGCAACGACCTTGTTCACATTCTTCTCGCCACGCACGGCAATGTTCTCGGCCCGTTTCTCCACCACCTTGCCGTCCTCGACGACCAGCGTGGTGTGGGTGACGCGCTGCAGGCGGTTCACGTTCTGCGTGATGAGCAGACCGTTGTGCATCTCACCGCCCTTCAGCTGCGTGTGCGAGTGTCCGCCCACGATGAGGTCGACCCACGGCAGCTCGGCCGAGAACTTCACGTCGTCCTCATAGCCCAGGTGCGACAGCAGCACCACCACGTCGCACTCGTCGCGCAGGAAGCGGTACTTCTGTATCGTCTCAAGCGGGTCGGTGAACTCAATGTCGGTCATGTTGTCGGGATGACTCTCGGGCTTGCCCAGCGTACCTAAGGCTACGGCACCCACGATGCCGAGGCTCACGCCGCCCACGTCGAACTTCTGGTAGGGACGCACGTGGATGCCCGTCTTGGCAGCGGGCTGTATGTTCGCACAGATATAAGCGAAGTCCGACATGCCGATAAGACGTGCCAGTCCCTCCTGTCCCGAGTCGAACTCATGATTACCCAGCGTGGTGGCGTGGAAACCCACCATGTTCATCAGCGCCACCATCGGATAGGCTGGTATCTCGAACATATCGTTCAGAGGGTCGCCCGAACGGTTGTCGCCTGCCGACAGCACCAGCAGGTCGGGATAGAGTGCACGCAGGGAGTCGGCAATGAATCCCAGTCGCGGAAAACACTCGATGGCGGCATGCATGTCGTTGCCCGACAGGATATGCACTTCTTTCTTCTCACCTGCCGACATCGTCATGGCGACGAGCGTCAGCAGCGACACAAACACAAACTTTTTCATAGCGTCTTTATTTTTCGGTATTTAATGGTTTCATGCTGACTGGCCGGAGCGTCCAGTCCAATCTCGTGTCCCCAGCGGTCGTACACCCGCAGGTGGTCCACCTCGCTGACGTCCCAGCCCTTCATGGCGAAGTACTTGAGGAGCGCATGACGAACCAGCGCACCCTCAAATACTTCTATTGGTTTACGGCTGACCTTTACCTTCATCGTTATTAAGGATTGTACATATCTTTGCAATAAAATGCATAGATATCATCCAGCATACGCTTGGCCTCGACAGCTGGACTGTCGGGGTCGAGCGCTATCGCCTGAATGTAGCAGTTGATGGCCTCGTGCCACTGACTCCGCTTCCGGTATTCGTTTCCTCGCTGGTACCACTCCTGGGCAGTAGCACACTCTAAACCTTCACCTCTCACAATCTCTCAATCTTTTCTCGTCTCACGCCTCACATCTCACGCCTCACGATAGTACTCTTTCTTGCCGGCAGCCAGTGTGTTCTTCATCAGCGAACAGATGGTCATAGGGCCGACGCCGCCGGGCACGGGCGTGATGTAGGAGCACTTAGGAGCCACCTCGTCGAACTTCACGTCGCCATTCAGGCGGAAGCCGCTCTTACGCGTGGCATCGGGCACACGCGTGGTGCCCACATCCACGATGACAGCCCCCTCCTTCACCATGTCGGCCGTCACAAAGTCGGGCTGACCGATGGCGGCGATGATGATGTCGGCCTCACGGCACTCGTCCTTCAGCGTCTTCGAGTGCGAGTGGCAGACGGTGACAGTGGCGTCGCCATACTGCTTCTGCATCATGAGCTGGGCCATGGGCTTGCCGACGATGTTCGAACGGCCAAGTATGACACACTTCTTGCCCGAGGTCTCGATGCCGTAGCGTTTCAGCAGCGTGATGATGCCGAGTGGCGTGGCCGAGATGAAACAGGGCAGGCCGATAGCCATGCGGCCAACGTTGATGGGATGGAAACCGTCAACATCCTTGCGGTAGTCGATGGCCATGATGATCTTCTGCTCGTCGATGTGCTTCGGCAGGGGCAGCTGCACGATAAAGCCATCGACATCGTCGTCGCGATTCAGTCGTGACACACACTCAAGCAGGTCCTCCTCGGTGACATCGGCCTCATAGCGGATGAGGGTTGACTTGAAACCGCAGGCCTCGCAGGCCAGCACCTTGTTCTTCACATAGGTCTCCGAGCCACCGTCGTGACCTACCAGCACAGCGGCCAGGTGGGGCTGCTTGCCGCCAGCGGCCATGATGGCCTTCACTTCCTCGGCAATCTCAGCCTTAATGGCTGCTGCCGTTGCTTTTCCGTCAA
>CAZLPO010000191.1:0-3319 GCA_964561385.1 uncultured Prevotella sp.
GAAATGACATAATGAGCGTTGACGCTATGATGGACGAACGCTACGGAAAGGTGGGGACACCAGAGCGCGAGGCATTCCGTAAGGAGGCTTACGCCTATTGCGTGGGGCAGATTATCAGTGATGCTCGTAAGCGCGAGAAGGTCACCCAACAGGAATTGGCTCAGCGTGTGGGAACCAATAAGTCGTATATCTCTCGCATAGAGAATGGCAGCGTGGAGCCTGGTGCAGGTATGTTCCTCAGAATCCTCAGCGCCCTTGGTCTTCGCTTTGAAGTGTCGCAGCCCTTGGCATTTGGATAATTGAAACCATATATAATATAAGGAATCATGGGGTCGGTTCTGAATCGTCCCCAAATTTCTTCATGACCCTGTATATGAAGAGAGGCGGCCCCGTAAGGTCGCCTCTCTTCTTTCCCGATCACCTCATCATCTGTTGATGCATGAGGTTACACCCAGTGTGGTGGCTATCGCCGTCAGTATACTGATGGCCAGTTGTACAATCAGTTTCCAGGTCTCTTTCCTGATTTTCATCATAAACTCTCAACTTTAAACATTAAACATTAAACTCTAAACTCATTACGGATTAGCAGGCTCTTCCTCCTGGCTCATGCGTGGAGATACGTAGTTGTTGTCCTCCTCCCAGGTGAGGGAGACACCAGCGGCGCGGTTGTGCGGAATACTCTTGATGAGCACCATTCCCGTGGGCTGTACATGCCATCTGGCGGTGATGTCCGTGGCGGCGTTGAAATCTTTCGGGTTCTCTACGCCCTTCGAAATCATTGACACTCGGAAGATGCCGAGGTTGTCGACCTTCACTGACTTTCCCTCGTAGGCGAGTCCCCTGATGAGGTTCACCAGATCCTTCACCACACCGGCGATCTGTCCTTCGGAGAAGCCGCTGTTGCGTCCCACCATCATCATGACGAGGTCGTTGGTGCTGACCAGTCCCTCAGCCGACTTACGTGCGTACCACTTGCCATACGCCGTTGATCGCAAGTTCTTGTTTTTGTACAATCGATACTTTGCCATAGTTCTTTTTTTTTTAATAAGGTTCAACATTCTTTTTCTTTAGTCCCAGCGCTGTTTCCGTGTGCAAAGTTAGAAAGAACCCTCTCCCGATACAAGAAAACACCCCTTCTGTGGGGAATCCTAACGCTCATGATCTCCTTTTCTCCTTAACTCCTCACCCTCCTCCCTTTATATATAATAAGGTGTAACATCTTTCTTTCGTGTATTAACATTTATTTCGTTTTTTTTTTTTTTGTTCACGGTTTTTGCCGTATCTTTGTAGACATTATTTGTGATGATAAAGAAACAGTAACACATAAAAACTTAAAATGATACAGTTATGTTTAGAAGAAAACTACTCCTATTGTTCGTGCTATTGGCGACCCTCACGAGTGCCTATGCCGACAATGGCACCTTGGCGATAGCCAATGTGCGGAATGCCGTACGGGGGATGACGGGCAGTCTCGACATCGTGTTGAGCGGCTCGACGAGAACCTATCGTGACTTCCAGTTTGACATCACCCTGCCTGACGGGCTGACCTACACAGGCAATAGCGCAGGGACGTTACAGGACGGGCACTCCATCCATATCTCAGATCAGGGAGGAAACACGACCCGCCTCACGGGCTACAGTGACCATACGCTGACCGACACCAACGGTACCCTGCTGACTATCAGTTTCACCGTGGATGGAAGTGCCACAGTGGGTGACAATACCGTGACACTCGCCAATGCCGTGTTCAGTGACGACTATGCCACCCATTACCCCTTGACGGCTGGTGATAATACCGTCACCGTTACCGGTGCCCTCACGCTATCCGAAACTGACACGGCAGCGCCCACTGCCGCCAGTGGTGTCAATGTCACGCTGTCGCGCTCGTTTGATGTGGGCAATTGGTATACCATCTGCCTGCCGTTCGCCTTGACTGCCGATAAGTTGAAGACCGCCTTCGGAGAGAACGTGAAGGTGGGCGACTTCAGCGGCTATACCGTCAGCGGGTCCGCCATCGGCGTGAACTTCACTACCGTCACGGCAATGGCTGCTAACCACCCCTATATTATTAAGGTGATCGATGGCGCAGTCAATAATCCGACCTTCAACGGCGTGGACATCGTCGCCGGTACTCCGGTGAACAACAAGGGCACGGATGCCACCGACAAGAACATCCAGGCGATGATCGGTGTCTATCAGGAGACGACACTTGAGAGTAACTGGCTGTATATCAGGGGTAACAAGTTCAAGTACTCTAACGGCACCTCGAAAGTGAGGCCCTACCGTGCCTACTTCCGTTTCTGCGACTTCACGGATGCCATGCACTCCCGCTCCATCATTATCGTTGAGGACGGGGCAACGGGTATCCGCCTCGTTGACGGCGCACAGGCAGACGGCGGTGATTGGTACGACCTGAGCGGTCGCAAGCTCTCCGGCAAGCCGGCATCGAAGGGAGTCTACATCCAGAACGGTAAGAAGGTAGTCATTAAGTAAATAGGAGGACGACAAGATGAGAAAGACATATCATACGATCAATCAGGGGAAGCGCCCTTATGAGGCTCCCCGTACAGAGGTGATGACCCTTGACAGCCGTGCCGCCCTGCTGAGCGTGTCCGGCTCCGGTGACTATGACGATATCGACTGGGGCGGAGGAGGCAGCGACAGCGAGTATGGCGACTAACCCACGTACTAACCATCAAACAATTTGAAGAATCATGAGAAAGATCATTCACAGATATACAGTCCTGCTCCTGACGGTGCTACTCGTCGGGACAGGCATCGCCCTCGCCGACACGGATGTCGTCGTGCTGGGCGACGTGAACAGTGACGGTAGTGTCAACACAGACGATGTGACCGCCCTTGTCAACTACCTGCACGGCAGTGGTACTGTCAATTTGACTGCTGCGGACGCGAACAAGGACGGTGCTGTTGACATCGCCGACGTGACGGCAATCAACAATATCATCACCAGTGGCACTTCCGATAAAGGCACAACCTCCAAACTATTCTTCCCCGCTGCCACGGTGAATAAGAACTATGGTGATGCCACCTTCACAAACCAACTGGTGCGCTCAGGCAGTACAGGTGCCATCACCTATACATCCTCAGCCACTGGTGTCGCCACCGTCAATGAGACGACTGGCGATGTGACCATCCAGGGTGCCGGTACCACCATCATCACCGCTACCTTGGCTGGCAATGGTGGCATCAGCGGTACCACCGCCAGCTATACGCTGAATGTCGCTCAGGCAACGAATTCGCTGACTACGACTCCTGTATTGGCGAGCACCTCTCAGAACTTCACGGGTTCACCTGTTAC
>CAZLPO010000192.1:0-3305 GCA_964561385.1 uncultured Prevotella sp.
TAGTTTAATTAGTTTTTTATAGTTTTCGGTTTTGTTATTAGGTAGTAATAAATGTCTCCGAACGCGCCGTTGCGATGACGTCGCAGTTCCAAAGGCTCGCAGCGGCGAGCCTTTTTTTTTGTTAAGTAAACCCAAAGCCATATTTCGCCCGATTAATAGATTACAAAAAGCGCGAAATATGAAATTTCTCACATTTGACCAAATCAAAGCCCAGCTCCGGCTCGACGACCAGCAGGCGACTGACGAGCACGACCTGCTGGTGCTATATGGCGAGGCGGCGGAGGACGTCGTACTCGACCTGATACGCCGACCGCTGTATAATGTCATGCAAGTGTATGGACACGTACCCAAGCGGCTCATGCAGGCGTCGCTGCTCATCGTGGCGCAGTCGTATCAGCACCGTGAGCCTGCCAGTTCGCAGAACCTCAGCGTCATCCCATATTCGCTGGATATGCTACTGAAACCACTCATGCGGCTCGACGGCGAGGAGTTACCGCTCGACCCTGTATTGCTATACATGGCCGACTACTACGGCAAGCGGCTGGTCAGCAGCAATGGGAAGTATATTGTTACGCAACATCAATTTGAACAATAAGATATGAACAGCAACGACGAATTCAAGGTCAGGCAGACCGATGTCGAGATACAGGATATCCTCGACCAAGTGCCAAAGAATACAAAAGCCATTGAGGACATCAATAGCGAGTTACCCGAAGGGGCATCACCTGAGAACCCGCTCACGGACAAGGCGTATGTCGACGGAGAGATTGCCGCCGAAGCACAAGACCGTGAGCAGGCAGACCAAACGCTCGACGGCAAGATAGGTGCCGAGAAGGGCCGTGCCGAAGGTGTAGAACAGGTGCTTCAGCAGAACATCGACGCAGAGGCACAAGACCGCGAGCAGGCCGACCTGACCCTCGATGGAAAGATAGCCGCCAACACGCAGGCTATCGCCTGGGAGAAGACCCGCGCCAAGGGTGCGGAGCAGACGATTCAGGGCAACATCAACACTGAGGCACAGACCCGCGAACAGACCGACCAGACGCTCGACGGAAAGATAGCCGCCAACACGCAGGCCATCGGTGCGGAGAAGACCCGTGCCGAGGGTGCGGAGGGTGCGTTGCAGACCGCTATCGACATCATCAACGGCAAGATACCGGCACAGGCTACCGCGAGCAACCAACTTGCCGACAAGGATTTTGTCAACAGCAGCATCTCGACCGCAACCGCAGACTTCAAGGGCACATATAACAGCCTTCAGGAGTTGGAGCAGGTGACTGCCGACGCCAACGACTACGCCTTTGTCGTTGCTACCGATGCCGCAGGCAACACTGTCTACAAGCGTTACAAGTGGGTAGACGGCACGGGCTGGACGTGGGAGTACGACCTGAACAACTCGTCGTTTACCGCTGCACAGTGGGCGGCTATTCAGAGCGGAATCACCGCTGCACTGGTGACGAAACTCAGCGACCTGCCGACGAATGCCGAACTGAACCAGCGTATCAGTACTGCCATCACCACCGCCCTTGCCGCCTATTACACCAAGACGGAGATTGACGCGGCACTGGCGGCTATCAACGCCGCGATTGGTCAGAAGGCGTCGCAGGCAGACCTGACGGCAGAAGTGACCCGCGCACAAGGTGCGGAGCATGCCAATGCTGATGCCATCGCCGCGCTCCAGGCCATCATTGCCGACATCGAGACCATTGCCGAGGGCTATGTCCGCGTGGCGGGTTCATCAAGCCCAGCACTCTCTTACAAGTCGTATAAGTATCACGAGCAGGGAGGCTTCGGACGTGAGTCGGTGTTCTCGCTGTTCTATCCTTGCTTGGTAGGAACGAAACTCAGTGGTAACGATGCACAGGTGGGCACCATCCTGCATGTACTTCAGAAGTTCGGCGCAACGACTATCGACGGTTTGCCAATGTGGCTCGACATCTACGGCATACCTCATGCTATTGACGGCTCAGAGGGCGACGTTCTGATAGTAAATATCGAGGACTTCTACAGCATCAACGGCAAGCACACCATCGAGGGTACGGAGTATGACGTATTCCTCATGTCGCGCACACCGTTCACCTGGCAGGGCATCGAGGCAGAGCACATGGAGAAGTTCGGCTGGAGTCCCGACTACTGCGTGAGCCATACGGACACCGACAACGTGGTGCGCATGCACTCAGTGTATAACCCCGCATGGAATGGCTCATACGATGCACCCGTTGGCGTGGCCGGCAAGTACGTCTATACCACCGACCCAGAGACGGGCGACATCGTGGAGACCTACGATGCCAACGAGACGCTGCTGGGCGGTGCTGGCGGTTTGCACTCTACCGACATCGACCTGCCTACGGGTGAGCAGCGTGCCATGAACATGAACGCCGACCCGACGAAGACCGTGCCCTGGATGAACCAGACGGCAGAGGGTTGCAACCGCCTGATGTCGCTGATACTGGCCGAGGGTGGCACGTTCGATGCGCACAACGCTAACCTCATGGGTAGCGGCTTCTCATCCAACGACCCTGCCACAGCCGCAGGCGATTGGGATCAGGCGGGAAGCGGTGCGAAGAACGGTCTGCGCGTGATGGATAAGAACGGCGCATGGAAGTATTACTCGATGGGCGGCAACGTCCGCTTCCTTAATGGTGCCACAACGAGTACGGTATATGCCGCTAACGTCATCAACTCATGGAGAAGTCCGTGGCACATTCTGGAAGCTAATCGTGCGGTGTCGTATGCCATCGAGAACGACGTGCACGAGTTGGAGTGGTTTGTGTTCGAGGGCAACAAGTACAAGTATCGCAGCGTGCAGGGTTTCAATGGTCCGAGTCACGGAGAGATGACCTGCGTGGTGTGGAAGCTCATGGCAACACAGGCTGGTGCCAATGCTATCGACCCGACAGACAACGTGACAAGCATCGCAGGCAACCGCGTGGAGATACTCGTCAGCACGGCACTCATTCACGGCATGATGACGCAAGTGTCACCACTGCGATGGATTTCAGGACTGCTGTTCACAGAAGATGAGAACGGACAGTATGAGTGCTACCTGGAGCGTGACCAGGCAGAACTGGTGAAGAGTATTGCAGCAGATAACTATGACCCTGCAACACCTCGTGACTTCGAGACTATCTACGATCATGTGCTCACCGTGCAGAAGGGTGAAGGCTATGCCAAGAACTATCTCAATGGTGCGCTTATGCTGCCCGACAACAATGCCAACAAGAGCGGCGCAGGCTTGCATACCTATGTGGGCAAGTATAACTGGTTCACGGGTGGCAATGCAAGTGCTGGTAAAAAGTCGGTTC
>CAZLPO010000193.1:0-3284 GCA_964561385.1 uncultured Prevotella sp.
ACAAGTATTTTGGCAAGTGGAAGCCAGGCGACGACGTGCGCCAGCCCGTGTTCCCCGTTCAGAAGCCGCTGACGGCTCCTGTCGATACCACCGTTATCGGCCAGCAGGCTGAGGAAGTATGGCTGGGATGGCTCGGCAAGAAGGCTTCCGACCTGCAGTGCGACACCCTCGACGTGATTGGAGATATGTTGAGCAACGGCAAGGCGGGTATCTTCGATATCAACCTGAACCAGCAGATGAAGGTGTTGGGTGCCCAGGCTTTTGCGTATGGCCAACAGGATTATTCTGCTTTTATCCTCATGGGTATGCCTAAGCCCGAGCAGTCGCTGAAGGAGGTGAGAGAACTGATGCTGGGCGAGATAGAGAACCTGAAGAAGGGTAACTTCTCTGACGACCTGCTGGTCAGCGTTGTCAACAACATGAAGCTCGACTATCAGAAAGCCCTCGATAACAACCGCTGGCGTACCAGTCAGTTCATGGGCGCTTTCATCAACGGCATCAGCTGGCAGCAGACAGTTGGCCGTCTGGACCGCATCTCGAAGATGACGAAGGAGCAGATCGTGGCCTTTGCCAACCGCTTCTTTACCGACGGCTATGTCACCATCTACAAGGAGCAGGGCGTCGATTCCACCCAGAAGAAGATAGACAAGCCCGCCATCACGCCCATCCAGGCCAACCGCGACCAGATGAGCGCCTTTGTGAAGGAGATACAGGAGTCGCAGGTGGAGCCCATCCAGCCGAAGTTCGTCGATTTCAAGAACGACCTGACTGTTGGTGAGACGAAGAAGAAGCTGCCACTGCTCTATAAGCAGAACACCGAGAACGACCTCTTCACCCTCACTTTCCGCTATGAGTTCGGACAGCAGGACGACAACCGTTACGACATCGCTGCCGACTATCTCGACTATGTGGGAACGGACAAGCTGACCGCTGCCGAGGTGAAGCAGAAGTTCTACAAACTGGCCTGTAACTACTCGGTCAACGTGAATGCCGACAACATGAGCATCTCGCTGAGCGGACTGCAGGCACAGATGCCCGAGGCGCTGGCCCTGCTCGAGGACCTGCTGAAGAACGCAAAGGCCGACCAGGCATCGTACGACCAGTATGTGGGACTGATCCTGAAGTCGCGCGACGACGCGAAGAAAGACCAGCGCACCAATTTCCAGTATCTGTCGACCTACGGCTTCTACGGCCCGCACAACAGCCTGCGCGACGTCATGAGCGCCGACCAGCTGCGGCAGGCCGATCCCCAGCAGCTGTTGGCGCTGATAGCCAACCTGCCCAACATGAAGCACACGGTGATCTACTACGGAAAGCTGACGCTGGAGGAACTCTCGAAAGAGCTCGGCAAAATCCATAAGACACCCAAGAAGCTGGCTGACGTGCCGCAAGGAAAGCCCTACCAGCGTCAGGAAGCGACGGCCAACGAGATATGGATAGCACCCTACGATGCCAAGAATATCTATATGGTGATGTATCACAACGAGGATCGCGAATGGAATCCTGAGCAGGAAGCTGTGGTAGACCTCTTCAACGAGTACTACGGCGGCGGCATGAACGGCATCGTGTTCCAGGAACTCCGCGAAGCCCGCGGACTGGCCTACAGCGCCTCCGCCTACTATGTCACCCCCAGCAAGAAAAACGAGAAGGAATACCACGAGGCCTTCATCATCACACAGAACGACAAGATGATGGACGCCGTGAACCAGTTCCATGTGATTCTGAACGAGATGCCTGCCAGCGAGACGGCCTTCCAGATTGCCAAGGACGCGCTGACGAAGCAGCTGGCCAGCCTGCGCGTCACAAAGACGGGTGTCATCAATGCCTATATCGCTGCCAAGCGCAAGGGTATCGACTACGACCTCAATGAGAAGGTCTACAACGCACTCTCAGGCATCGGTCTGCAGGACATCATCGGCTTCGAGAAGCAGCGCATGGCCAATAAGGCCTGTCGCTACATTATTCTCGGCGACGAGAAGGAACTCGACATAAAGGCTCTGGAGAAGATAGGGCCCGTCCGTCGTCTCACGACAGAAGAAATCTTTGGATATTAACTAAATAAATACATTTATGGCTAAAACAGTAGAATTCAAGTACGCCCCGATGTTTCAGATGGGCGAGGACAAGACGGAGTATCGTCTGCTGAGTAAGGAAGGTGTGACGACCGCAGAGTTTGAGGGCAAGCAGATTGTCAAGGTCTCGAAAGAGGCGCTGACGCTGCTGGCACAGCAGGCTTTCCACGATGTGGAGTTCATGCTCCGCCGTGAGCATAACCTGCAGGTGGCCAAGATCCTGTCCGACCCCGAGGCATCGGAGAACGATAAGTACGTGGCCCTGCAGTTCCTGCGCAACGCCGAGGTGGCTGCACGCGGCATCCTGCCTTTCTGTCAGGATACGGGTACGGCCATCATCCATGGTGAGAAGGGCCAGCAGGTGTGGACTGGTTTCGAGGACGAGGAGGCCCTGAGCCTTGGTGTGTTCAACACCTTCACGCAGGACAACCTGCGCTACTCGCAGAATGCACCGCTGACGATGTACGACGAGGTGAACACGCGCTGCAACCTGCCTGCCCAGATTGACATCGAGGCTACGGAGGGTGCTGAGTACCGCTTCGTGATGGTGGCCAAGGGTGGTGGCTCGGCCAACAAGACCTACTTCTATCCGATGACAAAGGCCACGATACAGAACGAGGGTACGCTCATCCCGTTCCTCGTGGAGAAGATGAAGTCGCTGGGTACGGCTGCCTGTCCGCCTTACCACATTGCCTTCGTGATTGGCGGCACATCGGCCGAGAAGAACCTGCTGACGGTGAAGCTCGCCAGCATCAAGTACTACGACTCGCTGCCCACCACGGGCGACGAGACAGGCCGCGCCTTCCGCGATGTGGACCTCGAGGAGAAGCTGCTGAAGGAGGCTCACAAGATTGGTCTGGGGGCCCAGTTCGGTGGTAAGTACCTGGCCCACGACATCCGCGTCATCCGTCTGCCGCGTCACGGTGCCAGCTGTCCTATCGGTATGGGCGTCAGCTGTTCGGCCGACCGTAATATCAAGGCAAAGATCAATGCCGACGGTATCTGGCTGGAGAAGATGGACGCGAACCCCTCGGAGCTGATTCCTGCAGAGTACGCCAAGGCTGGTGAGGGTCAGAACACCATCGAGATTGACCTGAACGAGGGTATCGACGCTGTGCGCAAGGAACTCAGCAAGTATCCTGTGTCCACGAGGGTAAACCTGAAGGGCACGATTATCGTGGCCCGCGACATCGCCCACGCCAAGCTGAAGGC
>CAZLPO010000194.1:0-3240 GCA_964561385.1 uncultured Prevotella sp.
CCTTTTCTCTAAAAGAAATTTTCAGCCGCAAGGGCTAAAAATTTGAAAGTTTAAATGGGAGCTTCACAGCGACCACCTGTTATCCTACAGTTGAAAACTTTCTTTTTTACCAATAACTAAAAACCTAAAACTATAAATATTACTACTAACCTAAAACAATCTATTAACCTTTTGACGATGCAAAGGTACAACGATTTCCTGAATCCCGCAATACTTTAGGCAAAGAAAAAGCAATATTTAACGATATTATTGACGTAAATCAAGATTCTGTGTGCGCAAACAACAATAATTTACGCTTTTTTCTTTGTTTTCACAAAAGTATGTTGGTTATTTGCTCGGTTTGCACTACCTTTGCAACCACAATTCAACAAAACCGCAGAGAAAATGAAGAAACTTTTATGGGCTATCATCCTACTGTTAGTGGCTGTCGTCATGGTGGTCACGGCACCAGCCGAGGAGAAACATAAGGAGGCCATGATGAAGGCCATTAAGGAGTATATTGACGAAGAAGCCGAGAATCGCGGCTTCGGCGACAATGGTGTGACACGTCTGGGCAAGAACGTGGTGGCTACGGCCGTGAAGACTGCCCTGAACTCGAAGCTGAAGTTCGACAACTACTACCTCTTTAATATGACGCACGTGAGGCTGGACGGTGAGGACCAGGTGTTGTCGCTGGGCTTGCTGGGCAAGGTTTTTACGTTTGACAAGGACATGCTGCGCGAGAACCTGGAGGAGGCCACCCATACGAAGGAGGTGGAGAAGGTAGAGAAGGCGGCCGCCAAAGAGGAGGCCCGCGAACTGAAACGACAGCTGAAGGAACAGCGGAAGTTAGAGAAGAAACTGGCCAAGGAGAAGCGCCGTCAGGAGCGGAAGGCTGCCAAGGAGGCCAAGCGCAAGGCAAAGGAGGCGAAGTGAGAGTACTGATTGTCAATACCAGTGAACGTGCAGGCGGTGCTGCTGTGGCAGCCAGCCGACTGACGGACGCGCTGAACAACCACGGCGTGAAGGCCAAGATGCTGGTGCGCGAGAAGGAGAGCGACACGCTGACGGTTGTCGGGCTGCCCAAGTCCATCCTGACGCGTTGGCACTTCCTGTGGGAGCGTCTGGTGATCTTTTGTCGTCTACACTTCCAGCGCAAGCACCTGTTTGAGATAGACATTGCCAACGCAGGCACCGACATCACACGCCTGCCGGAATTCAAAGAGGCCGACATCGTTCACCTGCACTGGATAAACCAGGGTATGCTCTCGCTGAACAATATCCGGAAGATCCTGCGCAGCGGCAAGCCCGTGGTGTGGACGATGCACGATATATGGCCAGCCACCGCCATCTGTCATCTGACGCTGAACTGCCGCCGCTTCACGACGCAGTGCCGCGAATGCCGATTGCTGTCAGGTCGCAGCGGACTGGCAACGAGCGTCTGGCGCCGCAAACAGAAAATGCTGGCCGAGGACAACATCTACTTCGTGGCGTGCAGCCACTGGCTGGCGTCGGAGGCCAAGGCAAGTGCCCTGCTGAAAGGTCATAAGATTACGAACATCCCTAATCCGATTGACGCGCGTATATATAAGAGGTGTGACCGCCAAGAGGCACGCCAGCGACTGGGGCTGCCCTTAGACAAGAAACTGATTCTCTTTGCCTCGCAACGGGTGACCAACGAGAACAAGGGCATGAGCTATCTCGTGGAGGCTTGCCGGAATTTACACAAAAGGGACGGTTCTTTTTGTGTAAATACCGAAGTGGTGATACTTGGAGGCCATGCCGACGAGGTGGTGGCCCAGTTGCCGATGAAGGCGCACGCGCTGGGCTACATCAGCGACGACCGCCAGATTGTGGATGTCTATAACGCTGCTGACCTGTTTGTGCTGCCGTCGCTCTCGGAGAACCTGCCTAACACCATCATGGAGGCGATGGCTTGCGGCGTGCCCTGTGTGGGATTCAACGTGGGCGGCATCCCAGAGGAGATTGACCATAAGAAGAACGGCTACGTGGCTGCCTACCGCGACGCTGAAGACCTGGCCCGCGGCATCCAGTGGGTGCTGGAGGCTGACGCCGAGACGCTCAGTGCCCAGTGTCTGCGCAAGGTGGCCCACAACTATTCGCCGTCGGCTGTGGCCATGCGCTACACCGAAGTATATAACCAGGCACTGGCCATGAAGCACTATAAGCTATGAAACCCAAGATTACCGTTGTCACCATCACCTATAACGCAGCCAGTGTGCTGCAGCGCACGCTCGACAGCGTGCTGGCTCAGAGCTATCCTTACGTGGAGCACCTGATTATTGACGGGGCATCGAAGGACAATACGCTCACCATGGCCGAGGCCTACCGACAGGAGAGCGAGGAGACGGCAGCCACCCACGAGGTGTGCATCTGCTCCGAGCCCGACAAGGGCATCTACGACGCCATGAACAAGGGACTGCAGCGGGCGACTGGCGACTACGTCTGCTTCCTGAATGCCGGCGACACACTGCCCTCGACCGACACGCTGGAGCTGGTGATGGACAAGGCTGCCGACGATGTCGCCGTGCTCTATGGCAATACTGATGTTGTGGACGGTGAAGGACACTTCCTCTACCACCGCCGCCTGCAGCCGCCCGAACGGCTGTCGTGGCGCTCGTTCCGTCAGGGTATGCTGGTATGTCACCAAGCCTTTTACGCACGTACCGATATTGCCAAGGGCGAGCCCTACGACCTGCGCTACCGCTTCTCGGCCGATGTGGACTGGTGCATCCGCGTGATGAAAGAGGCGGAGCGGCGGCAGATGCAACTGGTGAACCTGCACACCGTCGTGGCCAACTATCTGGAGGAAGGCACCACCACTAAAAACCACAAGGCATCGCTCCGTGAGCGATACCTTGTCATGCAGCACCATTACGGTGTCATTCCGACGTTCCTCATGCACTGCTGGTTTGCGGTGCGCGCGCTTATTCGGCGCTGACAACGCCCTTCAGTCCGTCCTTGGTATAGTAACCGCCGTTCTTGAACTCCAGGTTGTTGGTCTGCGGTGATCCGTTATTGCTGAAGATAATCATCTGCGGTTGCTTGGCAGCACTGTTGTTCTGCTTGGTGCCGTCCCAAGTCCACTTCCATACCTTGTTGCCTGTGGCAGCTGTTCCAATCAGTTTGCAGTCGATGCCAGGCCATGTGCCAGTAGGCGAGGTGAAGTTCTCGGCAGGCGAATCGCTCCATGCCCAGCACATGATGGTCTGCGACCATGTGGCCGGTGACTCGAAGAAG
>CAZLPO010000195.1:0-3158 GCA_964561385.1 uncultured Prevotella sp.
TCACGTCAGAGTCCTTGCCGCCGCTGTATGCCACCTCAATCGGCTTGTCGTAGCCTTTCGCCACGGTCTGCAGCAGCCGCACGGCTCGGCCAACCTTCTTCTGTAAATCGTCTGTCATAAATTCGTGTTCAATTCGTGATAATTCGTGTTCAAAAAATAATTCGTTTAATTCGCGAAATTCTTTCAGTCGCTGTCGCTTTGTGAAAGCGCTAAAGCGATTACGTGTTCGTTAAAACTACAATACAATCACCTCTTCCTCGCCGCGTCGGCTGACGTAGGCGAACACCTGGTCACGGCTCACCTGCATCTGCTTCACGCGGCGGCCTTTCGAGCGGGCATAGCCGCGACACCACTGCTCGTCGAGCGTCCACGATATGCCGGGGTCGGGGTCAGCGTCATAGGCCCGCCAGACGGTCAGCGGGAACGGCATCGCCTCCAGCGCGGCGGCATCCTCGGGCGTCATAAACCACGAGCGGCAGGGGCGGCCCGACTGCATCAGCGTGCGGAACAGCGGGGCCGTCTCGGTGCTGCCCACCGCCACCCACACCGTGCGCATCACCTCCCAGTAGCGGGGATTTGACAGCAGACGGGCCTTGCGGCGGAAGATGTCGAGCACCGCCCCGTTGTCGCCCGCCTCGTAAGCGCGGATGATCTGCCCCACGATCTTCGCGTCCCTCGCCAGCTGCTTCTCCGGCAGCGCAGGGATGCGCCGCGTGAAGTCCGTCCGCTCGTTCACCGCCAGCCCCCGAGGGTCATACGTCGGCACAGTGTACTTTGGTAGTTCAATCATATACTTTCTTTTTTTACAACTAATTATTTTTTCTTGAACACGGATTACACGGATTTGACGGATTATATTTCTACCGTAGCCCGCTTGCCGTGATACCTCTCGGCCTCCTGCTCGATGGCTTTGTAGTCGAAGTCGGGCTGGAGTTTCAGCAGTTCGCGGCGCAGCAGACGTATCTCCTGACGGTCGATGAGCGCGTTGTGCTGATACTCGTAGTAGAGATGGCTGTAGCGTTCGCTGCGTTCCTTGTTGTACTCCAGGTCGCGCTCCAAGTCCTCCCAAGTGCGGTCGTGGTGCTGTCGGTCGAGTTCGCACTGCAGCTTGCCCTCTGCGGTGTCGGCACGCTTGGCGGCGTCATGCAGGTTGCGCAGGGCGGTCTGCCAGTTGTAGTAGAACTTCTCGCCCAGGTTCAGCTCGGCGTCGGTGTACTTCGTCTTGTGCAGCTGCGGGGCCTCCTTGACGATGCGGTACGACTGCTTCACGTATCGGTACTCGCTGTCGATGTATATCAGCCCTGCGTAGGGAGGCACCTCGTCGGGCTCCAGCATCCCCGTCGGCACGGCATAGTAGAAGTAGTTGGGCATCCGCTTGCCCTTGGCCATCGCGTCGATGTCGCCGTATCGACGTTCAAGCGTCTCGCGGCTCCAATGTCTGTTCTCCTGCTCTTTCTGCTCAAAGAGCGACATCTGTATCCCCTTGGCCTTGTCGCGGGCGATGGTCGATGCCAGCACGATATGCTTCTCTTTTTTGTGCTTGAAGTCGTTCTTGAAGTCCGAGCGGCTTATCTTGATTTCAAACTCATAGATATAGCCGCTTTTCGTCCAGATGAGCTTGTCCGACTCCCACGAGAACACATAAAGTCCGTCGGCCTTGTACTTGTAGGAGGCAAAGAAGTGGTTGAGCCGCTGTTGTATCGACTGCTCGGTCAGCTGCTCCTTCTTCATGCCTTGCTGTTGTTTCATTACTCCCATAATCCGTGTAATCCGTGGTCGTTACTAATTTTTCTTTCCGCCGTGCTTATACGGACGGAGTTCGTTGTACTTCATCTTCCACTCGATGTGCTGCCAAAGGTCGATGCCGAGGTCTTGCGCCCAGTCGAACATGAACGACACAGAGTCGCTGATGTTCATCGTGCCCCAGTTCAGGATTTCGCGGATGAAGTACCAGGCATTCTCGATGAAACTCTTGTCCTCGTGGTACACCTGCCCACAAGGGTAGTAGCCCAGCCAGCGCATCCTGTCGCCGTGAACCTCCTGCGCCATGTCGAGCACACGGATCACCACGTCGGCAAATTCCTCCTCGATACTGCCCTTGACGTACATCTTGTAATACTCGCCGTACCACATATCGTACCAGTGGTCAGACAGTCCTTCCTCGCTCTCGGCCTGCACCCGCATCTGGGCTGCCATCGCATCGGTGTTGGCACGCTTGCCGTTGCGGTCGGCTTCTATTGCCTCGGCCATTTCGGTCATTATCAGTCCGCAATACTGCGCCGTCGGTATCGGTTGCTCGTGCCATCCGTGCGCCGTTGCAATCTCCCATATACGCTGCTGCAATTCCGCCAGCCGCTCAGGGTCTAAATAGTTTGATGTCTTCATTTTAGTCCTGTTCGTCCAACTTGCGTGTAATCTCTTCAACTGAGTCAATAGCGTCGGAGAGGTCGGCCACACCGCCGTTCTTCTCAATCTTCTTTGCCATCAGTGCCGCCATCATCGTCAGGGCTTCCTCGTTATAGTCCTTCTTGTCGAAGATGTCCTTGCAGGCGGCTATCACCCTCTTGGGCGGTTGTCCTGCGGCCACTCCGATGGTCAGCGCGGCGTTCTTCGTGAACGATGTCAGCAGGTAGATGGCCTCCAGCGGGCTTGCGCACTTTTCCATCAACATCGGCAATACATTCTCTTGCAACCAACTGTTGACTGCGCCAAAGTCGGTTTCCTTTTTCTGTCCTTGTTTACTCATAATCACTTAGTCCTTTTTATGTTTCTTACTTTTCGGTTTGATAGTCTTATCATTCACTCCGCAGGCGGCGACGGCCTTGCCCAGTTCGGCAAAGGCTTCGGCGGTCTTGCTGACGGGCGATGGCTTGCGCTGACGCTCGTAGAGGGCAGTCAGTCCGAGGCAGCGGGCGAAGGAGCGCTCCAGTCGGGCGCCGTCGCTGGTGTGCCAGTCGGTCATCAAAAAGATACAGCTGCACGTCCACCACATCCACAGCAGTTGCAGCAGCAGACAGGCGACGTAGCCGAACTGCCCGCAGTGCAAAGCAAGCCACACAGGGAACCGCATTTTTATCGGATTGCAAGTACGGTAGTTCTGTGCCTGCAAGTCGGCTTCCGCTTTGCCAAACCGCCGCCGTGCTTCGTCTAACCCGATA
>CAZLPO010000196.1:0-3145 GCA_964561385.1 uncultured Prevotella sp.
ATGTGTAACGAAAGATCTTCATCCTCATTTATAAGTCTATATCATGATGTCCACCTTCATTCCAGTTCAGCGTGACACTGACACCCACCGTCTGATCCTTGGGATGGATCGCACCGTCATCACCCATATAGCCTCCGATGATCCTCAGCTGACCAGCTTTGTTGGGAGACCTGACACTCAGGACAGACTCCGTGACAGAGCCGTCGTCCATGGTAACATAGACACGGAACTGCCAGAATACCGTCTCAGACTCATCCTCGTCGAAAGGAACCTCAACGACGGTACGCATTCCCTCCTCATCCGTGGTGGGGAAGTTCACTGCGCAGAAGCACAGTTTCTCATCCTCTCCCGTATTGACTTTTGTCGCACGGACATAGGGATACTTCTCGGGGAAGGTATAGGTACTGTCATTGATATGGAACTTCGAGGCAAAACCGGTGGCAAAGACCTTGATATCCTTGTAGGAGTGCCCCCGAGGGTCTATCACCAGAGCCTCCGCACAGTTCGCCATATAGAGTCGTACGTGGAATGTCTGGCTGACACCCTCCAGGACCTTCAACGGATATCTTGCTGTGAAGAGACCTGTGGTATGGGAATCGATGGTCTCCTCCCCCTCCGGGATGGTGGCAAGCTGTGCCGTCGGACATTTGTCATCGCCTGACAACGCCACCACCGTATTATCCTGGATATTGGCAGCGGCAAGGTGCATGTACTCCCGCATCGGCAGGTAGAGCGTATAGCTCTGCTCACTGGCGTTCATCACATGCTGGTCGTGACTTAGCCGCTCCTGTGCGTTCTCCGTATCGTAGAACGAGAGGTCCACGTCATGGGCAAAGTCGGTGAAGATGTTTTTCAGATGGTCACGCAGGGCGTTAGCGACATTGACATCCGTCGCGGTACTGAGCTGAGTTGAGAGCTCGGTGGTGATATTCGTCACCAGCCGCAGCTCATAGGTCAACTCATACTCCTGCCCCTCAGGAGGACAGTCGCTCAGGTCATCGTCAATGTACGAGCAGCAACCTGCTGTCAGCCATAAGACTGACAGCAGGAGCCATATCTTGAATAGGTTTATGCTCTTCACCTTCGTTGTATCTGATTATTGTTCTCCGAGAATGACATTGTTAAAGACCAGACCAGTGCGCCAGTTCAGGTCAACAGAGAGACCCAGTGAAATCTGTCCGGAACGCAGGTCAGGAACTGATACCAGTGCATGCTGCAACGAGTTCTCACCAATGACGAAGGTAGCACTTGTCAGGTAGTCCTGCATGAATACACGACGCTCCTTGATGGTAGTACCGTCAGTATCATAGGGCGGCAAGGCATAGTTCGTAGGCCATGTGATACCCAGTGATTTGTCTGCTGCATATGCAGCGTCTGTCACATCAGTCAGCGATGAAGGTCTCTTGTCAGGATCCAGCTTACCAACGATGTAGAAGGTAGCACCACTACGGATCAGGTTGTTCTGACCATAGAAGTCCACACCCTTATTGACAAACTCCAAGGCGACAAAGACATCACGCTGCTTACTACCCTTATTTTTTGCTTCCCAGTTGTCCCAGAGCAGTGTATAGTTGGCTGCAGAAGTTGACTGCGTGGCACTGTTACTGTCGAAGTGAGGTATATGGATTTCACCGACATTGTCGTACACCATGTTGCCGAAACCAGGGGTCGTTGACTTGGCAATGTAGTTCCAGCCTACCTCCTGTTCTTGACCACCAACGAGCACACCCGTCAGCACGAAGTGATCTCTATCAGCCGTTGCATCTATCGTATTGTTGGGCTCCGTGATTTCCGGTTTGTTATTCCACCTTTTGTCAAGGGCTCCATAGTTGTCCTGAAGGGTGGCAGCACCAAACTTCACCTTCGTCTCCAACAGAGCAGTGCCGTAGTTTATGTTATCCTTCATGGCAACACTACGCGTAGTATTCGTCACATGGGAATCTTTCACCCAGTCGTCAGTCCATTTGTCATCATTATCCCAATCAGTGACACCATCAGGATAGTAGTTGGCTGCCTTGGTTTGGTCAGAAACGCGAATAGCACTGTTACCGAAATAGCACAACTCAGCCGGATAGACATAGTTCAGCGGATTGAACGAGCCATTTTCATCCCCCATTGCATATGTAGCGACTGCACCTTTGTAGTTATAAGCAAAGTCAAAACCTGGTCCAGGGTCTTTTGGTGTAATATCAAATTGCAGGATGACAGAACCGTTTGGCAGATTGAAATTGACAGGGAAATCGTTGAGGTTGCAGTCACCGTCGACCGTTGAAAAATTTACATTCAATGCGGTCATTATTTCACCAGCGGTCTTCCATTGGTATTCATTATCACTATCGAAAAACTTCTCTACATTAGTCTTAATCTGTTCTGCCAAAGTCTTGGCAGCCGCCTCCTCCCAAAATACAGGTTCAGCATTGGCGACGGAATTGACAACCGTCATCAAGTCTTCAATCACCTTGGAAACAGCGGTACCAGAACCGGCGCGCAACTCACCCGAACGAATGGTGTTCCAAGTGGCATAGGCAATAGCCAACTTATCACCCAATGCACGCATAGGGATATCATGAGTTGGGTCAAGAGCATTTTTGATTGCTATTGGCTCGTTGGTTCTGGCAGTGATCGTATAACTTTCTGATTCACCAGAGATGTCTACATAGTCGCTCCATGCGAGTGAAATTTTATGCGTATCCCCACCATACGTAACATTCGTGTTGGCAATATTGCTATTGACTATATTCGTGAGGGCTGCGGCCATCAGCTGCTCATGTTCCTTCAAGGCCTGCACATAGACGTGAGGTTCTGTCGGATCGGCTGTTTCAGGCACAATCCTGTCGAGGGAAAAAGAGGTTTCACTCAGATTGCTGCTGACGTTCATGGTAATCTTACCTTGATCAGTGGAAGAACCGTCCTTGATGGCCTTGCCCCAGAACATCAAGGAGTTGACATCAGTAGGAAGTGAAACCTCAACGACACGGCGTGACTTGGGTGTGTTGCTTTCTTCGCCAGCATTAGGGTCTATCCCATTTTTACCAATGATGGTTCCGAAGGGGTAGAGTTTTTCCGTCGAAATGCTTGTAGAGACATACTTTCCATCAGCATTCTGCTTGAAGACCCCAATATAGGCATTGGTAATACCACGGAA
>CAZLPO010000197.1:0-3085 GCA_964561385.1 uncultured Prevotella sp.
TCGCTGATGCCCAAGATTGTCGACCAGATGGCGGCCCGCAACGGTGCCAACTCCGTCCCCAAGAAGACCGTGAAGAGCGGCAAGTACACCAAGAGCATATACGAGGCTGGTGAGGGCGGTTTCCCCTATGTCTACTACGAGATGGACGGTATGGGACATAGCCCTTATACCGGCAATACCGACGAAGGGCACTCGGGTAAGACCATGTGGAACTTCTTCAAGCAGTACACGCTGGACGCCCCCTGCGACACTACACTAAAGTGGCGTCCGTGTGTCGAGATGGAGGGTTTTGTGCCTAAGGATCACGGCTATTCCATCAATAACAATACCTACGTGTTCTATTATGGTGAGACACCACAGGCAGCAGGTAACAACGACAAGCATAACGTCTACCGCACCCTGCAGTTCCTGACAGGTAAGTACAAACTCTGCTTCAAAACCCAGGGTGAGGCTGGCAAGACCATCACCGTGAAGCTACAAAAGCTGCCTGTGTCGGGCACCAAGGGGCTCGTGCTCAACACAACCGCTAACGTGGGCGAAGACACCGTGCTGCCCTTCGAGGTCACTGATAGCTGGGGTGAGTACCGTCTGACTATTACCCGTTCTTCAAAGAATGATGCCGTGACCATCTCCGATGTAGCTATCTACACGATGACCGATGACGAGACCACGGGGATTGGCGCAACGCTAATGAATAATGAAAAACGAATAATGAATAATGAGGTCTACGACCTGCAGGGCCGCCGCACATCTCACGCCTCAGGTCTCATGCCGCACATCAAGATTATTAACGGAAAGAAAATCATTAAATAAACCATATGAAGAAACTACTTCTTTCTTTATTACTCATTCATTGTTCATTACTCATCAGCCCTATAGAGGCACAGAACCTTACGCCACTCACCAAGACCCACGTGGAGACGGGCGACATCGAAGGCATCGCTGAGGGAACACTCGCTATCTATAAGGCCATTCCCTACGCCGCACCGCCAGTGGGCGACCTTCGCTGGCGTGCCCCACAGCCAGCAAAAGCCTGGGAGGGGACACTGAAAACAGACAAGTTTGGTCCGCTGCCCCCACAGCCCACACGTCGTGGACGTACGGCAGAGATGATGAACGAGGACTGTCTCTACTTAGGTATCGCCACACCGGCCAAGAGCATCAGCGAGCGTCTGCCCGTGATGGTATGGATTCACGGCGGTGGTTTCCAAACCGAGTGGTACGGCGGAGATCTGTGGCTACACCTCGCACAACGCGGTGTGGTTATCGTCTGTATTGAGTACCGCACGGGGGCCCTCGGCTTCATGGCTCACCCCGAACTGACGAAGGAGGACCCGAAAGGGCACTCGGGCAACTATGGACTGCTGGATCAGATCTTTGCTTTACAGTGGGTTCAACGCAACATCAGCAGCTTTGGCGGCGACCCTGCGAACGTGACCATCTTCGGTGAGTCGGCCGGTGCCATCAGCTGTAGTATACTCTGCGCTTCTCCGTTGGCCAAGGGTCTCTTCCACCGTTGCATCAGTCAGAGCGGCGGCTCGTTTGCCCCGTGGCGCGACCAGCCCCGCACACTGGGCATGGATGCCTCGCAGAAGGGTGCCGAACAGCAGGGAATGGCATTCCAGAAACATCTGAAGAAGAAGAGTCTAAAGCAGCTACGTAAGATGGACGCCATGGCACTGTGCGACGGCAATGTGGGGTTTGCAGGTTTCTGGCCCTGTGTTGACGGCTATGTCATTGCCGATGACCAGTACCGTCTCTACGAGCGCGGCGCATACAACGACGTGCCTGTCATCGTCATGACCAACTCTGACGAGGGTGCTCTTTTTACACCGTCCAACATCAAGGCTGAGGACTACCAGAAGCAGTTACAACACATTTTTGGGAACATGGCCGACGAGGCCCTGAGGGTCTATCCTGGCAATACCGACGACGAAGCATGGCACGGCAATGGTGACGCTTTCCGCGACATGGGTTTTGCCTGGCCCTCATACGCCTGGGTAAGCCTGCAAGCTAAGACGGGTAAGAGTCCCGCCTATGCTGCCTATCTGGCACAGCCCTCCGAGCGCAGCTTCTCTAACGACCCGCGTCGCCGCGGTGTGTGCCACGCTGATGACATTCTCTACCTCAACGGTGAGTTTCTGACGCAGCCCGACAAATACCCCGCTGAGGCGGCAGTAGCCGAGATTATGCAGCAGTACTGGGTGAACTTCGCCAAAACGGGCAACCCCAACGGCAAGGGACTGCCTTACTGGCCTACGTTCGATGACACGAAGCCAACAACGATGCAGTTCTCGAACGGTGCGTCGCTCATCATGCGTCCTAACCGCGAGCAGGTAGACTTTTGCGACCGTTTCTATAAGGCGAAGCGTGAAGAGAACGAGGCTCAGCGCCGGTAAGACAGGATAAAACTATAATGGTGGGGCTGGTTACCATCAATGGTATACTGAGGTAGCGTACGCTTTCCCCAGGTGTCAGCACCACCTACACCGTGGATGTTTAAGTCAATATTCAAGTTGACGAAGCGTCCACGGTTTATTTCATTCGGATGGCGTACGCGCTCTAGGTCTTCCTCGCCATAATCCCAGGCGCGGATGCAGAGTGGCTGCAGGCCTTCGATACGAAGGACTTTTCCCGTCGGAGAACCGACGGGCACTGTGGCTTGTGAGATTTCAAACCAGCGGATGTCGCATCGGTTGGCGTTGTCCTGGGGATGGATATATTCGGTCTCGTACTGGCTAAGGGGCATCTCATAGATACCGAGGAAAGCGGAACGCTTGCGGTCTGGATAGTTCTCCCATGGGCCGCGACCGTAATACTTTATCTGCGTGAACTCCTTGGGCAGACGCATCCGCATACCAAACTTGGGCATCAGGGGACGATGGTTGGCGGTAGGCTGATAGTCGATATCGACGCGGATGAAGCGGTCGTTGATGACGGTGTAGGTAACCTTGACGTCTTTAACCTCCTTCCATTCAGCGACGCGACGGGCGAAGCCTGCCGCACTTTGGTTATCGTTCTCAGGCTTCCAAAAGTAAGGCTCCAGCGGGGCTTGCAGCACTTCGCTGCCATCGACAATCCACGA
>CAZLPO010000198.1:0-3081 GCA_964561385.1 uncultured Prevotella sp.
TGCGCATCTCCCAGCGCATGACGTTACACCACTGGTTGCACATCAGGGGCAGGTCACGCCACGAGTGAATCCAGTTCTTATACGTGTTCCAAATGATGGTCTCCGACGTAGGACGGACAATCAGTTCCTCCTCGAGCTTTGCAGCAGGGTCAACCTCCACACCGCTCTTGTCCTCCTTGGCACGAAGACGGTAGTGGGTCACCACGGCACACTCCTTGGCGAAACCCTCCACATGCTCGGCTTCGCGACTGAGGAACGACTTTGGTATCAGCAAGGGGAAGTAGGCGTTCTGAGCACCCGTCTCCTTGAACATCTTGTCTAACTGCTGCTGCATCTTCTCCCAGATGGCATAGCCATAGGGTTTGATGACCATACAACCGCGTACTGCCGACTGCTCAGCAAGGTCGGCTTTCACTACGAGGTCGTTGAACCACTGGCTGTAGTTCTCGGCCCTTTTTGTTAAATCCTTTAATTCTTTTGCCATTATTTTTGTATATTAATCGAATTTGGCTGCAAAAATACTAAAAAAAGTTGGGAAAACGATAATATTTCGAAGAAATAGATTATCTTTGCAAGCAGAAACATCATGTTTAACAATTAAAAACGACTAAGATCATGAAAAGTTTTAAAGTAATGGCCGTCGCCCTGTGCGCCGGTATCGTGATGAGTGGATGTAATAATCTTGCTAAAGGAACCGCTATCGGTGCTGTCGGTGGTGCTGCTCTTGGTGCTATCGTAGGTAAGATTGCTGGTAACACGGCTGTCGGCGCTGCCGTCGGTGGTGCTGTAGGTGCCGGTACAGGTGCCCTCATCGGCAAGCACATGGACAAGGTGAAGAAGCAGGCTGAGGCTGTGCAGAACGCTCAGGTCCAGGAGATTGAGGATGCTAACGGCTTCAAGGGCGTGAAGGTGACGTTCGACTCCGGTATCCTCTTCGCTACCAACTCTTCAACGCTGACCGCTGCATCGAGCAACTGCATCTCTCAGATTGCCAATGTGCTGAACCAGAACAAGGACGTCGACGTGGCCATCTTCGGTCATACGGACAGCACAGGTTCTGATGCTATCAACGACCCCCTGTCGCTGAAGCGTGCACAGGCCGTGGAGAAGAGTCTGAAGGCTAAGGGTGTATCTACCATCAAGCGCGTTGAGGGCCAGGGTTCTCACAACCCCGTTGCTGACAACTCTACCGCTGAGGGTAAGAAGCAGAACCGCCGCGTGGAGGTGTATATGTACGCCAGCGAGGCTATGGTTCAGGCTGCTGAGGCTGGTACGCTGAACTAATATCCAGTTTCGGACTTGAAAATTATTAAGAAAACTATACGTTGGATCGTGGTGGCATTCTTTGCCTCCACGATTCTTTCTGTTGTGCTGCTGAGGTTCGTTCCGGTGCTGATCACCCCGTTGATGGTGATACGCTGCGTACAACAGGTCAAGGACGGGCAGAAACTGAAGCTCAGTCACCACTGGGTGCCGCTCAATGAGATATCGCCGCACCTGCCCGTGGCTGTCATGGCCAGCGAGGATGCCCGTTTCATGGAGCATCACGGCTTTGACTTCAAGGCTATTGAGCATGCTGCCAAGCGCAACAAGCAACAGCCCCAGAAACGGAAGCTGGGCGCCTCAACCATCTCGCAACAAACGGCCAAGAACGTCTTTCTATGGTCCGGCCGTTCGTGGGTGCGCAAGGGCTTCGAGGCCTATTTTACGGTGCTCATTGAGCTGTTCTGGCCCAAACAGCGCATCATGGAGGTCTATCTGAATTCCATTGAGATGGGCGATGGCATCTATGGTGCCGATGCCGTTGCACAAGAGCACTTCCGATTGCCGGCCAGTCAGCTAAGTCGCAGCCAGTGTGCACTTATTGCCGCCACGCTGCCCAATCCCCGACGTTTCAGCTCAAAGAATCCGAGTGCGTATATGCTAAAGCGTCAAGGTCGCATCTTGACCGAGATGAAGTTCATTAAGCCTTTTGATACTGAACGTTGATGATGCAGACAACTAATCGCGATAGATCCAGGAGAGTAGGGCGTTGACCCACTTGATGGAACAGCGGAACCAACGGAAGGTGCTGACGGGCTTGCCGCCAAAGCTCAGAATAAACTCGCGGAACGGATTGCGACGGAAGGGCAGTCCGACGTCAAGGAAGAAGATGTGGTCGTAGCCCCGACGGTGTGCATCCTTGATAGCATACCAGATGGTGAGTATGTCGGGATGGACGAAGGCAAACGACTTGCGGCGGTAGGCTGCATACCAGAGGAAGGCATTACCCTCGCTATACGCACAGGCGGAGCAACCTATGACGTGCCCTTTGTATAACGTGATGGCCAGTCGCCCGTGTCCCTCGTCGACAATCCCCCTAAAGAACTCCTTGCTCGGTATGTAACGTTTGGGTTTCAGCAGGTTATGGTGGCGGAGCAGACGGTTGAAAGCTTCAAACTCCTTGTCCGTTTCCACTTCCTTGGTGATGATGCCCCGCTGGTAGGCCTTGTTGATGCGCTGTTGCATGCGTTTGCTGATGCGCTCCTCGGGTGTGTGGCTGTGCAGCGAGTTGTGAATGCTCATCCAGTTCACGGGAAAGAACTGGTGCTGCCGGAACTCACGATAGGCAAACATCTTCTGACTGAGGTTACTCACCTCTATGTAGAGCATACGGCGGCCGATGTGCTTCCTCAGCATACTGAGCATCAGGTCGAAGACCTCGTTGCGTTGAGTGACGCTTTCATCGTATACACCTTCACCCAACAGACGGCAATGCATGAAGAAATAAGGTGGGAACCACGAAGTACGGTAGCGCACGATGGCCAGCATGTGGGCAACGATATGGCCGTGTTCGTCTTCGGCAATCACCATGTAAGGCTTCTGACGAGGCGTCTGTCTCGCCAACTGGAATAGCTGACTGCTGTGGAAAAAGTTCGTGTCGTCGAGCGGCGGCAACTCTTTCTCGCGGGTGACGATATAGGTTTTTAGCGGGTTCACAGCGCAAAGATACGAATTAAATTGAGAATTATCGCTGCGTTTCCCAGTTTTTTTCGTAACTTTGCCATCAAAATACTAATAATAGCAATATGACAGACTTCA
>CAZLPO010000199.1:0-3021 GCA_964561385.1 uncultured Prevotella sp.
GACGCAAGCACAAATACCGGTAACCTGCCGGACTATGAGAGTCAGGCGCTTGTGAACGACAAGGAGCGCGACTGGTATGTCACTTACGATGTGAAGTCTGAATATGCCAGCACCTACGCAGGTGCCGCTACGGAGGAAGCCACATCGGCAGCCCCGTATCTGATTGAGCAAAACGGTCTCTATGCTCAGTATAGCGGTTCCGGTACTAGCATCTCCACGACCGCTACGGAACCGGACATCAAGAATGTGCCTGAGGCCATGCAGTGGTATCTGAGACCCAACTTCGACATCGACGAAGAGATGGGCTATATCTATAAGAATAATCCAGGAGCCCAGGAAGAGGCTGAGACTAAGCCTGTTACCGAAGAGGCATACTTCGTAGCCGGTAAGAACGGCTTCGACCCCTACAACGTGCAGATACAGAGTGTGGCCGACGAGAACCGTTACTTCACTGCTGATACGGAAGAATCAGCGGTCACCAGCCTGTGGAAAGGTACATCGAGCGAAATCAAACTGCTGGAAATGCAGGTGAGGCAGAATGACGTGATCGGCCTCGACCAAGTAAAAATGAAGATTACCAATGCCACTTTCATGGTGGTCACCGACCGTAACGGCAATATGCGTCTGATGCCCCGCTTCGACAACAGTAAGGTGATGCAGTCGTTCTCGACGCTTGCCAGTCCTGCCAAAGAGGGTGCTGACAGCATCGCCCAGGCCTTTACGCTCAAGATGGTGCCAAAGGTCGTCTCCAACTCTTCGGAGATCAATGCGATGGGTGGTTACTATATGCTGGGCAACAACTTCACGGCCTCCGGGTCTATCGGCACCAAGACAGCACCCTTCAAGGGCACCATCGAGGGTCAGTTAGACAAGACCTTTGACGTCTCCGCTCCCCTCGTTGCCTATGCCGAAGATGCGACTATCAAGAACATCATTATCGGCAGTGCCAGCATTACCAGTGGTAATGACGACGGTCATGCCGGTGCCATCGTGGCGACCGCCCAGGGCGACACCCGCGTCTATAACTGCGGTGTGAACGGCGGCAGTGTCAGCGGCGATGCACATGTCGGTAGCATCGTGGGCCATCTCGACGGCAATTCGCGCGTCATCAACTGCTATAGCTATGCCGATATTGAGGGCGGCTCGGACAAGGGCGGTATCGTGGGATACAATACTTTTAAATCGAAAGCTGGTGACCTGAAGACCATGGTCATGAACTGTATGTTCTACGGCGACATCAGCAGTGGTAATAACGTTTCGCCCATCTATGGTGGCGAGATTATTGACAACCGCAACACCAAGGATCAAACCACAATGGGTTTGGCTACCTACAATTACTATGCCTACGAAACGCTGAAGACTGGTACCATCAATAAGTACAACTGTGCCCTGGCCATAGAAGAGAGATACCTGAAACGCTTTGAGCTGTACCGCCAGCTGCTGAACAGCAACAAGCGACTGGCAGCCTACTATGCCACAGGCTCCGCATCGAATGCTGACCAAATGGCCAAGTGGGTGTTGGAGACGGCAGACCGCTCTATTACAGACCCGAAGCCCTACCCCATCCTGAAGGCCCAGGACACTTATCCGTCGATCATCAACTACGACACGAGGGACCTTGACAATTATAACGAGGACCATCCAGAGGACCGCAACAAAGGTCTCAAGATCGGTGAGCTTTCTGTCACTATCAGTGGTGTTGGTGATAATGCGCCCACAAGTGCTTCCATCACCCATGGTAGCCTGACCCTGACACGTACAGACAAGGACTTTGAACACTTTAACTTCAACTACGACAAGGTGCAGCTGCCCTACTTCGACGAAGTGGGTTCGGGCAACTACGGCGTCGATGCCGACGGGAAAAGCCGCGTCATGGTTGGCTGGGAGATTACGGGTATGACCGTCGATTCATCCGTTGAGGACAAAGCATCGGAGGGAACGTTTACCACGAGCGACACCTGGAATGGCTATAACTTTGCCGACCGCAAGACATGGGCCAAGGACCTTTATAGCAAGAGTGGCCGCGTGTTCTCGCAAGGCGCCTACTTCGATGTGCCTTACGGCGTGACAGGCATCACCATCAAGCCCCATTGGGCTCAGGCTGTCTATGTGGCAGATGAATATCTGGATGTAGTTTATGATGCAGGATATGGATCTGGAAAGGTTGAGAAATTAGGCAAGCAGTTCAAGACTGGAAAGATTACTATTGGCGGCAGTGAGCAGGCGGTTCACACCTCCGTCAGCGCCGCTACGGCTGAGCTTGGCTCAGGTGGTGTCTATGACAATGCCATCGTGCTGGTGGGTAACCTGCATCAAGGATCCGTGCCAAAAGGCAACAGCAAGAAATTCACGATGATGTCGGTGGATCTGGACGAAGACCATGAACCAGACTACAGCATGATTTATCATGACAACAACCGTACTGAGGTGAATCCTATCCGATTCGATTTCATCAACATACCTGGTACCGCTCAGGCTCAAAAGCCAAACACGGCAACACAGTTCCGCAATGCTGCTGTATTTGATCCTTTAGGATGGTTTGAGGTTACCAATACCTGTCTCATCTATTTCTCGCAATTCGAGTACGAGAACAAAAACAAGACTGCCCCGGCTCCCATCATTCTGCTTGGCGGCGTGTTCGACCAGTTTGTATCTACCAAAACAGGCAGTCCGACGACGACCACCTACATCCATGTAGGCTCGAATGCCTGGTTTAAGGATTTCGGTAACGGAACTCACAGTGATGGTAGCGGAAGTACCAAACATATCCCCGTGTCGGTGACGGGAGGTGAATACAAGGACTTCCATCTGACAGGTACCTACAATGCGAATGCGGCCCCTAAGGAAGACGATGCCGAATGCTACATCAGCGGCGGCCACTTTGAGGAATGTGCCGGTGCAGGACTGGAGCAGATCAACGGTAATGTGCGGTGGCAGATCTACGATGCCGACATCGACAACTTCTACGGTGGCGGTATCAACGATGCCACACCCGTCCAGGGTACGATTACGACCGACATC
>CAZLPO010000200.1:0-2961 GCA_964561385.1 uncultured Prevotella sp.
TGCCGGTAACCTGACTGAGGTCTCTTATACGGCATTCGGCCAGGAGGAACTCCTGAAAACCTCCGGCATTGGTCTTGTTGCGGAATTGGATGATGTACTTGCCTGCAGTGGTGATATCGAACTTCATCGTGCGACGAACGGCTGTTGAGATGTCACCGACGTTATTGCCGTTGATATTGGGCGCAGCTGTGTACTGCGACGACGAGGCAATGGCGCTACCGCTCGAATTGAGGATATTCACCTGATAGGCCGGTGATCCCTTCCATGCAGCCACGGCGAAGTTCAGTTCATACGAGCCTGGGGTGAGCGCCAGCTGATAGGCACTCTGGCGGCCGTACTCTGCATTTGTGTTGCGCCAGTAAAGCGCCTTGCCCTGATAGCCAGTCAAGCCGGTAAAGGTGCGTGCACCAGAACTGTAGGTTGTAGGATAGGCATGAATTTCGCCATTCTCTTGTGTACAGCGCCAACCCTCGGGAAGTGTTCCAGCAGCTACGTTTGTAAAGTCGAGCGAATATACGGCTGCCTTATCGTAGAATACTGGCTGTATGGTCATGTTGTCGTCGATCATCTTGAAGGTGACCGTCTTGGCACCCTGCTCCACGGGAATCGTGGGTCCAAACTTCGTCATCTCCTGAGTTAGGAAGATACTGTTCACCACACGTAGTTCGCTTAGGGCATACCCATCCTCGGCATTGACGGTGAGAGTGACCGTTTGTCCGGCGACAGCATACTCGGCATCAGCGGTGACACTGCCGAACTCAGCATCCTTAATAGTCAGGTGGTATTTCTCGGGTTCAGTAGCAATGGGTTCGTAGGTCACCTGATCGATGGTCATTTCGATGGCATCGGTGTTGGTCAATATCAGCGTGTTCTTTCCAGCCTTCATCGAGACAGTGGCTACGGCTTCGTGCCAGTCGTTGATAGCCACCTGCTCGATGGCTGCCGTCTGCGTATTGCCATTCATGGCGATGCTCATCTGACCGCTCTTCGTCGACTTGCAGTAACGCACTTTGATGCGGTAGTCGCCTGCCTCGGCGAGTGTCAGTTCGTGGCGCAGCCCAGCATTGGCATTGGCCTGCAATTCTATAAAGCCCATACCGGCAAAGTCCTTGTAGTCGGGTGCCCACCATCCGGAATGGGTGAAGACGGCATTGGCATTCTTGCGGTCCATATCTTCGGCCTCGATGATGACGGGACCGCTGTAAGCCTCAGGCTGCTTCGGTGTCTCGAGCTGCTCGGCAGGCAGATAGTCGGTCTTGCGGTCGGTGGCACTGCCGCTACACTTGATCTTGACAATCACGGGACCCATGTGCTGTACGTCGAGTGTATAGGTCTTCGTGTCGGCTTTGTAGCTCTTGCGGACGCGCTGTGTACGAGCATGTCCCGTAGCACCAGTCTCTGGCAGTGTCATTGTATAAGCGGGTTCAGCGTCACAGCCGATGATGACAATCCTGTCAACGCGTGTCGTCGTAGAGTCGCTACGATAGTTGTTGAAATAGAAGTTGATGCTGTCCTTATATTCGCGTATTACGGCACTCGACAGTTTGTTGAGCGTAAGGCGCAGAGTGTCGCAGGAGCTATATTCGAGAGGAATATCGCCTGTTGCGTTGGTTTTCGCATTCATGTAGGTGTATGGCGTGTAGGTGATCAGCTGGTTGCGGAAGCGGTTAACATAAAGATCGCCCTTGCTGATTTCAGGATAGAGACTGTTGAACTCATTGACCTTGGTTTCTATGTTTCCCCAGCGGCTGTTGTAGCCCGACTTCTTCACCTTCACGGAAATAGCTTTGGCAGCATCGTCATAGAAACCCGTTACGAGAGGTATTGCTCCGTAGCGGCCCGTTGACTTCAGATACCACAGGTTGTCGCCGAAGTGCTTGGTGCCGAAGTTACCTGGGTCGTCGACTACGTATAGACCGTCATAAAGAGCATCAGGTACGGTGTAGTTGTCCTGGTCGTGCATGATGGCCACCTTTGTCTTGGCTACCACCTCCTCACGCGTAGGAATATACATGGTGCCGTCGATGATGCGGCGCCACATGTCAAGCCAGATGCCGCGGAAATTGTCGAACGTAGTCCAGTTACGGCGTTTGTAGCCGTTGACTGTCGTCTCAGCAATGTTTTGGAAGTCCTCAGTCCAAATAAGCTCTGGACCGTCCCATACGGCGCCACCGTTCACGCAGGTTTGCTCCATCACGGTGCCGATGCCTGCCGAACCGGGATATGTCTTGCCGTGGTTCTCGCCATAGAGCTTACCCAACAGGTCGTTATAGCCACAGTTATCGTCACGCACACCATAGTTCTTGGTCAGTCCGCTGATGAATGGTCCCCAGCAGGCCGACTCGTTGTTGTAGAAACTGCTGCAGTGGGTGTATTTGTAGAGGAAGAGCATGGCCTCGGGATATTTTTGGCATGCCTCCAACAGGCGCGGCTCGTTTTTCAACTGGGCGATGGGGTCGGTGTCGAAGTGGTAGATGCCACCACACCAGCTGACGGTCAGGAAGCCACCGTATTTGTGTGACATCTCTACAAGGTTTGCGAAGAGTTCCCAACGGCTGGCCTTGGTCCACGACGACTCGTCGCCAGTGTCGCCAAAAGCCCAGAACTGCTCAGCATAGTTCCACCCCAAGAAGTTGGGATAGGTCTTGAAGAAATACTCGAAGGTTTCGAGGTCGTTGTCGGGAATGTGGGTCTTACCGCCCGATGCGGGCTGACAGGTGAACCACATGTTGTTGTGCTGGCAGACAGATGCCCACGACTTATACGTGCGCACGGCATTGCGTGGCATACGATACATCTTCGTGCCTGGACCTTGTGAGTGATCCTTGTCGTTCTTCCATGCGTCGAACCCGCAGGAGAGCGAGAGATTCATACAAACGTATGGCTTGATGTCATCAGGAATCAAATCGATAATCTTCTGTGGATCAGCCGAGTTCCAGACATCAATATGGATGAGCCACA
>CAZLPO010000201.1:0-2958 GCA_964561385.1 uncultured Prevotella sp.
AGTAGGACTGATTAAGGATGGTTCCTGCCTGCACAAGGCGCTCCTCGTAGTGCTCGCCGGCAGTGCGCGGGCGGATGTCGGTAATCATGCTCTGCTGCGAAACGAAGCCGCGGTCGGCCGAGGGCGGATTGCAGAAGGCTATGTTGTAGTAGCCGTCATCGAGGCCTGCCCATCCCCAGTTGACATGGCAAAAGCCAGAGGCATCGATGCCATCGACGATGAAGCTGTGGCCACTGACGTTGACCGAGCCTACACCGCCGCTGCCGCCGCTGTAGATGACTGGACGCCCTTCGAGGAGATTCTGCTGGATAACGTCCATCCACATCTCAGTGGTGACAAAGGGGCGGTAGTAGTAGTTGCATTCAAAGTCGAAGTGGCGTTGCAAGGCCACGAAGGGCACGCTGCCGGAGGTGGCAATATCGCCATACTGGCAGTGGCATGCCACGCCAGCCTCGAACATAAGTCGGGCCACGGCATCGGCCTGCTGCGAGGTGTAGGAGTCTTCCTCGTAGACGGGCAGCATGTTTGCCCAGTCGTAGCGGCCGCGGGAGTAGTCTACGGTAATCTCGGTGCTGGTGGCCGTGTTGACGTATTGCTCAAGCACCTGCGAAGTGTTTCCAGACTGATAGTAGTAGAGCACCTGGGCGAGGGCGACGGCAGTGCAGCCAGCGGGTGTGGGCACGTCGTTGTAGGTGGGGCACTGGCCGTTGAAGGGCTCACGCTGTCCCCACTGGGTGCGTAGCAAGGGTGCCACGGGGGTGTAGTCATAATGGAAGGGAGCCTGAGCGGCAGCCGATGGTTGGGCAGCGATGTCCTGAATCCACTGGCGCAGGGGGTCGGGCATGGCTTCCTCAGAGAAAGTGCCGCGGTCGGAGTAGCCGATGAGGACAGGCTCGCCATCGGCATCATCGCCATAGTGAACGAGGGCAAAGCCTCCGCCGTCGATGTTGTAGGCCTTCAGCGGTGAGTCGGCAACGGACAGCGGAAGCTGGACTTCCGAGAGCTGCCCGGCGTTGATGCTGCGGCTGAAGTGTTTTTCCAAAAGGGGCTGGGCCTTCTGCTTTGCCATGCCGGGACGCTGTGCCCAGATGGGCATAGCCGCCGATGCCACGAGCAAGAGGACGGCTGCGAGATATGTTTTCATGTTCATGGTTTCCTGTCAATTGGTTTTGTGGATATGGACGGTGCAGATATTGCCATCGGTGTCTTCGTCGAAGGTCATGTTTTGGTAGGAGACGATGGTGCCGTAGTCGGTCTCGTCGGTCTGTACGCCCGACGTGTATTTGATTTTGTTCATCGGAGTGCCGCAAGCGAAGTAGTTTTGCCCCACGCGGAAGTAGGCCTTGGCCGTGCTGAGGTTGATGTTGTCGATGGTCTTCTGGTCGTAGCTGATGGCGTTCATGACCTCCTGGCCCTCCAGCGTGAAGGTGACGATGGTGATGACGTCGCCTTCATCATCCTCCGTGCTGACGGTGTAGCGGTCGTAGAGCATGGGGAAGGTCTTCGGCAACTGGGCGATGCTTTGCCCTACGAGCACCTGCTGCTGGCCATAGATGCCCTTGGCGTTGATGACGGGCAGTATCCGTATCGGCGCATCGTTGATGCGAAAACCGTACTCATGCCACTGGCCTTGTTCGCCGATATGTGATATCAGACCGAACAGCACCATCTGCATCTCTTGGACGCTGGCGGGCACGTCGACATAGCTGAAGGTGTACAAGGACTTGGTTCCGGGCTCAATGCTGTAGGCCCCTGGGCGTCGGTTTCCTGCCATGACAGCCTCATCCCAATACTCACGGCCTTGGGTGTCGAGGGCGTAGTTCTTTTTGGAGCCGTCGAAGCTGATGCTCGTCTTGAGCTCTCCCTTGTTGACGAGCTGGAAGTAGGCCGTGACGACGGTGTTGCCATAGATGCGATAAAGTCCCTGCCAGTTGATGTCGACACCGGGATTGTCGCCGAGTTTCGTCAAGGTGCTCTGCCCTATCTTCACAGGCTGCCCTATCACCTTCCCGGCGTCGGCAGTCTGCCGGTTTTTGTTGGTACTGGTGTTCTGCGTCTGCTGGGGCACGCCTCCAGCTACCTTTTCGAGGGCGTCGGCGGCCTTGTCGAGTTTTTCAAGGCCCTTGTCGATGGCCTTACCGAGTTTCTTGAGCAGTTGGGCGTCGGCCTGTATCTGCACAGTGCCGAGCATGAGGATAAAAATAAGAAGCCTTTTCATAATGATCTGTTTTATAGTTTCTGGTTTGTTGCCTTGATGTATCCTTTGGCAATGCCCTCGCGCACGAGCTGCGCCATGTTGGTGGCACGCAACTTGCGCATGATGCGCTTGCGATGGAACTCGATGGTGTTGGCCGACACGAACAGTTGCTCGGCAATGTCCTTGGTGGCGAGGCCTTCGGCAATGAGGCGCAGGATTTCAATCTCGCGGTCGGAGAGCGTCTGGTGGAGTTCCATTTCCTCGCAACACTCGCGGAAGTGGCTGCTGAAGTAGTTGTTGCCTTCCAGCACTTGGGTGATGGCGGTCTCGAGTTCCTGCACGTCGTCGCTTTTCATGACGATGCCATTGGCCCCACTATTGACCATCTGGCGCAGCGTCCAGAGCTCGTCGTGGATGGTGTGGAAGATGAAGGCACTGTCGGGCGAGAGCAGTTTCAGGTTCTTGATGAGCTCGATGCCGTTCATGTCAGGCAATTCCACATCGATGACATAGAGGTCGTAGGGGTGTTGCACGGTGAGCTGAATGGCTTCCTTGGCGGTGCTGACACACTGTATGGAATGCAGGGCGGGATGGGAACCGATGAGTGTTTTCAGTCCGAGTGCCACGATTTCATGGTCTTCAATGATGAGGAGAGAGGCTTTTTCTGTAGCGTCCATTCTTGGTTTTGGGGGGTATGTAATTGAGTTATTTTAACGTGAGTTCGATGAATTCAGAATAGTGTGAGTTGTGTGTCTATGGCT
>CAZLPO010000202.1:0-2926 GCA_964561385.1 uncultured Prevotella sp.
ATACGACGCCCGCTATCACCAGCAAACCCACCTTCTGTCGATACGATAGCCAGTCCTTAAAAGCGAAAAAGTCCTTTAACTTCATCCGTAAGTAGTTTATTTATGCCGCAAATATACGGAAAATATTCCAAACTTCCAAATTTTGGAGTACTTTTAGGGCATAATAATTGTTAATCCGTCATTTCGCTCGAGCTTGGCAGGAGATAGAGCGTCTTGCTATATAGAAATAGGAACCACGACCTTGAAGGTGATGTTACGACCCATGTTATAGACGCCGCGGCGACCTGTAACAACGTTCTCGTCAGCATACTTCAGGCGGCTCAAGTGGTTCTGATAAGTTTTGTTCAGCAGGTTGTCGGCGGTGATGTAGAACTCGGCGAGCTTCTTGCTGCGCAACATGATGTCAGTACCTGCCGAGAGCGAGAGCAGTGCATAGCCAGGTGTCTCGGTTTCTGTGTCGTCAGCACGGTAGATGTGCGTCTGCTTCAGATAGCAATCGAGACCGGCGGCAATGTAGAAGTTGTTGAGTGCTACTCCGCTCTTGGGATGGGCATGGCGGAACTCATGCATGGCGTGCGAACTGACCGTGCTATGCGCATGGTGGAAGAGCTCCCACTTCAGCTCCGACGTCCACTTGGGCGCAGGGGTGAAGGGCAAATACTTCGTATCAGGTGTTGCGTGCAATAGCTGAGCATCGACATACGAGAAGGTGTTGGAGAAATGGACGGAGTGGACGGGGTGGAAATCTACGCCAGCCTCGAAACCCAGCAATCGGGCGTCGCCCTGGGTATAAGCGTAGGTAAGGTATCCTTCCTCCATCTCCTTGGCAATACGATGAGTGAAGATGTAGTTGTCGATGCGGTTGGCGAAGAGTGCCAGCTGTGCAGAGACGTAGCGTGAGGTAAAATCGATACCGAGGTCAGCCTGCAGACTGTATTCTGCCTTCAGCTGCTGGTTGCCTGTCTCATAGCGCAGAGAACCTTCATGCACACCGTTGGAGGCCAGTTCGCTCATATTGGGTGTTCGGAAGCCGCGGGCGAGGTTCATGCGCAGATTAAAGTGGTCATTGATATTGCAGACAGCCCCGATACTACCCGTCAGGCCATTGAAATGACGGGTGAAATCCACGAAGCGCATCTCACCGTCCTCCATCAACTCATATCCGTGTAGCCGTCTGTGGTCATAACGCAAACCTCCGCTTAGTGTCCAGTGGTCGCCAAGGCTTTTCGAGGCGGTAGCATAGAAACCGAAGTCGAAGAGGCGGCTGTCAGGTATCAGGTATTCCTCGCCCTTGTTGTCTGATTGTTGATACATGCCACCGATGCCTGTAGAGAGCTTCCAGCCGTTCCACTCATGGGTAACGTAACGCAGGTCGTAGGTCAGCGTTTGCAATTTTAGGAACAGGCCGTATTCATCCATCGACTCCTCATACTCCTGACGTCGGTTCTGCTGATAGCCGATGATGGCCTTGAGATAGCCCGATGAGAGGTTCAGAGCGTTGTCCCATACGGCCTTGTAGTGCTTCACCTGCTGGAAGGGTAGGAACTTGGAATAACTCGTAGGGGAAACCGACGGGCACACGAGTTCTCCCGTCTCTGGGTCACGCTCTCCCTCAATGATGCTTGGCGTCAGATGATAAGCCGTCCATACGAGTCGCGAGTGGCCCCAGTCCTTGTTGATTCCCAACATCAGTCGGCCAGCACGCTCACGGAACTGCGAGCCTGGCACGTAGCCGTCGTACTTGTTCTTATACGCATGTGCCATCTTGTCGCTGTAGCGGGCATCCCACACATACCCTTTCTGGTTGCCCGCCATCTGTAGCGAGTAATGGAAGAGTCCGTTGTTTGTCTGATAATCCGTGCTGACGTTAGCCTTCATCTCGCCCTCAGCCAATGTGGGCTGAGCATGCAGGATGACTACCCCCGCCATCGCATCAGAACCGTACATCAACGAGGCGGGACCTTTCAGTATCTCAACGCTGCCGACGCTGCTGCCATCAACCTCAACACCGTGTTCGTCGCCCCATTGCTGACCCTCCTGTCGCACACCTTCGCTCAGCACGACGACGCGGTTATAGCCCAGTCCTCGGATGATGGGTTTCGAGATGCTGCCGCCTGTTGTCAGCTGATTGACGCCCGGCTGGTGAGCGATGGCATCGATGATATTCATCGAGGCCATGGCTCGCAATACTTGCGGTGTTACGATACTTACGGGGGCTGTGGCGTGTTTCAGCTTGGTGTCGCCCGTCACACCAGTCACCGTCAATTCATTCAGTTGCAGATGACGGAAAAAAATGTCCGTTGAGTCCTCCGCATGATGATGTTTACTATTATCCTGAGCTGCCACTGCCGTGCATATACACAACAGCAGCAAAATGATGTATTTCGCTTTCATTTTGTGATTGATTAATGGTATAAATAATGTATGTAAAAACCTGGTGTGGATCAGATGGTCGGGGATCCCCTGGTTACATTAGCGCCACAGCTGTTGGCATGATAGCCGCACAAAGGCAGGGCGAGGAATTTCTTACATACATGAATATATACCATGACCGCCATCATAGTGGCTGCCAGCATCGGCAACGTGAGGAATTGGCATAGCGCACAGTCATGCACCCAATGGGGTGTCACCGTCATGTGGCCGTGACAACTGTGATGCACACAATCGGCGCATTCTGTCTTGATGGTCTCACCAATTTCATGGATGTGAACAGACGACAACAGCAGCATTGGCACAAAAACAGCCAATAGCAACCACGATGCAATATGTCGTCCTTTTTCCTGTTTCACGGCTGCAAAGGTAAATAAATAATCCCAAAGCACCACAAAAATGCGTTGGGATTTAATATTTTATAAGAAGAATGTGCTCAACAGCAATCTTCTGGATTTGTGTTTTGTTACTTGCTCCTCAGCGTCATGCTGGCGTT
>CAZLPO010000203.1:0-2896 GCA_964561385.1 uncultured Prevotella sp.
TGGTGGCGCAGTAGCTATCGCCGTTGCCTTCCAGTGGATTTTCAACTTCATCGTCTCTTCGACTTTCGTGCCAATGTTCAATATGCACCTCAGCGAGGGCGATGATTTCGGGCATTGGTTCACCTACGGACTGTACGGCATCATCTGTATCATTGCTGCCCTCTTCGTCTGGAGGCTCGTTCCCGAGACCAAGGGTAAGACGCTTGAGGATATGACAGCTATGTGGAAGAATCGCAAAAAATAATAACTAAATATAAAATACTATCTATGAATTGGAGTTCAAATGAGTTTCAGTGGCTCGACTGGACGGTGCTTGCCGTCGGTGTGTTAGCCATCGTATGGGCGGTGTACCGCGCCATCAAGAAAGACAAGGAGAAAATGAAGGGTGCCGACTCGCAGGACTATCTGTTCGGCAAGGGCGAGCCCTGGTACGTAATCGGCATGGCCATCTTCGCCGCCAACATTGGCTCTGAGCACCTTGTGGGCTTGGCCGGTACTGGTGCGAAAGACGGTGTGGGTATGGCCCATTGGGAGATGCAGGGCTGGATGATCCTCATCCTCGGCTGGCTGTTCGTGCCGTTCTATCAGCTTCTGAACAACAAGATGGGCAAGATCATCACCATGCCCGACTTCTTGAAGTTCCGCTATACCCAGCGCACGGGTTCGTGGCTCTCTATCATCACGCTCGTTGCTTACATCCTGACCAAGGTCTCGGTGACAGCTTTCACGGGTGGTATCTTCTTTGAGTACCTCATCGGCCTGCCCTTCTGGTATGGTGCCCTCGGCCTGATTGCCGTGACAGCTATCTTCACCGTCTTCGGTGGTATGAAGGGCGTGATGACGATGTCAGCTATCCAGACACCTATTCTTATTATTGGCGCTTTCGCAGTGCTCTTCCTCGGTCTGTCTACACTTGGTGGCGGCAGTATCGTTCAAGGTTGGGAGAACATGATGGCTTTCTGTAGCACGCTACACGACGGCTACGGCACGACTCACATGTTCCACTGGGCCGACATCAACGCATCGGGCCAGCCCGACCCCCTCTACCATGAATATCCCGGTTTCGTGGTGTTCATCGGTGCCTCTATCATCGGTTTCTGGTACTGGTGTACCGACCAGCACATCGTTCAGCGTGTGCTTGGTCAGCAGAAGGGCGAGAGCAATGTTGAGGTGATGAAGCGTGCCCGTCGCGGTACCATCGCCGCCGGCTACTTCAAGCTGCTCCCCGTGTTCATGTTCCTCATCCCCGGCATGGTGGCTATGGCTCTGGCTAATGGTGGCTATGGCGACTTCGGCATCCAGATGGATATTGCCAACCAGCACGACACCGACGGAGCTTTCGCTATGATGGTGAAGAGCATCCTGCCTGTTGGTGTCAAGGGTTTTGTGACCATCGGCTTCATCTGTGCCCTCGTCACGTCGCTGGCTGCCTTCTTCAATAGCTGCGCCACGCTGTTCACTGAGGACTTCTACAAGCCCATGAAGAAGGGCCTGAGCGAGGCTCACTACGTGCTCGTCGGCCGTATCGCTACCGTCGTAGTCGTGGTTCTCGGTCTGCTTTGGCTCCCCGTCATGATGGGTATGGGCAACCTCTACAGCTATCTGCAGGGCATCCAGTCGCTGCTGGCTCCGTCGATGGTGGCCGTCTTCACGCTGGGTATCCTCTCTAAGAAGATTACGCCGAAGGCTGGTGAATGGGGTCTCATTGGTGGTTTCATCATCGGTATGCTGCGTCTGGTGACAAACGTTATCACCGATACGGGCTCAGCTCAGATGGATGGTGCCTTCTGGAATGCCACCGCATGGTTCTGGCAGACCAACTGGCTCATCTTCGAGTGCTGGCTGCTCGTGTTCATTGTACTGCTGATGGTGGTTGTTAGTTTCTTCACACCCGCTCCTACAGCCGAGCAGAAGGATGCCATCACCTTCACAGCCGACTATCGTAAGCAGATTGCCCAGAGCTGGGGCGTATGGGACATAGTAGGAACCCTCGGTGTGCTCGCCCTCTGCGGTTGCTTCTACTGGTACTTCTTCTAAGAGCAGAATATGACCTATTATAACGAACACGCGAAAGTCTGGGTGTCGGTTGACTGCATCATTTTCGGCTTCGACGAAGGAAAGCTGAAGGTGCTCATCGGCCGCAGACAGATGGATCCCGGACGTGGCGAATGGAGCCTCTACGGAGGCTTCGTCGCCGCCGATGAGGATGTCGACGAGGCAGCTATGCGCACACTCTATGAGCTGACAGGTATGCGTCATATCTATATGCGTCAGGTGGGTGCTTTTGGCAAAGTCGACCGTGATCCGGGCGAGCGTGTGATCTCCATTGCCTACTACGCACTTATCAATGTAAGTGAATACGACGAGAAACTTCGACAGGAGCACGGTTTGGAATGGGTAGATGTCGAGAAGATGCCGACACTCTATTCCGACCACAACGAAATGGTGCTCAAGGCCCATCGCATGATGCAGGACAAGCTGAAGACCGAACCCGTCGGCTTTAAACTTCTGCCAAGCCTGTTCACCCTGACGCAACTGCAGCGGCTCTACGAGGTCGTTTATGGTGAAGAACTCGACAAGCGCAACTTCCGCAAGCGTGTCAAGGACATGGACTTCATTGAGAAGACGGAGCTGATTGACAAGAAGAGTTCAAAGCGCGGTGCCTGCCTCTACCGTTTCAACCGTCGCATCTATGACGAAGAACCTAACTTTAAAATTTAATTTACTATGTTAGAAGAACTGAAACAAAAAGTTTTCAAAGCCAATCTTGACCTGGTAAAACAGGGACTGGTCATCTTTACATGGGGTAACGTCTCGGGCATCGACCGCGAGAAGGGCCTTGTTGTCATCAAACCGTCGGGCGTCAGCTACGATGAGATGAAGGCCGAAGACATGG
>CAZLPO010000204.1:0-2890 GCA_964561385.1 uncultured Prevotella sp.
AGCGTGGTATCTCATTTATCTTTTGTAACTTTGCAGAAATATTTCAATTAAACCATAAAAGATATGAAGATTTCACACATTGAGCATCTGGGCATTGCCGTCCAGAGCATCGAAGAGAGCCTGCCGTACTTCACTGACGTGCTGGGCTTAGAGTGTTATGCAACAGAGGTCGTTGAAGACCAGAAGGTAAAGACAGCTTTCCTGAAGTGCGGCGAGGTGAAGCTCGAACTGCTAGAGCCGACATCTCCCGAGAGTACTATTCAGAAGTGGCTTGACAAGGGAAACAAGGGCGTGCACCACGTAGCATTCTGCATTGAGGACGGTGTGGCCAACGCACTGGCCGAAGTCAGCGAGAAGGGCGTACGCCTCATCGATGAGAAACCCCGCAAGGGTGCCGAGAACCTGAACATCGCTTTCCTGCACCCGAAGTCCACTTGCGGCATTCTGACCGAACTTTGTGAACATTAATCTCATTAGTCTTAAAGGACCTATAGGTCCAATAGGACTTATAAGACCCAAAGACCCATAAGACCCAAATAAAACAATGAGCAAGCAATTAGAAAAGATTAAGCAACTCATCGAGAAGCGCGAATTGGCACGTCTCGGTGGTGGTGAGAAAGCCATACAGAAGCAGCACGACCGCGGCAAGTACACGGCTCGCGAGCGTATCGACATGCTGCTGGATGAAGGCTCGTTCGAAGAGTACGACATGTTCAAGGAGCATCGTTGTCACAACTTCGGCATGGAGAAGAAGCAGTTCCCCGGCGATGGTGTCGTTGCCGGTAGCGGTACCATTGACGGCCGCCTGGTGTTCGTATTCGCACAGGACTTCACGGTTCATGCCGGTTCTCTCAGCGAGACCATGAGCCAGAAGATCTGCAAGGTGATGGATATGGCCATGAAGATGGGCGCCCCCTGCATCGGTATCAACGACTCCGGCGGTGCCCGTATTCAGGAAGGTATCAATGCGCTGGCCGGCTACGCCGAGATTTTCGAGCGTAACATTCTGGCATCGGGTGTCATCCCGCAGATCAGTGGTATCTTCGGTCCCTGCGCCGGTGGTGCTGTCTACTCCCCTGCCCTCACCGACTTCACACTGATGATGGAGAACACCTCCTATATGTTCCTCACGGGTCCGAAGGTAGTGAAGACCGTTACCGGCGAGGATATTGACCAGGAGCACCTCGGCGGTGCATCGGTCCACTCGACAAAGTCGGGTGTCACCCATTTTACGGCCAAAACCGAGGAGGAAGGTCTGCAGATGATCAAAACGCTGCTCAGCTACATTCCCTCGAACAACATGGAGGTGGCTCCCCGCAAGAAGTGCGACGACCCCATCAACCGTCTTGAGGACTCGCTGAACGAGATTATCCCCGAGAACCCCAACGAGGCCTACGACATGTATAAGGTTATCGCCGCCATTACCGATAACGGCGAGTTCTTCGAGGTACAGCCAAAGTTCGCCAAGAACATCATTGTCGGCTTTGCCCGCTTTAACGGTCAGAGCGTCGGTATTGTGGCCAACCAGCCTACCTGCTATGCTGGTGTGCTCGATGTGAACGCCTCGCGCAAAGGTGCCCGTTTCGTCCGTTTCTGCGATGCTTTCAACATCCCCATTGTGTCGCTCGTCGACGTTCCCGGATTCCTGCCCGGTACGGGCCAGGAGTATAACGCCGTCATCCTGCACGGCGCCCAGCTGCTTTATGCCTACGGCGAGGCTACCGTTCCCAAGATCACGGTCACGCTGCGTAAGTCGTATGGCGGCAGCCACATCGTGATGGGTTCGAAGCAACTCCACACCGACCTGAACTACGCTTGGCCCTCAGCCGAGATTGCCGTGATGGGTGCCAGCGGTGCTGCTGCTGTGCTGTACGCTAAGGAGGCCAAGGCCAAGAAGGAAGCCGGTGAAGACGTGAAGGCCTTCATTGCCGAAAAGGAGGACGAGTACAACGAGCTCTTCGCCAATCCCTATCAGGCAGCGAAGTACGGCTATATCGATGATGTCATCGAGCCTCGCAACACGCGTTTCCGCATCTGTCGCGGTCTTGCCCAGCTGGCAACGAAGCGCGATGCTCTTCCTGCCAAGAAGCACGGTAACATTCCGATGTAATTGAGAAGTTAGAGAAGTTAAGAAGTCAAGAAGTTATGAACAATAACGAAGTATATGCTGCCATTGCTCTCGCCCTGCATGAGCACTTGGGTAACAATGTCCACGATGTGGAGACCGGCATTATCACGATTGCCGAGCACCAGACGATGTGGAACCTTGCTTCCCTGTCAATGACAGCACGTCCCTAAACATTAATGACCGTATGAAACAGTACAAGTATACCATCAACGGCAACAAATATGAGGTTGCCATCGGCGATATCACCGACAACATTGCAACGCTCACCGTCAATGGCGAGGAGTTCAAGGTTGAGATGGAGCGCGAGCCGGAGCCAGAGAAGAAGAAGCCCGTTGTCCGTCCCGCCGCAGCAACAGCCGATGCCGATAACAATGAAGCAGCAGCCGGCGCTGCCGTGAACAAGGCCAATGCCATCAAGGCTCCCCTGCCTGGTGTCATCACCGACATTCTTGTTGAGGTTGGCCAGGAGGTTCAGGCCGGTGACAACATCATTGTGCTTGAGGCTATGAAGATGGCCAATAACCTTCAAGCTGAGAAGTCTGGCAAGGTAACCGCCATCTGCGTCAAGATTGGCGAGAGCGTGATGGAAGACGATGCTCTGGTAGTGATTGAGTAACATCATTTTTATAAAAGGAGAAAAGGGAACCTTCGCAGGCTCCCTTTTCTTTTCTCGTTCGCATTACGTATAGAAAACGTATTGCGATGGAGGAAAAAAAATTGATTGTCTCACGACAACCAATCTTTTCATTAACCTTAATAATC
>CAZLPO010000205.1:0-2870 GCA_964561385.1 uncultured Prevotella sp.
GTATCGTCTCAACGCTGAAGTCGTACTTCAACGGCGGTATCGAGGTGACGGGTGGTACTAAGACCGACACGCTCACAGCCACGGGCAATGCCACCGTCGGCGGCACGCTGGGTGTCACGGGGAATACGACCGTAGGTGGCACGTTGGGTGTCACGGGCAATACGACTGTCGGCGGCACGCTGGGCGTTGCCGGAAAGCTGAACGGCCATGACGCAGACTTCGAGGACGTGACGATGAATAATCTCGGCACGGCACTCGCCCGCGTGGCGAAGATATGGGCAACGGCCATCGACGCCACCAACATCAACGCCGAGAATACCACGACCGAGAATCTGGCCGTGACAAAGGAGGCCCACTTCTTCCGTCTGGTTGTCGACGAGCTGCTGTCGAACAAGGGTGCAATCATCATCACCAGTGCGAACTGCGTGGCCGAGGTGGTAGCGCAAGATTCTTCCGTTGCCGGCTACTATGACGTGTACTTTGCCACCGTTGACGGCAACGGCAACAGCGTGAGCAATTCATGGCGCGTCGGCGACCTTGCTCTGTGTCTCACATTCAAGGGAGAGGGTGCGGGCGCCTTCTCGAACGTGCGTAACCGTTACTACTGGCGCAAGGTGCTTCAGGTCGAGTCGAACGTGACGTACAACAATGAGACCTATCATCACATCCGCCTGTCGAACGTGGCTGGCGAGGCACAAGGTTCTACCATCCCTGCCGCCGGAGATAACATTGTGCAGCTGGGCTATGTTGGCAATGACGCGTCATACCGGCAGAGTGCAATCATCTTGTCGGCATACCCGACTATGGATGCGGGCGTGACGCCGCCGTCGCTGGCGTTTTACAAGGGAATCAATGACTTTAATCTGTCTTCCCATCGGTACACGTTCATGGATGCGTTTGACAACAACTTCTACGGAAACTTCCGTATATTCGCAGACGATTCGTGGCAGAATATTGCCACCTTCTTTGCAACGGCAACGGGTCTTCAGGCTGAGGTCTTGGACCGCCGAGGCGCCGATGCTCAGGTGCTACTGACTGCTGAGCAGCTCATCAGCAAACTATCGAAAGAGACCGTGACGGTCTCAACGAATCTGTCGACCGCCGCCAACTGGGAACTTGGCATCTTTGACTCGTCGAAGGCCGTTGGCAGTACGTTTGCGCAGACTAAGGTGTCGAGCGGCACATACTACTATTGTTCATTCCGTTACAAGAGCCTTGTACCGCTGGATCGAGATTCTTCCAGTTTGCGAGCCATCTACAACTCTCTCGACATCACAAGTGCCTACCCAGACGACTCTCGCCGCTCGACTATACGTCCTCGATTCCTCTACTTCGACGCCAATTCAAAATATATTGGCAAGTCGCACGACGGCAGTGCCACCGGCTATGAGGGTAGCGAAGCCATGTCGTATGCTATCCCAGCGATGGAGGGCGCGGCGTATGTTGCTATCTACTTCACGTTGACACCTACCAGCGTGGACCTGTCCGTTGAGCCCGACTACGAAGACTACGTGGCGGCGATGCTGCCGAAGGTGATGAAGCACCAACAGAACTCGAGCACCTTCCAGCAGCTGTTTGATCTCATCAGGATGCAGGTCGAGGAGTGCGGCATCAGCATCAGCGACAAGAAGATTGTGTCGACAGCCGACCAGTTTGAATGGAGAGACCTTGCAGGGAATCTGCTGCTGGGTATGGATGGAACTTCCGCCGTTTTCTCTGGAACGGTGAAGGCGAAGACACTCTACAAAGGATATCAGAAGTTTAACGTCACGGGCGCATCAAGCACCATCAGCACACTGACGAGTATCATCATTCTTGACCCAATAGACCTTGCCACAACGACGCCTATATGTTCGTTATTCCTGCCGAATGCCCAGAACTACGAGGGAATTGAGGTAGAAATCTTCTGCCGGCAGGGTAAGACGATAAGTGGTAACTCCTATTCCCAGATCAATTTATATGGACCAAACGGTCAAAACACCGACGGTTTCTACAATATCACACAGACGGAGTATTATACGCAAATATCACTCAACAACAACTATGCAAGTGGCCATCCGTACATGACATACATTCGGCTGCTTGCTGCGAAGTCTGTGACGGACGCAACGAAGAACCGCTGGATACTTGTGGAACGTGTCGAATTGGCGTATGACGGAACCATCAGTGTTTCAGGCGGCGGCGGTGGTGGTGGTGATGTTACAGAGGAATGGGTGAGGGGCTATGTCTCCGACGAATTAAACGCATACACACAAGGCACCGTATACCCTGCTGTGGCAGAAGGTGTCGAAACGTGCCTGCCGCTGAGCGGTGGCACGATGACCGGTACCATCGTGACACCTGCCAACGACAACAAGGGCATTGAGCCAGCCACGAATAACTACGGACAGGTAGGCTCGTCCTCGAAGAAGTTCTACCGAATGTATGCCAACACGTACAACGGCGACTCTTTTGTGAAGGTCGGCTCCAGTGACAGCTACGTGCTGCTGGGTGGCGGTGGTACGAAGCCGCTGTCTGAGTTTGCTGCGAGCGCTGACGTCACGCACTACTCATCGCAGAGTGCCTTCCTGAGTGCATTCCCGAATGTGTCTGACCTTGTTGGTTCTTATATTAATGAAGCAGATGTAATTGCCAGCTATGGCGGTGTAAAGTTGGTGGCTATCAGTCTCAGTGATAATACAAATCAGACATTTAAGATTAAGTGGGGTACGTCAACAAGTTCATATCCTAACTTGATATACCAACAGAGTGCGTTAGAGGATGTTGTGGTTTGGGCTGTCGTGGCTATTGATTCATCAAAGTATTACCTAATAGATGCTGATTAACGCCGTGAGGCGGCTTTCTCTCAATGTTTTCTTTAAGGTTTTGAT
>CAZLPO010000206.1:0-2857 GCA_964561385.1 uncultured Prevotella sp.
CGCCGATGGGTGTCTCGCCCGTGTGGTCGGCCACCACGGTGCAGTTCAGCACGTAGCCGTTGGTGCCCACATTGACGATGGTGCCCGCCTTGTTGCCGTAGAGCAGGGTGTTGTAGAGCAGGCTCTTCTGGTCTTCGCCGCTGTCGCTGCCGCCGGCCAGGTTCACCACTGGCTGTCCGCTGCCCATGACGTTGCCCGTGATGATGCTGTTGCGCACGGCCACCTTCGGCACGGTGATGTCCACCGCGGGTGTGGTGGCCGGTGCGGCATCGGTCGCTCCGTTGGTGATGATGAACCCGTCGATGACGGCACCTTGGCTGTAGGTGCCATCCACAGAGGCGATGCCCTTGATGCGCGTCGTATAGTTCATGTTGTCGGTGACGTTGCGGGCGGCCACGCTGCGGCGTTCTGCCTTCACGCGGTTGACGAAGGCCGCCAGTTCGCTTTCGGTGTATTCCAGTTCCTCGGCAGTGGGGTCTTTGGGTACGGCCTGCAGGAGCGCCGAGGGCTGGATGCTGCCATAGACGTCCACACCGTCGCGGAAGGTCACCACCCCTTCTGTGTCGCTGTTGCGCTGTCCGCGGACAAAGACGTACGCCTTCTCCGTTCCGTTGCTGGCAAAGATGGTGGCGGCATCGATGGCCATTTGCAGGTTACCGTTGCCGTATGCCTCCTCCCAGGTGCGTCCCGTCTCGGTGCCGCTGGTCTTGTTGGGATCGACATAGATGACGCGCTGTCCGCTGCTGGTACACTCGAAGGCACCGCGGTCGATGAGCGCGTTCTTCAGGCGGTCGTTGAACCCGGCATCGTGGTCGTCGGTGGCCTTGCGGATGCGGTAGGTGACCACCTTCTCGTCGTTGCCCACACGGATGGTGGTGCTGCGTGTGATCAGCTGGCTTTGGTCGGGATGGATGTTCTGCATCAGCTGCTCATACTCGGTAGCACTTGCGTATTCCGGCTGTGGCCATACGAAGCGGGCATAGGTCTGGTTGACGCCTTGGTTCATCAGCTTCTTGCCAGGCTTGATGCTGAAGTTGCCGTTTTCGGGGTCTTCGAAGTTAGGACCAAGGAACAGGTCGCGGTTGGTGTCTGACAGACCATAGTTCTTTTGTGCGTCCTCGGTGTGCGGGAAGCCCGTGATGGCATTGTGGCTCATCCGTTCGGAGGGCGTACTGGTGGAGGTGTTGTAGGCCGTTGTCGGCACTTCGAACTGCGTACCCGGCGTGCTTTCGGTGATGGGTGTGCTGTTGTTCTGGTCGTCCCGCCAGATGGCGTTGTTGTAGAGTGCCGAATGATACTCCACGTTGTTCTCTGTGGTTTCCGTCAGTGTTATGTGCCCGCCGTTCAGTCCGGAGGTGCAGTTCAGGACGGTGGTGTTCACAGCCTTGATGGGGTCTCCGGCATTACGGTCGAAGACAGAGTTCACGATGAGCGAGCTGCCGCCGCCTTCGTCAATGAGCACGGCCGAGGCCGGGTCGGCAACTGCCTTTCCGTTCTGTGTGAAGGTGCAGTTGCGCAGCGTCAGCTTGGGCTCTTGGGTCGTTGATGCCCATGTGGGATCCCAGTTGTGCGTATCCCAGTCCCAGATCCAGGTGACCTTTTCTATCGTCTCGCCGGTGTCGGGATCGGTTGTCGTTGTGGTGACTTCGTGACATTGTGCCGGGGGGTTCAACAAGTCCGTCTCGCTCTTTTTGTGGTTATCTTCATCGTATTGGTATTGCTGGTGGTAGTAGATGGCCGCGCCGCCCGGGTTCTTGTAATTTGTTTCATCTTTGATACCGTCAGCCAGCTCATTGTTGAAGGTGATGCCCTCGAAGGTGATGGGGATGGCCACGCCACGGCTGGAGCTGGAGACGACTCCTGCTGGGGTGACGTTGGTGGTGTATTGCTCAGCATCGAGGATGTTCACCACATGGTTCAGTTGGTCTTGCGTGATACTCGTGCGCTGTTCCACGCTCAGCGTCACCTTGTTCTTCTCGAAGTCGTAACCGGCCTCCTCGGGTATTTCCAGGTCGTAGCCGCCGCGGAACTTCAGGTTTCTTACTGCAAACTCCTCATCGGTATGGGGTGTGAAGGCACCATTGTTGTAGGGGCGTGTCTGTATGGTGAAGCTCAGGCTGCGGTCCGTGTTGTCGCCGAGAACGGCCGTGGGCTTGTATTCGCCGCCGATGATGTTGATTTGCTTGGCGTGGTTGTTGCGGCTCTTGAGCAGCGTCTCGATGGCAGCTTGCAGGTTGCTGGTCGGCGTCTCCCACGTGTAGCCGTCGTTGCCCTTGTCCAGGTTCTCGATGGCGCTCACCCACAGGACGTCCACTTCCGAGCTCTGGTTGATGCGCAGGTTGCGGTGCTGGTATTCATACACGCCGAGGTCGATGTATGCCTTGGCCTCCTCGAAGGTCAGGGGGTTCGACGAGATGCGCAGCATGTTGGCTTCCTCGTTGGTCGCCGCGTCGGTCATGTTCGAGTTCTTGTACCTCATGTAGTGCTGGTTGCCGAAGGGCATGAGCGTCAGATTGTAATAGAGGCTCTGCTGATAGGCATAGAAGGGGAACGGGCCGCCGAAGACGTTGTTGTCGGGCGGTGTCCCTGGCGTCTCGGGTGCGGTGCCACCTTGGTTCAACTCGTCAGCGCCTAATTGCTTATACTCGATGTCGCCCGTGGCGGTCTTGGAGGTCAGGGTCATGTACGACCATCCGTTGTCCGTCAGGTTGTTGATACGTGCAGGCATCCAGTTGGCCGAGGGGTTGTAGCCGTCCTTGCCCGGCTCGGTCGACGGCAGCACAAAGTTAGGTCCGTTGACGCCTTCGTTCTCAAACGTGATGTTGATGTTGTTGTTGCCGCCGAAGATGTCGAAGTA
>CAZLPO010000207.1:0-2812 GCA_964561385.1 uncultured Prevotella sp.
TCACGCACAGCGGCATGACCGGTCTGCTCGATGCCATCAATGAGAACGCCAACATTACCGTCATCATCAGCGACAACCTGACGACGGGTATGACGGGCGGTCAGGACTCGGCAGGCACCAATAAGTTCGAGGCCATCTGCCGCGGACTGGGCCTCAGCGATGAACACCTGAAGGTCGTCGTTCCTCTGCCGAAGAACATGCCGGAGATTACGCAGATCATCCGCGACGAGATTAACTACAAGGGCCCCAGCGTCATCATTCCGCGCCGTGAGTGCATGCAGACGCTCCAGCGCCACCTGAAGCAGAAGAAGGCACAATCTTCGAAATAACGACACATCGGTATATCGAAATAACGTCATAACGAAAGAACGGAAATGAAAACAGACATCATACTATGCGGCGTGGGAGGACAAGGCATCCTCTCCATCGCCACCATCATAGGCGAAGCCGCCATGAACGAGAACCTTTACATCAAGCAGGCCGAGGTACACGGCATGAGCCAGCGCGGCGGCGACGTGCAGTCGAACCTGCGCATCTCAAGCAGCCCCATTGCCAGCGACCTCATTCCTAAGGGCGGTGCCGACGTCATCATTTCGATGGAGCCGATGGAGGCCCTGCGCTACCTGCCCTTCCTCTCTAAGGACGGCTGGATCATCACCTCGGCAACACCGTTTGTGAATATTCCCAACTACCCCGACATCGAGGTCATCAAAAACGACCTCGCACAGTTGCCCAACGTCATCACCCTCGACATTGAGCAGATGGCTAAGGACAACGGCGTGCCCCGCTCGGCCAACGTCATCCTGCTGGGAGCTGCCCAGAAGGCACTCGGCATTGAATACGAGAAACTGGAGGATGCCATCCGCCGCGTCTTCGCACGCAAGGGCGACGCTATCGTCGAGGCAAACATCAAGGCACTGGCCTTAGGCCGCGCTGCTCAAAAGTAATCATTTCGTAATAACGATATAACGTTATAACGTCATAACAACAATAATGAAACCAGCTCCTATTAAGAAAGAGATAGTCGACGGACTGATTGCCAAGATGGGCATTCAGGACTTCGCCAAGGCCACCATCCGCGAAGTGAAGCAGGTGGCTGCCACCGCCGAGAAGGAGAGCGGCGTGGAGTTCATCAAGATGGAGATGGGTATCCCTGGACTGCCCGCCGCACAGGTGGGTGTCGATGCCCAGATCAAGGCGCTGCAAGACGGCATCGCCCACTCCTACCCCGACATCCAGGGTTACCCCGAGCTGAAGCGTCAGGCCTCACGCTTTGTCAAGGCGTTCATTGGCGTCGACATCGCACCTGAGGGGTGTGTGCCCGTCACGGGAAGCATGCAGGGGACGTTTGCCTCGTTCCTCACCTGCTCACAGGCCTCGAAGCAGAAAGATACCGTCCTGTTCATCGACCCCGGCTTCCCCGTCCAAAAGATGCAGCTGCAGGTACAGGGTGTTCCCTATGAGACGTTCGACGTCTATGACTACCGCGGCGAGAAGCTCGGCCCGAAGTTAGAGTCATACCTGAAGAACGGAAACATCTGCGCCATCGTCTACTCCAACCCCAACAACCCCTCGTGGGTGTGTCTGACAGAGCAGGAGCTCGAGACCATCGGTCGTCTGGCCACCCAGTACGACTGCATCATCATGGAGGACCTGGCCTACTTCGCCATGGACTTCCGTCAGGACCTCTCCACACCCTTCGAACCGCCCTACCAGCCCACTGTAGCCCGCTATACTGACAACTACATGCTGCTTATCTCGGGCTCCAAAGCGTTCTCCTATGCTGGCGAACGCATCGGTGTTGTCTGCATCAGCGACAAGCTATTCCACCGCCACTTCGACGACCTGGCAGCACGCTACGAGGGTCTGCCCTTCGGACTGGTCTTTTCCACACGTATGCTCTACGCCCTCAGCAGCGGCACCAGCCACTCTGCACAGTATGCCCTGGCAGCCATGTTCCGCGCCGCCTGCGACGGCGAATATTGTTTCCGCGACGAGGTGCGTGTCTATGGCGACCGCGCCCACAAGCTGAAGGAGATCTTCCTCCGTCACGGCTTCCATATCGTCTATGACCGCGACGGCGACCAGCCCGTGGCCGACGGTTTCTATTTCACCATCGGCTATCCTGGCATGACCAGCGGTCAGCTGGCGCGCGAACTCATGTACTACGGTGTCTCCGCCATCTGCCTCGTCACCACCGGCAGTCATCAGGAGGGCCTGCGTGTCTGCACGTCGTTCATCGAGGACCACCAGTACCAGCAGCTCGACGAGCGTATGCAGATCTTTGCCGAGAACAATCCCCGCTGAGGACGGTCAAGGACACTTATTTCTCTATACGAATGCGGGCATCGACCGCAATCACGTCGTTGGCATCGGCAAGCAAGGGGTTGATGTCAATCTCCTTGATCTCGGTGGCAAAACGCAGAAGCGTCGAGAGACGCACAATAATCTCGGCATAGCGTCGCTCGTTGATACCTTGCTGCCCGCGCGTACCTTTTAATATCTTGTAACCGCGCAGGGAGTGGATCATCGAGTAGGCCTCGCCGTAGCTCAGCGGTGCCAGACCCGACGAGACATCACGCAGCACCTCGACAAAGATGCCGCCCAGTCCGCAGAGCACCACATGGCCGAAGCGCTCCTCGTACTTGGCGCCGATGAAGAGCTCGGTGCCGCGAATCATCTTCTGCACCATCACAGCCGTAGCATCGGGAATCTGCATCATACGGTCGAACTCAGCCGACAGCACCTCCTTGGAACGGATGTTCAGACTGACGCCGCCCACATCACTCTTGTGGACGGGTCCCACGACCTT
>CAZLPO010000208.1:0-2811 GCA_964561385.1 uncultured Prevotella sp.
TCCCGGGGTACCGAAGATGACCATGATGGCATCGATGTCGTCCATCTGCTCACAGTAGTCAATAGCAATGCCCAGATGCTCGGCCGTGCCTGTAGCCAGAATATCAATAGGGTTCGAAACACTGCTGCCGGGCAACAGCTTCGACTTCAGCTCCTCGGCGATGGGACCCGTGAGCGGGGGCACCAGCATGCCGCCCTTCGACAGGGCGTCGGTCAGCATGACACCAGGACCGCCAGCATGGGTGACAATGGCGAAGTTCTTGCCGATGAAACGAGGCAGTGTGAAGATACAGCCCACCGTTGTAAGCTCCTCACGACTGAAGCAGCGTACGATGCCAGCCTTGCGGAACAGGGCCTCGACGGCCGAGTCGCTCGAGGCGATGGCACCAGTATGACTGCTGGCCGCCCTGCTGCCACTCTCGCTCGAACCGGCCTTGATAGCTGCTATGCGGCAGCCCTTCTTGATGAGCGACGTGGCGTGATAGAGCATCTTGTCGGGGTCGGCAATATTCTCAATATAGAGCAGCTTCACTTTCGAGTCATGCTCGGCATCGAAGTGGTTGTCCATATACTCCAACACACTCTCGATACCTATCTGCCGGCCGTTGCCCACCGACCATACACTGTTGAACTGCAGGCCCTTGGTAACGGCACTCTCCAGAATGAAGACGGCCGTGGCACCGCTGCCCGAAATGAAGTCGACACCCTCGGGATTGAGTTGCGGGACGGGCTTGGTGAACACCGAGTGGTGCCAGCGTGTCAGCAGTCCGATGCAGTTGGGACCGATCAGTGCACAGCCATAGCGTTCACAGGTGTCAAGGATACGCTGCTCCAACAGCGCTCCCTCATGGGTCTCCTCGCCGAAGCCAGCCGATATGATGACGAACGCACGTACCTGCTTCTCGGCCGCCAGCATCTCGACATAGTCAGGACAGTACTTGGCGGCGACCACCAGGATGGCCAGATCGGTAGGCGGCAGCTCGCGGGCATCGTGAAAAGCCTTGATGCCCTGCACCTCGTCCTCCTTGGGGTTGACGATGCGCAGCGTGCCCTTATAGCCACCGCTCAGCAGATTGCGTACTACGGCACCGCCAGGTTTATGAACATTGTTACTACCGCCAATGACGACGATGCTCTCGGGTTCCAACAGTTGCTTGTTTATCATAGGTTAGTAAAGGATTAGTACGTATGATGATGCAAAAATAATACATTTTGCGGGGATTGCCAATTCTTTTCAGATGTTTTTTTGGCTATAAGCAGAAAAAAGCGTACTTTTGCACCGAAGGGAAACATAAACATAAACGAAAAAGAAAACGAAAACTGAAAAGGAAAGATGATTTGGAATCCTAACAAAGAGTGCATGAGCCGCGACGAGATGAGCGCGCTCCAAGGCAAGCGTCTCCACAAGATTGTGGAGTATGTCTACCACAACGTACCCTTCTATCGTAACAAACTGCAGGCACTGGACATCCGTCCGGATGACATACAGACCATTGAGGACATCAAGAAACTGCCCTTTACCACGAAGAAGGATCTCCGCGACAACTATCCCTTCGGACTGCAAGCCGCCCCGCAGAGCGAGATCATCCGTGTGCACGCCTCCAGCGGCACCACCGGCAACCCCACCATCGTGGGCTACACGCGTAAGGACATCGGTATCTGGAGCGAGACGATGGCACGCTGTCTGACGGCCTTCGGCGTGACGCGCGACGACATCTTCTCCGTGGCCTACGGCTATGGTCTGTTCACTGGCGGTCTCGGCGCCCACTACGGCGTGGAACACCTCGGCGCCTCCGTCATTCCCGCCGGCACAGGCAACACCGAGAAGCACCTGAAGCTCATCCGCGATCTTGGCATCACGGGTCTGGCCTGTACTCCCTCGTACGCCCTCTACCTGGCCGAGACCATGGAGAAGTTGGGCATCCGCAAGGAGGACATCAAACTGCGTATCGGTGCCTTCGGTGCCGAGCCCTGGACGGAGAATATGCGCCAGGAGATTGAGGAGCGTCTCGGACTGAAGGGCTATAACATCTATGGTCTCTCCGAGGTCATGGGCCCCAGCGTCAGCTACGAGTGCCAGATGCAGCACGGTTCTCACATCAACGAGGACCACTTCTATCCCGAGATCATCAATCCCACTACGCTTGAGCCGCTGCCTGCCGGACAGACCGGCGAGCTGGTCTTTACGACGCTCACCAAGGAGGGCATGCCCGTCATCCGTTACCGCACCCGCGACCTCTGCTCGCTGCTGACAGGCACTTGCGACTGTGGCCGCACCAACGTCCGCATGGGACGCATCGAAGGCCGAAGCGACGATATGCTCATCATTCGCGGTATCAACGTGTTCCCGTCACAGGTCGAGAGCGTCGTCCTCAGCATGCCCGAGTTTGCACCTCACTACATGCTCATCGTCGACCGACAGAAGAACCTCGACACGCTGCTGGTACAGGTGGAAATCCGTCAGGAGTACTTCACAGGCACCTTCGACACGCCGGCCGCCATCGAGGCCCTCGAGAAGAAACTGGCATCGAAGCTCAAGAGTGTGCTCAGCATCTCAGCCAAGGTTCAGCTCAAGGCTCCCGGCACCATCGAGCGCTCGCAGGGCAAGAGCGCCCACGTCATTGACAATCGTAAACTATAAATAACACTATGGACAATTCATCAAAGTTTTTCAACCCTGAACGCGAGACAATGACGCGCGAGCAGATTGAGGCCTACCAGCTGGAACGCCTCAAGGAGACCGTACGTCATTGTCTTACCAACGAATTCTATCAGAAGAAGTTCAAGGAGGCTGGCATCACCGCTGACGACA
>CAZLPO010000209.1:0-1402 GCA_964561385.1 uncultured Prevotella sp.
ATCCAACGTCAGCGTCACCTCGTCGCCAGCTTTCCAGCGGCGGTTCAGCACAGCGTAGCCATCTTGCACGGCATAGGCCTGCTCCTCCCCATTTATCTGTATGGTGCTCTGGCGGCTCCACGAAGGCAGACGCAGGTGAATGGCGCGGTCGAAGTCGGCCTGCAAGGTCAGTCTTACCGAGCCACCCCACGGCATGTCCGTCTGCATAGGTGTCCATTTATAGAAGAGTGCCGCCGATGGTGCCGTCGACTTGTTGACCACCGCCACGACGCAGTCCTCAATAGTGGTATAAGGCAACGAACCTGCGCCCCCAATGGTGTGGAACAGTCCGCCCATGGTAATTGGTCCCCTGCTGGCCGTCCGCGAGAAGACACCGTGGAAGAGACAGTTGCGCACGGCAGCATTGGCGCTGGCTATGGGAGCCAAGAAGGCTGCCTCCTCGCCACTCTCGGAGGTTGGCGTACTGACATAGCAGTCCACAAAGCCCGTGTTCTCTATTGAAGCGTCGTTGGTCATGTTGCCAAAGAGCGCATAGGCGTTGGTGGCTGCGATGCCACGCACCAGGTGGCCGTCGCCGTCGAGGTGTGCAGCCCATGAGGCATACGTGCGGTCGCCTTGATGATCCCATGCGGTATAGAACGTCAGTACTGGTTCGCCGGTGTCACCAAGCAGGTTCTTGTTGAACCAGATGTCGTTTTGCAGCTTATAGTACTGCCCGGCGGAGTTCGAGGTGAAAGCCTTCACCAGCTGTCGCGGACTATGCAGCAGGAAGGGGTCGTTCTGTGTACCCGTGCCGCCGTCGTAGCCGCGTGCCGTCTTGCCGTCCCAGCGGCGAGTGCCGTCGACGTCTATGCACCATTGCTTGCTCACCTTGTCGGCAGTGATGGTGGCGGTAAGCATCGTCGTACCTGTTTTGTCGACTACGGGCGTAGCAGTCTCGCCGCTGACGGTGAGTACTGTCTGTCCGTCGGCCACCTTATAGTCGGCCCATTTCAGTGTACCTTTGTCGTCGATGGTCTGCTCCTTGTGTTTCAGCGAGAAGGGACCGTCCACATGCTGTGCCGAGAGTCCGCTGCCTAAGGGTGCCGGCACGCTGGCCAACCAGGCATACGCAGGGAAGCGCGTCAGTCCGAAAAGCAGGTTAGTGTCAGAGCCATAGAAATACCTGACACCGAAGACAGAAGCTAACACATAATCCCTCACATCTTCTGAGCCATTAATGATGTTACGATAGTCGACTTCAAGCCTCGGGTAGAAACCCTTGCTGTATTGCCATGTTTCTAGATTCACCGACAGCTTGTCCTCGCCCTTATAAGCTTTCCACAGCGGTTTATAGTCGGCATATTCGGTCAGAAAGGAAGCCTCCGAGGGGTCGCCATTGGTCAGCTGTCCGTTCAGACGG
>CAZLPO010000209.1:1412-2669 GCA_964561385.1 uncultured Prevotella sp.
GGTTCACATCGCTATAGCTGGTGGCTTCCGAAGAACCTTTAGTGTTATCTTTAGTGGTATAGATGATGGGGTGCTTGTATGACGTGTTTGAAAAAGCGATAGTACCCAAGAAGAGGCTGTTTCTCACGATAGAGACGGTCTGCGACTCGTTGCCGTCGCAGTCGCCTACGATGCCGCCTACATAGCGGGTCTTGCTGCCGTCAAGATGTCCACTATAGACACTGTTTACAATAGTGCCGCAGACATCAGTCTGAGCCACCAGCTCGTGGTTCTTTCCGACGATGCCGCCAATACACATGCCTCCTGTTACGTTGGTCATTGCCGCACAGCCAAAGATGTTTCGGTCGTTGCGGCCGCAGATGCCTCCGACGTAACTTAGAGCACAACTCTGCACTACGTTCCCCGTGGTAGCGCAGGCCAGCATCGCGCCGCCAGCGTTCCATCCCACGAGGCCGCCGGTGTAATACTCTGTGAAGTCGTTGTCGCTGCTGGCCGTTACGTTGATGTCGGCATCGGCCGTGCAGTCGTAGACAAAGGTTTCCTTAGGACTCCCGTTGGTGTTGCCCAGAGAGCCCACGATGCTCTTGGGATAACCCTCCAGGTGGCCTATCAGTCCGCCGACATCACGCACATTCGTCACATCGATGGTAGCACTGGAGTGGCTGTGATAGATACCGCATGGGTTCTGGGCATAGCCCACAAGTCCACCTACATAAGTAGCGTCATATTTTCCTGCAATATTGAGAGCCTTTCCGCTGATGGTGCCCTGCACGTCGCAGTTGAAGACGATGCCATATACGCTGACCTCCGTGTCGTATCCTACATAGCCGCAGAGCAGACCGGCGCAGACAAACTGTCGCGTGTTCTCCTCGCCTTGAGCAATAGTAATGCTGGCATCGGTTAGTTTTAGGTCGCGCACGACACCTTTCATACTGCCAAAGAGTCCGACATAGCCGTTGTAAGCTGCTCGTCCGGAAGAGATACCGGTATGCATGCCCTTGATGGTGTACCCCTCGCCTTTGAAAATGCCAGCGAAGCAATGGTCGCCATTCACACCGATGGGTACCCAGATGCCGCCTGTCAGGTCGATGTCGGCCTGAAGCTCAAAATACTTACCAATAAAGTTGTTCTGCCCGACGTTAACCTTATCTTCCAGTCGGCACAGGTCCCATACATCCTTGATGAGATAGGGTCTGCTTTCCGTACCCTCGCCTTCGAACTTAGCCTCCCGGGTGAAAGTACCCTTATTATTCTCTT
>CAZLPO010000210.1:0-2654 GCA_964561385.1 uncultured Prevotella sp.
TAAGGGGGCGGAACACACACGAAGTGTTCCGCCCCCCTTTTTTACGCCTCACATTTTTCGTCTCACGCCTCACGCCTCACGCCTCACGTCACAACAGCGCGTACTCGTCGCGGGCATTGAAGCAGGGACAGGACTTGTGGACGTCGGGCAGGTCGCGGTGGCCGAGGATCTGGGCATTGGGATGCCTGGTCTTGAGCGACTTCAGCAGGTGGCGGAGTGCGCTCCTCTGTGCCTCGGTGCGGGTGTCGTCTTCGCGACCCTTGCGGTTGATGCCTCCCTCGTAGCAGACGCCGATGGAGTGGCGGTTGTAGTGGCGTGCGTGGGCACCGATGAGGTTCTCGTGGCGGGTCTGGAAGACCGTTCCGTCGCGGGCGACGTAGTAGTGGTAGCCGGTGAAGCCGAAGCGCTGGCGGTGATCGGCGATGAGCGCGGTGACGGGGTAGGGGTGGTCCTCGCGGGTGGCCGAGCAGTGGACGACGATGAGGTTGATGGTTCGCATGGCAGTGGGGTTTTAGAGGACACGGGTGATGCACGACTGTACGAAGAAGGTGGTGATGACGAGGGTGATGAGCGAGCCGACGAACTTCAGGAGCTTGCCGACCTTAGTGCGGTTGAACTTCATTCTTGACAGGATTACTGTTGGTTAGACTTGATGCGGTGACGGCGGAGGATTAATCGCCGTCGTTGTTGCTGTCGTCGGGCTGCTCGTCGTCATCGACGTTCATGGCGTTGTCGTGGGTCTCCTCGAAGAGCACGTCCTTGAGGAGTGCCTTGGCGTTGACGTACTTCAGCTTGATGCTGCCGTCGGACTTCTTCACCTGTCCTACGACGACGCGCTGGATCTCGGGCTGGAACAGGACACGGCGGGTGGTGATGGTGGCGGCGGTGCAGTCGTCCTTGTCCTCGACGCCGATGCTGGAGAATCCGACCTTGAAGATGCCGATGCCCGAGAGCTTGATCTTCTGTCCCATCTCGAAGAAGTGTTTCATGGCATCGCCCAGCTCGTCGAGCGTGGCCTTGATGTCCGACTTCTTGATGCTGGCCTGCTGCTGGATGTAGTTGGCCAGCTCCTCGGTCTCGATGAAGCGGTTGTCGTAGACCGCCTTGGCGTAGTACTTCTGGTAGGCTCGGCTGTGCGAGTTGTTGTTCTGGGTCTTGATGTACTTCTGACTCATGTTTCTTGGTTTTTTTGAGGGTTAAACATCTGTGATTTTGTCGGGATGCCTGCCAGGGGTTGTCCGGATATCTGTTTAGGTACCATAGGAGATATTGGGACACGCTGTGGGCGATACTCGGACGGGGTGTCGGCGATACTGCGACACGTTGTCCGGGATATGCCTTTCGGGCTCTCGCTGAATCACAGTGCAAAGTTACGACAGCGGCGAGGGGCGTTGACGACCTTTGACAACCTTTGACAACCTTTGCGAAAAAATTTTTTTCTGAGGGCCTGCCGGTCAGTCGTCGTCGGGCAGGTCCAGGCAGTAGTCGTCAGCCAGCAGCCTGACGGCCTTGGGCGGCAGCTTCTGGGCACAAGGCGATATGCCCATGCGTGCCAGGTCGTCGCGGCGGGACTTCAGGTAGCGGTAGAAGGTGGAGTAGCTGACGCCGGCCCTGCGGGCCAGCTGTCGTTTGGCGTAGTATTTCATGTCGTTCTGGGTGTTTGTGGTTCGTGGGGTAGGGGCTCTTGGCGTTCGAACCGGAAGTCGATGAGGTCGATCTTCCTGGCCTTCTGTTCGGGGGTGGCCTGGAGCTCCAGCAGGGGACTGACGCGGATGGGCGGGCAGTGCTCCCAGTAGGGCTGGGCCATGGTCAGCCGGGCCGTGTCGTGCCAGCGCCTGAAGGCGGTGCCGTCGGGGTCGGTATCGGGGAAGAGGATGACCTGGCGGCCGTGTAGCGGACGCAGCTTCTCGGGCTGCAGTTCCGAGAGTCCGCCCGTGGCCATCCACAGGCAGTCGGGGTAGTGTTCCGACAGGATGACGGCCGTCTTCTCAGCCTCTACGACACACACGGTCCTGACGTCGTTCCCCCGCCATGGCCGTCGCTCGCTGAGCAGGTGCAGACCGAAGAGGCAGTGCGTGGTGTAGAGCCGGTCGTCGTCAGCCCAGCGGCAGCGTCGCCGCAGCAGCGTGCTGACCCACGTGGGACGGTGGGCTTTGTCGCGGTGGCAGTCGTCACGGTAGTACATCACCTTGCCGTCGTGAATGCGCCCTTCGTGGTCTATCTGCCAGAAAATGACGCCCCCCTGGCGGCTGCCGCCCAGCCTGTAGCGGCTGGCAGCACGCAGCATCTGACGCTCGGTCAGATAGCCTGCTGCCACGACGGCGCGGCAGAACGAGCTCGCGGTCGATAGGGCCTTGCGCCACAGGGGGCTGGTGACGATGAGCCGGTGGCCCGTCACCTCGATGTGCAGGCCGAGCTCGCGGCCCATGCTGCGGAACGTGTGGCTCAGTGTCAGTCTCTGTCGCATGTCTCTGTCAGGTTTGTTGCTTGTCAGCTTTTTTGTCGTAGTTTTTTTGTCTTTAGAGTTTGCTGTCAGACCACCGTCAGCGGGTGGCCTGGTTGTACCTCCCTCCCCCCACCCGTTAGCACCCCTCTTACTAGCCCCCCCTCTTTATGAGGGAGGGGGGGCATATACAGAGGGGGGTGCTGACGGG
>CAZLPO010000211.1:0-2632 GCA_964561385.1 uncultured Prevotella sp.
TCCCGCTCCTTGCCTGAGTAGTCGGCGTGCTTGGCATAGAGCACGCGGGCCTTGGGGTAGGCCGTCATGTAGGTCTCGGCGATGGCGGCCACGTTAGCCTTCAGTCCGATAATCATCGGCTTGTGACAGAAGCCCAGTCGCTTCATCTCGTGGGCAGCGAGACACATGATAAGCGTCTTGCCCGAGCCTACCTCGTGGTCGCAGATGCCACCACCGTTCATCGTGAGCATCCAGATGCAGTCCTCCTGACTCTTATACAGACCACCGCTCACCTTCTTGCCATCCTTATACACGGGCTGCGGTATGCCGTACTTCTGCTCCAGCCCCTGCCAGTCGATGCCGGGGAACCGCTGGTGCGAGCCGTCGAACTGCGGCTTCACATGACAGTTGAACAGTCGGTTGTACTTATCAGCCAGTCCGTCGCGCAGCGTCTTCGGCTGTCGCAGCAGCCAGTCCTGATAGCCCTGGCGGATTTCTTCAATCAGCGTGTTCGCCTTCTGTGTGGCCTCCGGGTCCTCTTCCTTGGCATAGCTCTTGCCCTGCTGAATCTTGCGGCCCCGCTCGTCGCGGCGATACTTCATCATCTTAGGGCAGCTGTTCTGCAGCGCGTGCTGCAGCAAGCCCATACCGTCAATCGACTGGCTCGCCTCGCTGCTCACGGCATACTGCGTATATATTTTCTCGTTGCCCCGGTCACTGTCGCAGGCATACTGGTCCAGGTTGCGGTCGTACTTCACCGTCACCTCCACCTTGCATCCGTAGCCGTCGCCCTCCATCGAGAAGAACTCCGAGGCAAAGTCCTCATAAATCTTCGTGTCCACCCATCGCTCACCCAGATTGAAGTCCAGGTCATCGAAGGGGATAGGCTCAGGGACGGCAGCTTGCAGGGCTTGAAGTGAAGAGTGAATAGTGAAGAGTGAAGAATTTGCTGCCGCCGTCAGGTTGCCGCTGTTTCGTCCATCCTGTTCCGTTTGCTGCGACAGTGTCGCAGCCTCCGGGTACTTCCGCAGGATAGCATCTATCTTCTCAATCACATTCCCTGAAATAAATCGCGCCTTGATTTCCCACTCCTCGCTCAGGGGGTTATAGTAAATCTCCCCCTCCAGCTCGTCGCAGATTTCTTCCTCGCTCTTCCCCGTCAGCGCCGCCATATAGCGCACGTCGGGCTTGCCATAGTCGTTCAGCGACTGTGCCAGCGCCTCGTGAGCATCCGTCACGCTGTGCATCTCGTCCGTTGAGAAAGCCACCGGCCTGTCGAAGATGTCAGCCTTGCGCCACTTGCCGTCCTCCAGTATCTCCAGCGTCAGCAGCTCCTTGTTGATAGCCTTGGCCATCTTCCTGTTCGGCTCCTGGTTCAGCGGACCCCACTCCAGACGGTATTCGTCATACAGGCGGTTCAGTTCCTTGCGCAGCTCCGTGTTCTCCTGCATCTCCTTGGCTTCGTAGTCATACAGACGGCGGTAACAGTCGAACATGTCAGCCATCTGTTGCTCTTTCTTCGGGTCAAACGACGTGCGCTCGCTCTTGCGCTCCTGCTTCTTCTCGCTCTTGTGCTCCTGTTTGCCGCCCTTCCCGTCGGCTTTCTTTGTCCGTTGTCCGGCGATTTTATCGCCGAGGTCAGCCTTGAGGTTCGCGCCAAGATCCTTCGCCAGCACCTCGCCCAGCTGCTGTGCTATCCCCTGCACACCGCCCTCATGGCGATACACAAAGCCAGGCTTGCCGTAAGCATCGGTGCCAACCATTTCGTTAGTAGCAACGATATGGTCGGGATAGCAGGTGAAGTACATGCTGGTCGGGCATCCTCCGTCCTCATACTGCGTCAGCAGCATCGTCTCTTCCTCCGTCAGCCCGCCTCGCTTCGAGTCCTTCTGCATCACTAAGAGGTCAGTGCCCACCTCCGTACCACTCTCCCGGAAGAGATTATTCGCCAGTCGGTAAGCCCCGATGAGCCGTGCTTCCTTCAGCGCCTCGCCTATCTGCTCGCTGTCGCGGTTCAGGTAGTTGCTCGTGATGATATACGCCAGCACCCCACCCTCTCGCAGGCAGTCCAGCCCTTTCAGCACATAATACTTGTGTATCATCTTCGCCGCATCCCTGCGCACCTGGCTCTTCGAGTTCGTATAGTCAGGATCAAACACGCGAATGTCGCCGAACGGAACATTCGTACTCACCAGGTCGTACTTGCCCAGCTCCGATGCCGGGATAGTCTCGAAGCCCTTCACTCGCACCTCTATCGGATTTTTCGACTGCGCATACTTGCGGCTTGTCATCAGTCCCGTCAACAAGTCCTTCTCATAAGCCGTCGTATGGGATGCAGGGCGGAATACCGTTGCGTTACCGTAGGCATCGACAAACACACCATTGCCAGCTGCTGGGTCGAGAAACCGACTTAGGCTCTGCTTGAACGGGAACCAGTCCTCTTCGCCCTGAAATCTCTTATAGCGAGGGTGTTGTGGCATACCGAATATGGCCTGCATCATGTTCACCACAAACACCCAAGGCGTATAATACGCCGTCAGTGTGCTCGCCTTCAGGCTCTCCACCCAAGCCTGATATTCCTTATCGCTCCCCGCTTCTTCTCGCAGCAGCTCATACAGCTTCACCGTGTCCTGATAGTACACCATGTCGCTCT
>CAZLPO010000212.1:0-2615 GCA_964561385.1 uncultured Prevotella sp.
TTCGGCGACTTCCACCCACACTTCGACTCGAAGAAGGAGATGATCTGGGTTGGTGGTGGTGCCGGTATGGCTCCGCTGCGTGCGCAAATCATGCACATGACCAAGACGCTCCACACCACCGATCGCGAGATGCACTACTTCTATGGTGCACGTGCCCTGAACGAGGTCTTTTACCTTGACGACTTCCTGGGCTTGGAGAAGGAGTTCCCCAACTTCCACTTCCACCTGGCCCTCGACCGTCCCGACCCCGCTGCCGATGCAGCCGGCGTGAAGTACACCCCGGGCTTCGTCCACCAGGTGATGCTCAACACCTACCTGAAGGACCACGAGGCTCCCGAGGACATCGAGTACTACATGTGCGGCCCCGGCCCCATGTCGAAGGCCGTCGTCTCTATGCTCGATGCGCTCGGCGTAGAGCCCGAATCGATTATGTACGATAACTTTGGCGGATAAAATCTATGGAACAACCGACAGTAGAGGTGCGCTGCCTGAACAACGGGCAGACGCTACAAGTCCCCTTGGGGTCGTCGCTTGAGACCATCTATGAGGCAGCTGGCATCCAGTTGCCTCATGGTCCCATGGCGGCAAGAGTGAATAATAAGGTGGAGGGCATGCACTACCGGGTGTATAACGCCAAGACCGTCGAGTTTCTCGACGTGCAGTCGTCCAGCGGCTTGCGTGCCTACACGCGTTCGCTGTTCTTCGTCCTGTGCAAGGCCGTCCACGACCTCTACGAGTGTGCCAAGGTGTCCATCGACATCCCCGTGTCCAACGGTTACTACGTGGACCTCGACATCGGACACCCGGTGACGCTCAACGATGTCGGTCTCATCCGTTCCAAGATGCAGGAGATTATCAATGCCGCTCTGCCCATCCACCGCTACGAGTGCCTTACTGAGGATGCCATTAAGATGTTCACCATGCTCCACACCTTCTCGAAGGTGAAGTTGCTGCAGAGCTCTGGTCGTCTCTACACCACCTACTACGACATCGACGGCTACATGGACTACTACTATGGCTCGATGCTCGTCAACACGTCGCAACTCTACCTCTTCGGACTGGAGAAATACTTCGACGGACTGCTGCTGCGCATACCTTCGCCCGACCATCCTGACGAGCTGGGCGAGATGACCCATCAAGATAAGATGTTCGGCATCTTCATGGAGCACCACCAGTGGCAGGACATCCTGGGACTGCGCACCATCGGCGACCTGAACGCGGCCATTGAGAAGGGCTACTCGGCACAGCTCATCCAGATTAGCGAAGCCCTGCAGGAGAAGAAGATAGCCAAGATAGCCGACGACATCGCCTTCCACAAGGGCATCCGCATGGTGCTCATCGCCGGTCCGTCGAGCAGCGGTAAGACCACCACCTGCAAGCGCCTGTCCGTACAGCTGGCCACCAATGGCATCAAGCCCGTACCCATCTCGCTCGACGACTACTTCCTCGACCGTGAGCAGACGCCCCGCCAGCCCAACGGCGACTACGACTTCGAACATCTGCACGCACTGAACCTGCCGTTGCTGAACGAGCAGATGAACGCCCTGTTCAACGGCGAGGAGATAGAGCTGCCACGCTACAACTTCCAGTCAGGAAAGAGCGAGATGAGCGGACGACGCCTGCGGCTGCACGACGACGAGATACTGGTGGTTGAGGGCATCCACGCCCTGAACCCCGAGCTGATGTCAAACGTGCCGCAGAATCATGTCTATCGCGTCTATGCCTCGGCCCTTACCACCGTGCTGCTCGACAACCACAACTACATTCCCACGACCGACAACCGCCTGCTGCGACGCATCATCCGCGACTTCAAGTATCGTGGCGTGTCGGCCGTCGAGACCATCCGACGCTGGCCTAGCGTGCGTGCCGGTGAGAACAAGTGGATATTCCCCTTCCAGGAGAATGCCGATGTCATGTTCAACACCGCCATGCTCTTCGAACTGGCGGTCATCAAGGTGCAGGCCGAACCCCTGCTAGAGCAGGTGCCCGAGAACGTGCCGGAGTACAGCGAGGCCTACCGCCTGAAGAAGTTCCTGGGCTACATCAAGCCCATTCCGCCCGACCAGATTCCGCCAACCTCGCTGCTGCGCGAGTTCCTGGGCGGCAGCTCATTCAAGTATTAACAAAACAAATGGCTCAGAACAAGAAACGCAGATGGCACTGCCTCTCGGGGCAGGCGCCTACAGAACTCGATAAGCAGGTCATGTACTGGGAGAACAAGGGAAAGCTTGTGCCCACGCGCGACCTCATAAAAACACCCGAACAGATTGAGGGCATCCGTCGCGCCGGCGTCGTCAACACCGGTGTGCTCGACGAGGTGGCCAAGCACATCCGTGCCGGCATGAGCACCCTGGAGATTGACCAGATATGCCGCCGTTACTGCGAGGAGCACAATGCCATTCCCGCCTGCCTGAACTACGGCGGCGACGAGGAGACAGCCCCGTTCCCCATGTCCGTATGCACCAGCATCAACGAGGTGGTCTGCCACGGCGTGCCCAAGGAGGAGGACGTGCTCGAGGAGGGCGACATCATCAACGTCGACTTCACCACCATCCTCGATGGCTACTATGCCGATGCCTCGCGTATGTTCATCATCGGCAAGACCACGCCCGAGA
>CAZLPO010000213.1:0-2544 GCA_964561385.1 uncultured Prevotella sp.
CGGCATCGGGCAGAAGATGGGGCTGAACGCCAACATCACCGAACTGCTGACATCGAAGACGGCTCTCATGTCGGCTGGTATCGGTGCAGCCGGTGCCATCGTAGCCAAGGCCACCAAGGAGTGGGCAGCATACAACGCAGAACTGGCCAAGCAGGACCAGATAACCACCGTGACTACCGGGCTGAAGGGTGCAGACAGCGACCGCATGACCGACCAGTCACGCGCACTGACCGACACCTACGGCGTGGACTTCCGCGAGGCTATCAACGCCGCCAACACGCTGATGACACAGTTCGGGCAGACTGGTGAGCAGGCCATGTCGCTCATCCGCGACGGTATGCAGGGTATGATTCAGGGAGACGGACCGAAGTTGCTGTCGATGATTCAGCAGTATGCTCCTGCTTTCCGAGATGCTGGCGTCACCGCCTCGCAGTTGGTGGCCGTCATCCAAAACTCTGAAGGCGGTATCTTTACCGACCAGAATATGAACGCCATCGTGATGGGTATTAAGAATATCCGTCTGATGACCAAGGCCACGAGTGATGCACTGGCTCAGTTGGGAATAGACGGACAGAAAATGTCGCAGAAGTTGAGCGACGGCTCGATGACTATCTTCGACGCGCTGAAACAGGTGGCCACTCAGATACAAGGCGTGAACAGCAACAGCCAGGCCGCTGGAGAGGTGATGCAGCAGGTGTTCGGTCGCCAGGGTGCTATGGCCGGAACGAAACTTGGCGAAGCCATCGCCACGCTCAACACCAATCTTGAAGAAACCAAACGACAGACGGGTGAAGTGGGTGATGCCTATAATGACCTGTATAATGCCAACGTAAAACTGAACGGTGCCATCCGCGACTGCTTCGAGTACGACGGATGGGACCAGATGGCGACGGGTATCAAATCCAGTCTTGTCAGTGCGCTGGCCAGTGTGATAGAGAAGCTGGCCACCATCAAGCAATTCCTTACGGGCATGAGTGCCAACGACTACCTCAAGCAGATGGGAGGCAACGCTAAGGTTGGACGCATGACGGCAAATCTTGCAGGAACAAGTGAGGGAAACCGCCAAAACATCTATGCACAGCAGCAGGCACAATTTTGGAGGTATATCAACAAACGAGAGCAATATATTAAGGATATTGAGAGCTGGCAACGTGGAAACAGAAGCGAACAGTTAAGCAAACGTGTTGGTGCTATCCAAGAACAATACGGAATCCTTGATACTACGAAGATTCGAGCAGAAGTCGATGCAGCCAAGAAAATGCTGTCTGATTATCAGCAGGCGGCAAAAGCCATCCTGAACCCCTCCGCCACCAACACACCCGCCATCACCAACACGCCCGCCACGACCCGCACGCGCACCACTGCCACTCCCAAGACCGAGGAACAGCAGAACGCCGCACGCATCGCCGAGTTGGTGAAGCAGTACCAAGACCTTGCCACCGCCGCCAAGACCGCCGACGACGCGCAGAAGGTCGGGCTAACGGAGCGCATGACGAAGATACAGGGCGAAATCAAGATACTGCAAGATCGCAACACCGAACTGAAAAAGTTCGCCGACGAAGCCCGGCAGGTACAGTACCCCGTCGGCTCGTTGCCCCAGCTCAACGAACAGTTGAAGACCTTGCAGACGGAGCAGGCCAAGGCTCTCGACGCAAAGCAATGGAAGGACTACCAGCAGCAGATTGAGCAAACGCAATATCAGATTGACGCGCTCAAAGGCAAATGGCAAGACGGTTTGCAAGCCTCCTTCAGGCTCGACGACGAGGACATATTGGAGGATTTGCGCTACATCGAGGGCATGACCATCGACCCGAAAACCTTCACCGCGACGGCTAACACTGCAGACGCATACAACCAAGTCGAGCAACTGCTGAAGAGCGTGGACGGCAAGACTGTCACATTCACCGTGCAACCGAAGATGGAGATGGGCACCAGCATCCAGAACGACGCTGGCATGTCGGGCTACATCGCCTCAATCAAGCAGCAACTCGAAACAGCCGACTACGGAACGTCGCTCTACAACGGGCTGTCGGCACAGCTCGCCGACATGACCACCCTACAGAACCTCGTAGGCGCGTCGCTGAAGGCCGGACTGGGCACGGCCATGTTCGACGCAGCCGACGCAACGGGCAAGGACTTCTGGACTCGCGCCATGGAGGGCGGCGTGTCTGACACCGACTGGCAGGCCATCATCGACAAAATCAACGAGAAGCTGAAGGAGATGAACCTGGAACCTATTGCCATCAACTTCAAGACCGGCGGTCTCGAAGAGGCAGGCAAGGATGCCAAATCAGCCACAAAGGACTTCCAGAAGGCAGCGTCGGCCATCGGAAGCGTTGGTAGTGCTTTGTCAAGCATCGAAGATCCAGGTGCCAAGGTTGCAGGAATCGTCGCACAGGCTATCGCCACCGTGGCGTCCGCTTTCGCCGGTGCTCTTCATACAGATGGAACAACGAAGTCGAACATCTGGGCATTTCTTGCCGCAGCAACAGCAAGCACGGCAACGATGATAAGCACCATTGCCAGCATCCATTCGGCAACAGG
>CAZLPO010000214.1:0-2540 GCA_964561385.1 uncultured Prevotella sp.
CGTATGCACATTCAGCCATCAGTTGATGCTTCAGTCGGTCGCGCTTGCGGTAGCCTAAGACGATAAGGTGAATCTCCCACAGCCGCAGATCATACAGAAACTCGTGGCGGTTGTAGCCTATCTCGCCCACGACTAATTGGTACCAGTCGTAGGCGGATTCACGTTTTTTCCTTTCTTTCCTTTCTCCTTGTTGGCGGCTTTCAGTTTGTCACCTACAGCGTTCGGGATGTTCAGCCAGTCAATACGCAGCAGCATGATAGTCTTTGCCATTTCCAGCGTCTGTTCACGAGTGCAGTGGAAATATAGGTCTTTCACTGAGATAGGTGTATTCTCTCCCCGTGCTTCATAAGCAGCGATGATGGCCGACAGCGACAGCTTCACGTAGTCATCGTCGGTGGCCTTCGGCATGCCGAAGGTGGTATTGCCCTGTTCGTCGGTAATAGGCTGTGGATTGAAGACGGTGATGTCCTTTTCGTGGTTGGTCAATTCGCCAAACATCACTTCTGTGCGGACACAGTAACGCATGAAGACATCAACAACCTCTTCCTGACCATCGGCATTCATGCGTGTCAGTTGTATAGTTCTCTCTGGGTTCATATTCTTCTGGGATTTATTTTTTAGTATAAGCGGGAAAACCGCTTATCACAATCATTTCAAAAACCGCCCGCGCTGCTGGCCATGAAAAGAAGAGTCAGACAGGCGAGCGGCCTTGATAGGATTTATGCGCCTACCGTGAGGTCGCCGTAGCCTGACAGCTGAGTGTCGTATGTGGCTACCTGGCGGTTAGCTGCATTGATAGCGAGTGAAGTGATTCGGCACCGACCGCTGGCAATGATGCTTCCCTTTGTGCGCTGGTTAGCACCAGAGACGTTGGCAATCTGCCAATACAGCAGGTCGCTGTCCTCATAGAAGTCCATCAGCGTGTCGAGCGTCTGACCGTCAACGGATGACGTGATAGTCTCGTTAGAAGCCACGAGCGCATTTGACGAGATGTCGTAGGTGTAGCCGGTGGGCTCCTGTACCTGCCATGTTCCTGGCGTGTCCTTGGTCGTAGCGTCTTCGAGGCTCAGGCTGACATGTAGCGAGAGCGTCTTGGCACCTGCAATGACAAGGGCAGGATTGCTGCTATCGCTGAGGAATAGGCGCACAAACTGACCTTTGGTATAGCTACCGGCAGCGATGGTGTCGATGCTTGGTGTGGTGGTCAGTTTCTCCAATGCGGATGTACCTGTGAACTGTAGGCTCTTAGCCGAGTTCTCACGGTCGTTGAAGTTCAGCGTCAGATCATTGAGGTATGCCGTACCCTTGCGAGCGTAGGTTGTTTCCTCGATGCTCTGGTTGTCGGTGGTGCTGGTCTCGTCCCACATCAGCGTGAACGGAGTCATCGACTTGATGGCGGTGAGCATTGCGCCGGCATCGACCACATTCAACGACTCAACACTGACAGACCATGCGTTGCTGGTGACTTCTGGCTTTGCGCTGCCGCCCACATCGTCTTTCGTCGAAGCGTCGTCAGTGTTGGCCGTCAGGTTCACCGTACACGAGGTCGCCATGCCAATGCACTTGAACTTGGTCGCAGTGGTGTCGTACACCAATATGCGAAAGTTTTGACCTTTTAATCTCATAATGTAATAAGTTTAGAGTTTTACACGATGTCAACTCGAATAGTGTAGGCACTTCCGTCACCCTTGCGGCCCACGGCACCGACGCAATACTTGCAATCGGCTGGGATGTTGTCAACCAGTTCGGCCAATGCCTCACGGGTGGGTGCTTCAAGGATGGCGGTGCCGTTCTTCAGCAGGTCGTCATAGACGGTGGGCTGCTTGTTTTCTTTAGGGGATTCGACGGATGAACCATCGAGCACGGTTTCATTCTTCTTGCTCATCGTCAATATAGATTTCGTTTGGAGTCGTACAATCGTAGTAGAACATCTGACGGTGCGCTGGTTTCTCGATCACGTAGGCTATGTCGCTGAAGCTGAACTGATAGCCAGTCGGCGCGATGTTGTCACCTTCCTCTGTGGTGCCTTCCTCGATGCGCTGCCAGGTAGCCTTCATGAAGTCGCTGATAGTCTTACGAACTGCCAGCGTCATGTCGGCCAATTCCTGTCGGCTGCGGCACACCATCAATATGCTGATATTCACCTTGTCTTCCGAACTCTCACTCCATGAATCTTTCGTGGTGTCGCCCTCCTGGCCGCCGTCGTTGTTCACCACGATGTAGGGCAGTTCCACGTTGTCCATGTCGTAGTCAGGGTCGGCCACATTATTGTAGATGTCACCCGCAGGCAGCATCTCCAATATGTCGGCATTTGACTTGATGGCTCGGATGAAGAATGAATCTGTCAGCAGTCCCATTACGTTTGCTTTTACTCGTTAATTACTAATTTTCAGATTCCTCTCCCTCTGGGGAACCGGCTGACCGACAACCTTTGCTGCGCATCGGAGCAGCCAGCCGGAGGAACTATTCCCAGAAGTTGAGAGCGAGAGAGTTTAGATGTCGCTTGTAGAAGCAGGAGCAACAACCTTCAGCAGCTTGAA
>CAZLPO010000215.1:0-2484 GCA_964561385.1 uncultured Prevotella sp.
GGTAGGCCTTGACGATGGTCTGCACGTTCTCGCTCTTGTGGTCGAGGTCGCGCATGCCGTCCCATCCCTCGCCGGTATCGTTGTTGGTGGACAACGAATAGCCGTTCTGCGTGGCCCAGGTCTTAGTCTTACCGCCATCATCGTTGGCACAGATGTCGGTCGACTTCATCTCGTAGGTCACACCCTTATAGGTCTCAGCAGGAAAGTCTACCCAGTTGGAAATGTTCTTGCGGTGGTTGATGACCACGTCGGCAATGGTCTTGATATCCTTGCTTTTCAGGGTGCTGATGAGCGCGCGCAACTGCTGCTCGTTACCGAACGAGCTATTGTAGTTTGAGAACCAGTAGAGGTCGTCGTAACCCATGCTGCTACCTCCACAATTACCGCTCTGCGGCAGCCAGAGAAGATCGAACGTGCCAGCCAGCTGGTCTGTCTGAGCCAAAAGCTCAGACCACTGTGAATCGTCGTAGGAGTCCCAGTAGAACGCCTGCAGCATGACACCGCTATACTGTGCGGGCCAGCCCTGAGCTGCTTTTGTTACAGGCTGCTGGCTGGTGGTGTCGGGCTTCTCTGTCTTCGATGTGTCGACAGGTGTCGGTGTGGGTTCTATTGGTTCATCGCTGCCACAAGCACTTAGTCCTCCCAATATGATGATGGCCAGGAACATCGGCAAAAACAGGATTGTCTTCTTCATGTTTTATCTCTTTTGATGTTAGTGTCGGCTTTAGGTAAAACGAGGCGAGTCTCGCGGTAGAGGCTCGCCTCGCTATGTAGATAATGGTTGCTTACTTAGCAACGAAGATCATCGAGTTTGTGATGTCGTTCAGGTAGACATCATACTTGCCTGCAGGCACGTAGATGTTACCGGCACCGTTGGCACCCGTCTTGTTGATGCCCTCGCTCACGTTCCAGTCGCCGTCGCTGCCGAAGCCCCAGTTGACGCCCCAGTCGTGGTTGGCGCGATACTTCAGCATGCCGTTGTTCTCCTGTGTGAACTCGCAGTACCAGTTGTGTGGAGCCACCTGTGTCAGGTCGTGGTCACCGCTCCAGCCGTTGAACTCACCGATGAGCGAGATGTGCTCATACTCCGTGGGACTCTGGTTGTCCAGCTTCGTCCAGGTGTAGCTCATGGAACTGAAGTCAAGTGTGATGGTATAGAAGGCATCACCCTCGGGACATACGATAGCTCCGGAGTTGTTGTTGGTCAGTGTGCCAGATGCCGATGCATCGCCGTCGCTCAAAGCGCCATAGCACTTGCCCCAGTCGCCGAAGTCGTCGAATGACCAGATCTTCAGATTGTGGTCGCCTGTCCACTTTGTGGTGAAGCTGACTACGCTCTTCGACTCAGGCGTGAACATACAGGTCATGCCCTTTGTCTTGTCAGAGTTCCAGCCTGTTGCTGCACCAACAATATAGTACTGAGCTGCCAGCGAGATTGGCGTAATCGAGTAGGTCTGCTCCATCATGTTGATGGTGATCTTGTAGAAGTCGCCAGGGTTATCGCCTTCCTTGATGCACCATGAGTTGGCACCGCTACCTTCTTTGTCATTACCATTCTTGTCGACAATGAACTTGCCTTCAAGGTCTGACGTACCATTGGTGTAGACACCCACAACAGAGGGGCTGTCCCAAATGCTGCCAAGGGCGAAGGCAGATTCAGGCATAATCTTGAACCAGTGGTCACCACCCTGTGCAGGCACTGTGACGGTGAAGACAGGATCTTCATAGACGTCGCCACCACCGTTAACCAGTTTGTAGGCCTGGCCACCCCAGCCGTTGGCAGCACCAACATAGTAGTAGGCACTCTCAATGACAGGAGATGCGGGAATCACCTTGATGGTGATGGGGTCGGAGACCGTTACAACACTTTGGCCGTTGTTGACATAGTAGGCACGTACCACACCAGTAAGTGTACGTTCCACAGGACGTTTGCCAAAGCGGCTCTCGACGAGGTCGGTAATGTCGGCCTTGGCGACTTCTCCGTTCTCGTTCATTTCAATGACGTCGTTGTCGATGGTCAGCGTGTAGCCGCTCAGCGTAGCATCCTTATCCGATACAGTAGGAGCCGTGATGTTGCAAAGCTTGACAACATCGCCTTCTATGGCAGCCAGATCGATGGTGCTGATAGCCTGTACAGCACCATTGCCAAACGCTACCGTCTGTGGTGTCTCTTCAGGCGATGTCATCGGAGGCATCAAGCCCTCGTTGTAGCTGTCGTCGCACGATGTGAAAGCGAACGAAGCCAGCAGGGCAAATATTGCAAAAGATATTTTTTTCATATTCTTCTTTCGTTGATGGTTAGTAGATACTATTTGTTGGTGATGACAACCTTGTTGTTACCCTCGTAGCTGACGAACAGCTGGATGAAGTAGGTTCCGCTGGCGTCCAAGTCAAGGTCCTTACCACTGTCCCATGTCAGGTTGTTGTAAGCCTTCGGATCGCCGTTAGCACCGCCCCAGCTCCATGTCCAGTCGTGGTTCACAC
>CAZLPO010000216.1:0-2465 GCA_964561385.1 uncultured Prevotella sp.
CATTTCGAGGGTGGCACCATCGGCGAGGTAGTAGTAAAGGCCACAAAAGTAAAGATGGTGTGGCGCGGCGACACGTTGGTGTTCAACGCCGACGCCTTCAACGTACCCGAAGGCTCAATGCTTGACGGACTTATCAAGCAGCTGCCGGGTGTGGAACTGAAGGACAACGGCGAGATCTTCGTCAATGGCAAGAAGATTGACAACCTGACGCTCAACGGCGCCGACTTCTTCAAGGGCAAGAACAAGATTATGCTCGAGAATCTGCCGTACTTCACGGTGAAGAACATCGAGGTCTATAAGAAGCAGACCGAGGAAAACAAGTACCTCGGCATCGACGACGAGGACAAGAAGGAATATACGATGGACGTCATCCTGAAACGGGAGTACAGCATCGGCGGCTCGGCGAACGTCGAGGCGGGCGGCGGGCCATCCGACGGCGGCGAATGGCGTTACAAGCTGAAGGGCTTCGGCCTGCGCTTCAGCGACCATACCCGCGCCGTGCTCTTCGGCGGATTGAACAACATCAACGAGTCGATGTCGTATGACACCTACGACAGTGAGTATAAAGACAAGTCGCAGCAGTTGGGCGACTTGCATTTCAAACAGGTGGGCGGCCAGTTCGTCTATATGGCTGGCGAGGACAAACTGACGAACTCTACCGAGGTGAACGCCACGTGGAGCGATGAGTACAGCGAAAACCGCAGTCAGAGCGAGACCTACCTGAACACGGGCAGCACCTTCGGACAGTCGGAAGGCACCAGCCGCAGCATGCCCAGCAGTTTCTCGCTGAAGAACACGCTGCGGACCACGGGCAAGTACCGCCTCTATTCCTCTGCGAATATCAGCTACAACCGCAGCCGCTATGAAAGCGAGGGCTGGAACGTAAGTACTGCCGATGCCGTGATGAAGGACAGCATCAACAGCTCGTGGTACCGCTCGCGAAGCCAGTCGGACAGGCTGAGCGGTGGCGGATATGCCTATATAGCCAAGCGTCTGCCGACGGGCGACTCGTTTACGCTCGACCTTCAGGGCAACTTCGACCGCCAGTATCGCCCCGAGTCTACCAGTCTGAACCATTATGTCTATCACCAGTTAGGCACGCAGGATCATCGCGACCGCCGAACTGAGTCACCTTCTTATTCCTACGACTGGCACACAAGCCTGACCTATAACTATAACCTGAACGAGCACCTGCGTATCAGTCCCACCGTAGGCATCGGCACAGGCGACAACCATGGCGACCGCCACGAATACCTGCGCGACAGCGTTGACTACCTGTTCGACGCGAAGAACAGTTATGAGCAGGCCACGCAGACGCTGTACCGAAGGACAAGCCTGAACGTCGACTATAGCAAAAGCCTGAAGAGAGGGTATCTTGGCATCTACAGTCAGCTGAGCGCCAACTTCCAGCGGAAGCGCATGGACTACAGCAGCGAGCCGCTCACCACCAGCCTGACGCGCCACTACACGCTGTGGAGTCCGAATGTCTATCTGTTCTACATGCAGCAAGACTCCATCAAGCGGCAGGACTTCACCATGCAATACTATATGTGGCCGTCGACGCCGTCGGTCACCGACCTCATCGACCGTCCGATAAGCAGCGACCCGCTGAACATCTTCCTCGGTAATCCCGACATGAAGATGTCCGCACAACACAACCTGTCAATGTCGTACAGCCATCATCGTGACAGCACAGACCAGAACATACGCATCGGTATCAACGGCAGCCTGACACACAACGCACGGACGCAGGGCTACACCTACGACACGACGACGGGCGTGCGCACCTACCGGCCGGAAAACATCAGCAGCGGCAACTGGAACACGAGGATGACACTGAACTGGAGCCGCGCCCTGGACAAGCAGAAGTCCTGGCACATCGGCAACGAGCTGGGGCTTGGCTATAATAGGAGTACTGGACTGGCCATCGCCACGGGCAGCACCGATGCCGAGTTGAGCCGCGTCGGTATCTTCACCTTGAACTACAAACCCAGCATCAGTTTCCAGAAAGAAATACTCACACTGCAAGCCAAAGGCGATATAGGTTACCGCAACATCCACCGCAACATCACCTTAGGCGAGCAGCCCACCGACGTCTGGGACATCAGTTACGGACTGAACGGCAATTACAAGCTGCCGTGGAACTTCACCATTGACACCGACCTCACGATGCACTCGCGCAGAGGTTACACCGACGCGGAGATGAACGACAACCGCCTCTATTGGGATGCCTCGCTCACCAAGTCGTTCCATCAAGGCCAATGGCTCCTAAAGCTTCGCGGCTACGACCTCTTGGGTCAGGTCAGTAGTCTAAACTATAACATCAACGCCCAGGGCCGCACCGAGACCTGGACCAACTCCATGCGCCGCTACGCCCTCCTCACCGTCAGTTACCGTTTCTCGCAGAAACCAAAGAAAGAAAACAAGTAAACAGTACATATATGAACATGAAGCAAACCATCATC
>CAZLPO010000217.1:0-2462 GCA_964561385.1 uncultured Prevotella sp.
TTCCCAAACCCGATATCGGCGACACCGAGCGCCCTCTCACCACCAGTGACATGCGCCGTGCCATTGCCGTCAACCGTCGTGCCGAGCTCCTGATGCTCGTGCTCGTCATAACTACTTATCTGCTATGCGAAAGATTATTCTGATTACCGGTGGGCAGCGGTCGGGCAAGAGCCGCGAGGCCGAGCGGCTGGCTCTGTCGCTAACCGACCATCCCGTCTACGTAGCGACAGCCCACATCTGGGACGAGGAGTTCCACCAGCGTGTCGTGCGCCACCAGGAGCGCCGTGGACCGCAGTGGACCAACATCGAGGAGGAACGCGAGCTTGGCCGTCACGACTTGACGGGCCGTGTGGTGGTCATTGACTGTATCACGCTGTGGCTCACCAACTACTTTGTCCAGGACTCCCGTCCAGAGGCGGTGCTGGACATGGCGAAGGCGGAGTTTGACCGCTTTACCGCCCATGACGCTACCTATATCTTCGTGACCAATGAGATAGGGAGTGGCGGCACGAGCGAGAACGCCTTGCAGCGACGGTTCACCGACCTCCAGGGGTGGATGAACCAGTATGTGGCCAGTCAGGCTGACGAGGTGGTACTCATGGTGAGCGGAATCGCGGTAAAGGTAAAAAGGTAAAAAATGAGAGATTTTAAGATAGAAAAGCCTGACGAGGCAATGCGCTCCGCCGTCCAGGCAAAGATAGACCACCTGAACAAACCCAAGGGCTCTTTGGGACGTCTGGAGGAGGTGGCCCTGCAGGTGTGTCTCGTACAGCAGACGCTGAGCCCTTCGCTCAACCATCCCTGCCACCTGCTCCTCGGCGCCGACCACGGCATCGAACGCGAGGGCGTCAGCGTGTCGCCGCGTGACGTCACGTGGCAGCAGATGATTAACTTTACCCGTGGCGGGGGTGGCGTCAACATGTTTTGTCGCCAGCACGGCTTCGACCTCCGCATCGTTGATGTAGGCGTTGACCACGACCTCCATGACGTCCCCGGCATCGTTGACCGTAAGATAGCCCGTGGCACACGTAACTTCCGCTTCGAGGCTGCCATGAACGACGAGGAGTTCTGCCGTTGCATCGATGTCGGAGCCTCGCTCGCCGATGAGTGTGTGGCTTCTGGCTGCCAGGTGCTGAGCATCGGCGAGATGGGCATCGGCAACACGTCGCCCAGCAGCATATGGATGAGCCTTTTCGGTAATATCCCTCTGGAGGAATGTGTCGGTGCCGGTGCCGGCCTTGACACCCCAGGCATCCGCCACAAGTACGAAGTGCTGCGTGAGGCGTTGGACCGTTTTCTTGTCACTGTGCCTCAGTATGACACCCCGGCGGTGGTACGCTACTTCGGCGGCTTCGAGATGGTGGCTGCCATCGGTGCCATGCTGCGCGCCGCCGAGCATCGCGTGCTGGTGCTTGTCGACGGCTTCATTATGACTGCCTGTGCCATTGCCGCCATCCGCCTGTATCCCGATGCTCAGCACTATATGGTATTTACCCATTGCGGCGATGAGAGTGGTCACCGCCGCATGCTCGACCTGGTCGGTGCCCGTCCGCTGCTGCAGCTGGGGCTGCGGCTGGGGGAGGGGACGGGGGCTCTCTGTGCCTTCCCGCTACTCGATTCTGCCGTGCGCATGGTGAACGAGATGAATAACTTCGACAATGCACATATCACCAAATACTTCTGACCGATGATGGAAACACCCATAGACTCAACACGCTGGCAGGACCGTATCCTGGCCGCCTTCATCTTTTTTACACGTCTGCCCTTCTGGCGTCTGCATCAGCCACCGCGTGAGTGTTATGCGAGTGTCGTTGAGTACTGGCCGCTGACGGGTTGGCTCACGGGAGGTGTGATGGCTTCCGTGCTATACGGCGGAAGCTTTCTGCTACCATGGCCCGTGGTCGTCCTGATAGCCATCGTGAGCCGTCTGCTGCTCACGGGTGCACTCCATGAGGATGGACTGGCCGACTTCTTCGACGGCTTCGGGGGTGGCGGCAGCAACCGCCAGCGTGTGCTTGCCATCATGAAAGACTCCCACATCGGGACCTACGGCGTGCTGGCCCTGCTGCTCTACGTGCTGTTGCTGGCTGCCGTGCTCTACAGTCTGCCGCCGCTGGTGGCTGCGCTGGCAGTCATTGTGGGCGACCCCTATGCCAAGATGGTCAGTAGCCAGCTGACACAGATGATGCCGTACGCCCGAACGGAGGAGACGGCGAAGAGTCACACCGTCTACCGTAAGGCATCGCTGCGGGCCGGTCTGGGACTGGCTGTGCAGGGACTGCTGCCTATGGCAGTCGTGGTGTGCTGCTGGTGGCCCCTGTCCTTCGACCCCATGCCGCTGCTCTTTGTTCCGGCGCTGACCATGTACTTCCTCTACCGCTTTATCTGGAGCCGTCTGCGTGGCTATACGGGCGACTGTTGTGGTGCCGTCTGTCTGCTCACGGAACTGTCGTTCTACCTGA
>CAZLPO010000218.1:0-2431 GCA_964561385.1 uncultured Prevotella sp.
TCGCACCATGGCCCACATAATGAGATTCTCTTTTTTTTATATTACGTAATATTTTGATGATTTTAGTTCCTGTCTGGTGGATATATTTCGTCAAGCCGGTTGCCCCACAGGTACTTCTTGGTCTCGCTTGCGACAACGCCGCTGAGCAACAATAGGGCAATCAAGTTTGGGATGGCCATCAGTGCATTCATGCAGTCGGCAATGTTCCATATGACGTTGAGGTTGATGATGGAGCCAAAGAAGAGCGCGATGAGGTAGAGAATGCGATACAGGAGATGTGTCTGGCTCTTCTTGATATAGTTGGCAGCACTCTCGCCGTAGTAACTCCAGCCTAGGATGGTGCTAAAGGCAAAGGTGAGGATGCCGAAGGCCAGCAGCGGTGCGCCGACGTAAGGAATCTTGGAGAAGGCGACCTTGGTGAGTGCAGCACCATCGGCAAAGGTGATATCGGGGTAGGCGATGATGCTGCTGACGAGAACCAGTCCCGTGAGCGCGCAGATAACCACGGTGTCCCAGAAGGTAGCTGTGCTGGAGACAAGTGCCTGGCGGACGGGATTGCGCGTCTGTGCAGCGGCAGCGACGATAGGTGCCGATCCCAGACCGCTCTCGTTGGAGAACAAGCCACGTGAGATGCCGTAGCGAGCCGCCAACATGACCGTGCTGCCAATAAAACCACCGCCAGCTGCTGAGGGATTGAAGGCTGAGCGCACAATGAGTTCGATGGCAGGCCACACATAGGCACTGTTCATGCAGAGGATGGTTATACAGCCCAACACGTAGAGCACGGCCATGAAAGGCACAAGAATGGTGCAGACGCGGGCAATGGCGCGCACGCCGCCCAGAATGACAGCGCCGGCAAGCAGGCAGATGAAGATGCCGACGACCCAGGTTGGCACGCCGAATGTCTCGTTGGCCAAAAGGGCAATGGAGTTGGCCTGAACGGTACAGCCGATACCAAACGAGGTGATGGTCGTGAAAATGGCAAAGAGCACGGCGAGCCACTTCATGTTGAGGCCGCGCTCCAAGGCATACATGGGTCCGCCATAGATGTGTCCGTCCCTTCCCTTGACGCGATATTTGATAGCCAGCAGGCCCTCGGCATACTTGGTGGCAATGCCGAAGATACCGGTGAGCCAGCACCACAGGACGGCACCAGGACCACCCAGTGCGACGGCTGTGGCCACGCCCACGATGTTACCGGTACCGATGGTGGCGGCCAGCGCTGTGGCAAGTGCACCAAACTGGCTGACGTCGCCCGTTGCTTCCTTGTCGCGTTTGATGGAGAGGCGCATGCCTGTCAGTAGCTTGCGTTGTGGAATGCGCAGGCGGAAAGTCAGGAACACATGTGTTCCTAACAGCAGAACAATCATGGGCCATCCCCAGAGATAACTGCTAAGAACAGAAAAAAACTGATTAATCGCCTCCATTCTCCATTATTCATTATTCACTAGCGCCAGCGCCATATATCACTTGTATAAGCGTCTGCCCAACGGCCTGTAGCGTGTTCTTGTCCAGATGCTCCATGTCGTCCTTCACAGTGTGCCATGTGGGGCCGAATGAACTTTGGGCGCAGTCAGGATAATGGGGAATGATATCAATGCAGGGAATGCCGGCTTTCTGGTTTACGGGCACATGGTCGTCGGTAATCTGTCCGCCTTCTTCGTTGGGGAAGTAACTGCCGAAGCCGACGGTCTCGGCAGCAGCCCAGACACGCCGGACAACGTCAGGCGCGTAGTACAGCGACACACCTTCCTGATAGAAACGGGCGCCCTGACCGCCAACCATATCGAGCAGGATGCCGAAGCGTGGCTTATGGCCGTCATGCTGATGCGTGGACCAGTACTGCGCTCCCAGAGCCCAGGTGTCACCATCGTTACCCTTGTAGTCGGCCCACTGCGGCACGCCCCAGTCTTCAGCGTCGAAGCAGACAAAGTCAATGCCGATTTCGGAATCGAGAAGTCTTGCTATCTCCAGCATCACGGCAACGCCCGAAGCACCGTCGTTGGCGGCCAGTACGGGCTTTTTGTGGTTAGCCTCGTCAGGATCGTTATCGGCCCAGGGACGACTGTCCCAGTGGGCGCAGAGCATGATGCGCTCCTTCTGTTCGGGACGATAACTGGCTATGATGTTTGTCGCCTGCAGCGGTGTGCCGTCATAGCCCGTCAGCGTGGCTTGTTGCAAACTGACCTGCATGCCCGCCTGGCGAAACTTGTCGGCTATCCACTGGGCACAACGTTCGTGCGCCTCGCTGTTCATGGTGCGCGGACCGAAGTCACATTGCTGCTGACAGTAGAGTAGGGCCGAATCGGCTGAGAAAGCAGGCCCTACAGGCTGCTCCGTCTTCATGGTTTCTGTCGCACTCTTTTTGGTATTGCCACAGCCGAACAGGCAGAGGCCGGCGACGATATAGAATAGGATGGCTTTATTCATT
>CAZLPO010000219.1:0-2418 GCA_964561385.1 uncultured Prevotella sp.
TCTCCTCGATGTCGCCAGTCTTTCTCAACTGACGGGGCAAAGATAGGCATTATTTTTAAAAGTTGCAACATTGTGAGCCGATTTTTTTACTTCGGGCGCAAATTTAACCCGAAAGCCACGTTGCCGCAAGTCCTTTTCAGTCCTTTTTGTCTATGGGCTTGCAGAATTAGAGAATAATTCGTATCTTCGCGCCATGAAACAGGATTTGCTGAAACAGGAGGTGGAGCGGACGGTGGGACGTCCGCTAAAGGAGGCACGGGACTTTGAGGAACTGAGCCACCTATTATTAACGCATACGCGCGAGAGGTTGTCGCCGACGACACTGAAACGACTATGGGGATACCTGAAGAATGAGGAGGTGAAGACACGGCCTCATACGCTGGATGTGCTGGCGCGCTTTGTGGGCTACAGGGACTACGAAGACTTCTGTACGCAGGTGGGACGGCTGAACGAGGTGCAGAGTGGTGTTAAGACGGAGGAGAGGGTCGCAACGGAGAATATGAGGCGCGGCCAGCGGCTCATCATCACGTGGCGGCCAGACCGCAGAATCGTCGTCCGGCATCTGGGCGGCAGTCAGTTTGAGATTGTTGAGGCGGAGAACACCAAACTAAGTGTGGGCGATACATTCCGCTGCCACCTGATGATACAGCACGAGCCGCTTTATTTGGACGAAGTGGTGCATCAGGGACAACCGGCAATGGTCTATGTGGCAGGGCAGAAGGACGGCGTGGTGGTGGAGGTGTGCGAATAAATCAATCGAAGGGTAGTTCTTGCATCCGCTTTATCCAGGGTTTGCGGTAGCGCTCCTGAATGTATTCCTTTAATTCCGGCTCTTTGGTAGCCATGATAAGTTCATCGGTGATTCTCAAGAATGGGATGGTGATGTTACGCTGGCAGCTGACGGTGTCCAGTTCCTGCTCTATGCCATACGTCTTGACTTTTCGGTCAATCTCCCTCTTGGCTGCCTGAATGTAAGCCTGACGTTCTTGGACGGCAGTCCTTTCCGCTTGCTGTAGATTCTCTGTTATCGTCACTCGTGAGTGTAGGCTGTCGACGGCGGCCTGTGTAGACAGAAGGGCTATCTTATTTGCTTCATTCTGCTGTTTGATGTGCGTCAGTGAATCATTGAGTACCTGCATCTCTGCCTGATGGCGCGACTGGGTTTGGGTGATGCCGATGATATAGACACTGACAATCAAAGCGAGCAAACAGACGATGGCTGATATACGTCGTGGCCAGTACCAGCAGCGGTGTAGGGCTTTTTGTATGGAGGCTATATCGGTATAGCGCTGATGCAGCGGAGCACAGCACTTCCAAGCAACCTTATTTGCCAACCATCCTAAGCGTAACTCGCGGAGGATGCGGCCCAAAGAGTAAATGTCTGACGGGCCGTCGGGAGCCATATAGCCCTCAGTGCCTGCAGGGGCTTTCAGGATGGTGTGGCTGTCGGTGTCAGAAAGACCGAAGTCGATGAGCTTTAGGTACTGACCGTCATGCGTGAGCATGATGTTTGAGGGTTTTAGGTCGCGGTGCTGTGTCTGGCGGCTATGCACGTAGGCTAATGCTTCCAAAAGCATATCCGCCACATGGCGACGCTGTTTCATCGTATGTTCTCCCTGTGCGAGCCAATCCTTCAGCGTCAGACCTTCTATCCACTCCATGACAATACAAAGCCCCAAACCATCGACTTCTTCAAGCGAAGAAACCGATACTACCATGGGGTGTTGCAACTGGCTGGTTATTTCAAACTCTTTCTGTAAGAAGGCCTGAAAGATAGTGTCCTGCCGATAGGGCTCTTTCAGCCCTTTCAGCAGCCACCATCGCCCATGACGCTTCGCCCGTGTCAGCAGACCATATCCTCTGCTGGGCACGGTGGAAAAGTCCGTGAAGCGGTCTGTCTTCAGGAAGTGGTCTGGTCTGACGAATCCCGATGTCGGCTCCGTGTCAGTCATTACATACGCTCTGGAACCTCGATGCCCAGCAGCGACATGCCGCTCTTGATGATCTTAGCCACGTTGCGGGCCAGCATGAGGCGGACGGCACGCTTGTCGGCGTCGGGCTCGTTGAGGATCGAGTAGTCGTGGTAGAACTGGTTGAAGACCTTCGTCAGCTCGTAGCAGTAGTTGGCGATGCCCGAGGGCGAGTAGTCCTTGCCTGCCTGCTCGACAGCAGCGGGGAACTCGTTCATCTTCTGGATGAGCTCGACTTCCTTGGAGTTTATGGGACTCATAGGACTTATGGGACTCATAGGACCCATGTTCTTGCGCAGAATACTGCGTATTCTCGCATACGTGTACTGGATGAAGGGACCGGTGTTGCCGTTGAAGTCGATGGACTCCTCGGGGTTGAACAGCATGTTCTTGCGCGCATCGACCTTGAGGATGAAATACTTCAGGGCACCCATGCCCACGATGCGGG
>CAZLPO010000220.1:0-2380 GCA_964561385.1 uncultured Prevotella sp.
GGTCTGTTACGCTCACTTCTGCTACTCATGGTCATGACCATGTGGACCAGCAGCGGATGGGCAAATGTCATTGATGCCACGTTAGAGGAAACTGCGGCTTCGTGCGTTGGTAACTCTACAAGCGCAATTACCAACACTCACAACACTGCCGCAGAACATTTCAACAATTACAACGGCAACAATACATGGAGCGGTCAGGCCTACATGAAATTCTCATTCGAGATTCCAAGTGGACATACCGTTACATCCGCAACACTTACCTTCAACACTCACCAAGGAGGAAGAAAAGGCGACCGAAACAACACTGTCTATCACGTAACTGCTGCTGACTTTGACTTCACAGCATTTGACGGAGCGGACCGTGTGTCCATCCCAACCAACACAACTATTGGTACAGTTGTTACAAACGATCAAGGAACCGCCAAAGATTTCCTCAACTTAACAATGAATGTAACGAATGCTGTTCTGACTCAAGTTGCGGCAGAAAAGAATTATATTATTCTTATGCTGTCCAATCACGGCCAGAGCGCAGACCTCTATGGCAAAGGCTCTACCGACAAGGCTCCTACCCTCGTCATTACCACTGCTGACGCATCAGCAACGACATCATATACCATCCTCTGCAAGTATGGCGACACCGAGATTGGCAGGTACGAGCACACGGGCTTCGCTATCGGCGAGAATTTCACGGCTTCTGCCGACGAGATGGCTGCCATCACTAAGGACAACGTAAAATACATCTATGAGAGCGGCAACACGACCCAGAAAGCTGTGGCCAATGCAGAAAGCAACGTCATCACGCTGACGTATCGTGAGGCAGCCACCTATAACTACACCATTACGACAAGTCTCGGAGAAACGCTCAAGGAAGAAAGCGACTTTGAAGGCAATTCTGTGACCTACTACTGGCCCTACTACCAGGTTAGCGAGGGTACACTCTACAAAGGACCGAAGAATAGCTCTAACCCCTGGTTTGGAAAGACTTTCACGCTGGACGAGAACAACAAAGCCGAGACGGTATCATACACTGCTACCGAGACTACGGGTATTGTCTTCCTGAAAGAAGCCGAAGCCATTGAGACACTGACCCCGGCCACAAACAGCAACATTCAGATTCGCTGCGCCGGCGGCTATGGTGCCTATGGCACAAATGCCAAGATTACGACGCTGACACCTGGCCACTACAAAGTGACTGGAGCATGCTACTCTAACACAGGTACGAAGTTTACCTTCAACATTGGGGAGGTCACTGTTCTTGAATTCAATGGTAATGGCGGCTGGGGTGAGTTCCCCAGCGAAGAGTTTATGCTTCCCGTTGAAGCAGACCTGACATTTACTGGAGGCAGTGCAAACTATGCACTTGACTTCGTTTACATCCAGAAGACTGCCGACCTCACCCCTGAGGAAATTGCAGAGATTGAGGCCCAGGCCACGAACAAGCAGGCACTGAAGGACAAGATTCAGGAGGCTAAGGCCATCGATACCACCGGCAAGAACGGTGCTGACGACCTGGCTGCCGCCATCACCGCCGCCGAGGCCGTGAAGGACGCTGCAAGCAAGACGGCTGCGGAGTATGCCGCTGCCACCCAGGCCCTGCAGGACGCCATCGACGCCTTCAACGCTGCCAACCCCGAAGCGCCCGTTGCTACCTGGAGAGACATCAAGATTGACCTGACCAACGGCAACCTGCTCGAAGAGAGCGAGAAGGAGCAGTGGGGTAATGTTGCAGCCTTCGGCATCGCCGTGGCAGAGGACGGAACAGTAAGCCGCGTGGCTGCTGACGCCGCCAACGCCGCCTGTGTTGTCAGCGGCAAGTGGCACAGCAATCAGTGCTGGGCTTCGGTCAACATCACCGTCAATGTGGAAGGACCCGTGAAGGTCACCTCAGGCACACAGCCCTGGAGCGACTCCCCCACCACCGTCAAGGTAGGCGACGAGACCGTTGCCTCGTTCAGCAACAAGGGGACCATCTGGACGTCCACAGCAACAGGGAATGTTGTCTCTGGATACTACAAAGGTACTGAGGCTGCCACTCTTACTATCGACGGCGGCGGCTATCCCACCTACATCGCCATCGAGGCTGTCGACCCGGCCGACATCCCCAGTGAGGCTACGCTGACCTTCGACAAGGGTACTGCCGGTGCCGAGGGTACTGCTCCTGCAGCACAGAAGGTGGAAACCGGCTCTAAGGTAACCATCCCCGCCAACACCTCTTTATATATTGAGGGACAGACGCTGACCGGATGGACCGACGGCGAGAACGAGTATAAGGCTGGCGACGAGGTGACCGTCAACGAAGACATCACCCTGACTCCCGTCTTCACCGAGAACACCGTCAGCCTCAGCGACCGCACCGAGGCCGTCACGCTGAACTTCGACC
>CAZLPO010000221.1:0-2374 GCA_964561385.1 uncultured Prevotella sp.
GCCGTCTTCTTCATCGGACAGTTCATGGGCGATTGACTCTCGGACATCGCTGACGGATGTAATCGAGCACGAACTTGTAGTCCTCGGGATTGTCCACGAAGATGCGGTTCTTGGTCAGCAGTTCACTGACTTTGATGAGTTTGCGGTGAGGAACTGCCTTCACCTTACGCACCGAGGCGAAATTGGACTTCCACTCGTTGACGCTGGCGGCCAGTAGAGAGTTGCCGATGACGCCGGGCTTGCCTGTGGCCAGTCCCACGGCGACCCCGATACTGCTGACAATCTGCTGCTGCCTGACGTGCTTCTGCATCTGGCTGTGGGTGATGCCATGCTCGTCCATCTCGAACAGCGCAGCATAACGGCCGCCGTTAGCCGCTGCCCATATCCAGTAGATGATGAGGCAGAGCAAGCACAAGCCCAGGGCTATACAGAAAAACGCCAGCGTCATGGGCCATACCACGCTCCAGTCGTCGGCCACGAAGATGCCCATGATGAGCATCATGCCATAGACCGGTCCCAGCGTCAGTCCGATCACCTTGACGACATCGTAGAAGGTTGACGCGTTCTTGAAGAGGTTGACCTCGTAGGCCCAGCGGTACTTGCCGTCGGGACAGAGGGTCACCCTGCCCGTTGTTTGACTATCCATCATTCTCAATCTCTCAATCTCCCAATTTCTCAATCACAAAGACCTCCACGGGATTCAGACCGCGGCTCACCAGGAGGCTGTCGCCGCCGGGATATACGCTGACGATGAAGGGGAACCACTCTGGATTGCCGTTCTGTTGCCATGTCCAGGTGCCGTCATCGTGGTGCTTACGAACGCGGTTCATTAGAAAGCCGGTAAACAAGCCCTTGCCCCGACTTTGTACGAAGACGGTGGTGTCGGCTGACTCAGGGAGCATGTCGTCGCAGAAATGGTAGTGGGCCAGTCCGATGCTATGTAAAGTGTCGCCGCTGACCGTCGGGTGTGTGGCCGCAGAATCACGGAAGATGATGAATCCACCCGTCTGGGGCTGTCGGTAAGTGACGCCCCAGTGCGGCATCGGATTACCGTTGTAAGTGGGCAACTTCACCCGCACATGGCCCTTCGTCAGGTGAGCCAGCGAGTCGGGCGTGAGCCACTCGCCCTCGCCATTGAGAACGGCAGTGCGTTCATCGGTCAGCACAGAGGCAAGCCAGAACTCGGAAGCCTGTTCGAACGTCCAGCCGTCCATGATGGGTTGGTCACTGTCGCCGCCGTTGATGTTCTGGCGGCCAGCATTACAGGCCGTCATCAACAGCCCGGTTGCAATAATGGTCAATACCAGTTTATTCATCATTATCTCAATTTACAGATTATCTAATTACTCACGTTTCTCATTCGTACCATTCCGTCTTGCCATAGCCCGAAAGTAGCATCTGCCGACCCTTGCCCGGTATGCCCTCATCGAAGATAGTAGCATGATAGCGCAGGGTGTCGTTGTCGGCCTTTACCAGCAGGTAAGTACTGTTACCCGTCGCGGTGACGATGTAATTCTCCAGTTCCTCTTGGTCCTTCACCATGCGTATGCTGAGCACGGCAGTGCCCCGGCGTATGCCGTCGGCATCCGTTGTCAGTTTGAAGGTCATCTGCTTGCCCTCCCAACTGCCCCAGTTGCCCCAGGTGTAGAAACCGTCGGCCAGCAAGTCTTTTTCCAGACTGGGCGTAAAGGGATCCCAGTGGCCCTCGCCATCGACATAGAAGCCGTCGTGTGTCCAGTTGTTCTTCATGATACAGCCAGAAGCATCGATATAGACGAGTTCCTTTCCTTCCTTGATCCATTGCGAGTGAGCCTGTCCCTTCACGGCGGAGCTACACTTCGGTTTGTGCAGGGAGTCGTTAGGAGTCGGCAGTACATCGGCAGTCACAAAGATACGTCGGGAGACGCCGTCGGTGATACCAATGCTGTCGCAGCTGGCATAGACGTAGAGGAGCCCAGGGGCACCATTCCATCTCCTTCCTGTCAGTTCATCTATCAGGAAGAAACCATGTCCTCGCAGTTTCAGCTGTGTCTGCAACGAGATAGCTGATCCGCTGCCCTGTTCGTAGTAAGCCTTTCCATAGCCTATGCTATCGGGTGAATTGCTCAGTGTGATGGTCCATCGGTCGCCAGTTCTCTGTTCGATGTAAGCCACTCCTGTTTTCGGCATCACGTTTTCTGCATGTGCCTTGATATTGCCTCCCATCTCTACGGCAAGGCTGTCTGCCGTAATCGTGGAGTCTGAAAGGATGTGAGAGAATTCCACATATCGGAAATCCTCTCCGGTTCCCCAGGTGTGGTTGCCTTGATTACACGCCGCCGTGAGTGCGACGAAAAGGCAGATTCCTATCATTCTCTTCATTCCTGTTTTGAGT
>CAZLPO010000222.1:0-2374 GCA_964561385.1 uncultured Prevotella sp.
TTGCCCTGCGCGCCATGATGAAGGCCAAGTACTCCACCCATAACATCGGGCACTATGGTCTGGCCTTCGACTACTACACCCACTTCACGTCGCCCATACGCCGCTATCCCGACACGATGGTGCACCGTCTGCTGACACGTTACCAGGAGGGCGGCCGAAGCGCCAACCAGAAGTACTACGAGGAGCAGTGCGAGCACTCCAGCGACATGGAGCAGACGGCCCAGAACGCCGAGCGCGAGAGCATCAAGTACAAGATGGTGGAGTTCATGGCCGACAAGCTGGGCGAGGAGTACGACGGCCACATCTCGGGCATCCAGTCGTACGGCATCTATGTCGAGATTGACGAGAACCACTGCGAGGGTATGGTACCCATGCGCGACCTCAAGGGCGACTACTACGAGTTCGACGAGGCCCACTACTGTCTCATCGGCCGCCGCCACCACACGAAGTACCAGCTGGGCGACCCCGTGCGTATAAAAGTGGCCCGCGCCAACATTGAGAAACGCCAGCTCGACTTCACGCTGGCCGACGACTAACAGACCCGTCATGATACGTTACACGAAGAAAGAAGAGATATGGAATGCCTCCTCCCATGGTGGAGGCATTCTCTTGGGCGTCGTCTTCGGCATCATCTTCCTCGTCTGGTGCTTCCAGAGCGACAACAACTGGGCACGCATCGGCGTCATACTCTACCTCTTCGGCATGCTCTGTAGCTACGCCGCCTCCACCATCTATCACTCCATCCGTCACCACTCCAAGTGGAAAGAGCGGCTGCGGCGCTGGGACCACGCCGCCATCTACTGGCACATTGCCGGCTCGTACTCGCCGCTGACGCTGACCGCCCTGCGCGAACAGGGTTACTGGGGCTGGTCGCTCTTCACGTTCGTCTGGACCTGCGCCATCGCGGGCACCATCGTCAGCTTCATCCGTCTGAAGGAGCACTCCAACCTCGAGACCTTCTGCTTCGTGGGCATGGGCCTCAGCGTGCTCGTCGCCTTTAAGCCGCTGCTCGACAGCGTGTCGCCCGCGGCCGTCATTTGGCTCATTGCCGAGGGCGTCAGCTACATCACCGGCGCCGTCTTCTACTCGCTGAACAAGCGCAAGTACATGCACTCCGTGTTCCACTTCTTCGTGCTGGCAGGCTCAGTCTGTCACATCATCGCCGTCTGGGACGTGCTGGTGCAGCAGCTATAGAGACGTGAAAGATTGTTAATGTTTGGGGTGGTCGTGCAGTGTTTCGCTGACTTACGCGTTAATATAGGTAGAATCAACTAAAGACGTGAAAAAGTATTTGTTGCTGTTGGCCTGTATGATGCTCATCGTGCAGACTGCCGGAGCGCAGGAGTTCTTCTCCTCTGCTTCTGACTTTGCACGCCTGTATATAGGAGTGGTGGAACCGCAGTACCAGACGGCGCAGTGGCACGACATACCGTATTACAAGGGTACGACAGACCTGTATAAAGGCCGCGTCTGCTACGATGGCGTGGTCTATGACGATGTGCAGTTGCGCTTCGACCAGCTGGAGTAGCGGGTAGTTGTCCTTTCGCCGGTGGGGAGCGTCGTCTGTGTGCCTCAGCAAGAACACATTGACTGGTTTGAAATGGACGGGCACCGCTATGTGCATGAAGGCGCGCGTTATGCCGCCGTCCTCTGCGACGGAAAGGGCACGAACGGGAATGCCGCCAATGGCATCCAACTCTATCACAGTGTGTGGAAGGTCTATAATGGCGAGAAACTGCTGTTTGGTGAAAAGAACACGCTCCGGACGGCTCACCAACTATCCCACCGAGCCCAACTCGCAGTATCTCGTGTACCACTTCCCCGAATAAAAAACTCCCGTTTTATTTTGTCAGCCGAGCGATTTTATGTAATTTTGCACGCAAAATTTGTAAAATCGTCAAATAGTAAATTATGTATGCACGTATGACCGCTGCCGAGGCTGCAGCATTGATTAAGAATGGCGACCATATCGCCATGAGTGGTTTCACACCTGCCGGCGTAGCTAAGGCTACGACCAAGGAACTGGCAAAGATTGCCGTCGCCGAGCATGAGGCAGGACGTGAGTTCAAGGTTGCCATCTTCACTGGCGCATCCACAGGACAGTCGACCGACGGCGACCTGGCAAACGCACAGGCCATCCTCTACCGCGCACCCTATACCACGAACCCCGACTTCCGCAAGCACGTCAACCTGGGCGAGATTCCCTATAACGACCTGCACCTGAGTCACATGGCACAGGAGCTGCGCTACGGCTTCTACGGCGATGTCGACTGGGCCATCCTCGAGGTGTGCGACATTGAGGAGGCTGGCGACGACTACCACGTCTATCTGACAGCTGCCGGTGGCATCTCGCCCACGGCTGCCCGTCTGGCCA
>CAZLPO010000223.1:0-2369 GCA_964561385.1 uncultured Prevotella sp.
GGCATGCACATCCGCCTGCTCATCATCACCTTCTTCCTCCAGTTCTTCCCCGAACTGATCAAGAAGGGCCACGTCTACGTCCTCCAGACTCCCCTCTTCCGCGTCCGCAACAAACGCTCCAAGATCAAGAAGTCTCGCGCCGCCACCACTCCCTCGGCGTCAGCCGAGGGCTCTGCCACCACTCCCTTGGCATCATCCAAGGGTGGCTCTGACTTCATCGTCCGCTACTGCTACAGCGAGGAGGAGCGCCTCAAGGCCATTGCCGAACTGGGACCCGATCCCGAGATCACCCGCTTCAAGGGCCTCGGCGAGATCTCACCTGAGGAGTTTGCCGGCTTCATCGGCCCCGACATCCGTCTTGAGCAGGTGACGCTCCACAAGACCGACCAGGTACAAAAGCTCCTGGAGTACTACATGGGCAAGAACACCATGGAGCGCCAGAACTTCATTATCGATAACCTCGTCATCGAGGAAGACAGACCCGACGAAGATCAATATGAATAAAAAAACAGTGTGTGCAGCGATTTTATCGCTGCAAATAATCTTAAGAAAAACCGTTCTTTTCGTAGCGATTCTATCGCTACACCCCCTCTTTGCTCTCGCCCAGATGCGCATCGACATGGGCGGCAGTTCCCCCCTCCGCAAGCTCCAGATAGCCGAGATCGCCACCACCAACTTCTATGTCGACTCCGTCGACGAACAGAAGCTCGTCGAGGATGCCATCCGTGGCATGCTCGAGAAGCTCGACCCACACTCCACCTATTCCACACCCAAGGAGGTGAAGCAGATGAACGAGCCCCTGCAGGGTAACTTCGAGGGCATCGGCGTGCAGTTCAACATCGTCGACGATACGCTCATGGTCATTCAGCCCGTCACCAACGGACCCTCCGAGAAGGTGGGCATCATCGCTGGCGACCGCATCATCACCGTCAACGACACCGCCATCGCCGGCGTCAAGATGTCGAAGGAGGAGATCATGCACCGTCTGCGTGGTCCCAAGGGCACGAAGGTGGTGCTGGGCGTCGTCCGCACGGGCATCCGCGACCGCCTCACGTTCACCGTTACGCGCGACAAGATACCTGTTAAGTCCGTCGATGCCTTCTATATGATTCGTCCCGAGGTGGGCTATATCCGCATCGGCAGCTTCGGCGCCACCACCTACAACGAGTTCATGGACGCCCTTCAACAGCTCCGTAAGCAGGGCATGCGCCACCTCATGCTCGATCTCCAGGAGAACGGCGGCGGCTACCTGCAGGCAGCCGTCGACATCGCCAACGAGTTCCTGCAGAAGGACGACATCATCGTCTATACCGAGGGACGACGCGTGCCGCGTCAGGACTACCGTGCCAACGGCCGCGGACAGATGCTCGACGGCCGCGTGGTCGTTCTTGTCGATGAGTACTCTGCCTCTGCTGCCGAGATTGTCACCGGCGCCCTGCAGGACCAGGACCGCGCCACCGTCGTCGGCCGCCGCTCCTTCGGCAAGGGCCTCGTACAGCGCCCCATCGATCTGCCCGACGGCTCCATGATACGCCTCACCATCGCCCATTATTATACGCCCACGGGCCGCTGCATCCAAAAGCCCTATACCAAGGGCGGCGGCAAGGACTACGCCATGGACATGGTCAACCGCCTGAAGCATGGTGAGCTCACCAACCGCGACAGCATCCACTTCGCCGACTCCCTGCGGTTCTATACGCTCCGCGAGCACCGCACCGTCTATGGCGGTGGCGGCATCATGCCCGACCATTTCGTGCCGCTCGACACCATGCGCTACACACCGTTCCACCGTCAGCTCGCTGCCAAGAGCATCATCATACAGCAGAACCTGCGCTACATCGACAACCACCGCAAGCAACTGCGCAAGCAGTATCCCGACTTCGGTACCTTCCGCGCGCAGTTCGAGGTGCCCCAGTCGCTCATCGATGCCGTCATTGCTGAGGCTGCCAAGCAGAACGTCAAGCCCAAGGACGACGATGAGCTGCAGCGCACACTCCCCTTCCTCCGTCTCCAGCTCAAGGCCCTCATCGCCCGCGACCTCTGGGACATGAGCGAGTACTTCGCCATCATCAACGAACAGAGCGACATCGTCCGCCGCGGACTCGAGGTGCTTGCTCAGTAGCGAAAGAGGGCTGACATGACAGGCAAGTGTTGCATCCAATCAGTTGGAAGAAGAACGCATCGCCTACCGCTATGCCATGATGGGTCGTGACACCACGGCCGCCCTTGCCTTCTTCAACAAACAGGCCTCCTGCTATGGCCGACTGGGTATTGAGGATAGTGTGCTCTACTATAGTGAAGAAGCTTGCAAACGTTATATGGAGGTTGGCGACACGCTGAGGGCAAACACATCGCTTGGTTCGGCTGCA
>CAZLPO010000224.1:0-2311 GCA_964561385.1 uncultured Prevotella sp.
GCCTTGCGCTCCGCCTCAATGCGAGCTTTCTCCGCTGCCTCGTGGTCGAGCTGCGCCTTGATGCGGTGCAACTGGTCGCTGAACATCACCTCGTAGTAAGGCATCACGTAATAGTCGCGGATGGTAGGGTCGCCTTTCGGATTGCCCATCATGCAGTAGCTTGGCGAGCGGAACAGCACCACATTCGCCACGCGCTTCGCCTTGCGGATGCCACTGGCGGGGTCGGCCTGCTGAACGGTTTCCCATCCACCATAGACGATACCCGACTCCATGCTGCCCATCAGCTTGCTCAGCGAGCCGTTCATCAGCGAGAAGTCATCGCACTCCACGATATGCTCCACCATCACCACCGTCTCTTCCTGCACACCGTCCTTCAGTACATAGCGCAGCACGTCATCGCCAGAGTCATTCGTCAGGTTCAGCGTATTCAGCCGTCGGGCATAGATGAAGTCGCCGCAGTGAATATTCTTGTGGCTCTTCGTCCGGTTCTTCCGTGCCTGCTCCAGCACCTCGGCCAGCCGGTTTCGTTCGCGCTCCTTGCGCTCCCGTTCCTCACGCTCCCGGCGCTCCCGCTCTCTCCGCTCGCGCCCCTTGGCGCTCTTGCGGTAGTCGCCGTTCAGCTCGGCTTTGCGCTCCTCATACTGCGCCTGCATCTCCTGGAACTTAGCCGTAGCCTCCGGGTCGTTAGGGTTCCTGTCCGGGTGCATCTTTATCACAAGCCTTCTGTGCTCCTGCTCCAGCTGCTCGTGGGTCATACAGTTTGCAAAATACTCCATAGTCGAAATGTTCAATGTTCAATGTTCAATGTTCAATGTTCAATCTCTCTCACGCCGCCAGCCGATAATGCTTCAGCAGTGCCTCCCGCAGCTTTTCGGCAAACGTCGGCTCCTGTGCCTGTTCCGTCTGCTGCTGTACCACAGCAGCCTTCGCCTGCTTCGCCGCCTCCGTCCGTGCCCTCACTGCCGTACCCATCAGGTCGCGTATCTCAGCATCGCAGCCCAGCAGCTGATACACCTCACTGAGTATCTCGGCCTTCGTCTTCACGCTGCCGGTAAACATATCCACCTGGCCGCTGGCCGAAGCCTGGGCATGGTGGTTATAGATGGCCAGCACCTTCTTCAGTCGTGTCGATCGCTTGTCGTTCAGCAAATCGCTGATCAGCAGCATCGCCCCGTCGGTCATGTCGGCCACGGTCTGCTCGTCGCCGAACATCGTCATCTGACGGGCAAAGCCACTCACACGGTCGCCCTCATGGTAGCCACCCGTCCTGCGGCTGACATACACCAGCCGTATAGCCTTTGCCATCTCCTGCTCCAGCGAGTAGTCAGGCCCCAGGCAGATGCTGTTCACCACCTCGGCCAGTGCCGTGATAATAATCTTGCGCATAGAGCGCACAGAGGTGGTCTGCCGCACCGCGTCAGGGTTCCGCTCGAAAGCCTTGCCGATAAGCAGGTTCTCTATCACCTCCTGCCCGGCATCGCTCAGCCGGTCGCCGTCCGTCATCTCGGCCATCTGCACCTGACTGAGCACACCCTCGCTGACCATATCCTTCACCACGTCGAGTGCAGCCCTTGCGTCGCCGTAGAACTCGCCCAGCGTATCGTACTGGTTGATGGTGCGGCACACACGGTGGAACAGCTCGTCGGTCACCAGCTTGCCCATCTTCACCGCCTGCTCCGTCTTGCTCATCGACTTCATCTCCTGAGCATTGAAGCGGGCGAAGGTCTCGGTGGTATAGGGCGGTGTCTGGAACACCTCGAACACCACTCTTGGGTGGCGCAGCGTCTTCACCCACGCCATCGTAAACCCGAACTGCTCCGGGTACTTGCAGAGATAGTCCACATAGTCGGTGTCCGTGCCCCACTGTGCGGCCAGGTCGCCGGCCATCGTGCGTCCGTTGCCGCTCAGCACGATGCCGTCCCGTGTCACCACCACCGCCGTCTGTAGTGCCCGCTGGTCGTAGTGCTCGGCTATGCGCTCCGTCACCTGCTGAGCCTCGCGGTCGTGCTCATAGTCGCGGTCGTTCACCGTCTGACCGTTCTGGTCGGTGGGAAACCCCTCACTCTTCTGCCAGCCTCTCATGGGGTCGTGGCTCGCCGTGGCGCTGCCCGCCTCTATCAGCTTGTAGGCACCGCGAATACGTGTACCGTCGGCCAGCGTCAGCTCATTCGTCAGTCCGTTGTAGCCGAAGCCCCGCTTGTAGCGTTCTGTAATCTGTTTCATAGTTCACTGCTTGTTAGTCGTTCTACGTTTACGTTTCAACATCGACACGTCGAAGAGCACCGCCCTCCGCTTGTCCGAGAGAGTAGCC
>CAZLPO010000225.1:0-2251 GCA_964561385.1 uncultured Prevotella sp.
AATCCAAGTGGGGGACAATTTGTACCCCTGTTGAAATGTTGGCTCCAGATGGCAAAGCTCCGAGCTTGCTCGCCTGAGCACCTATTAAAGAAAGCAATGAGCGAACTGTCGAATCGCGAATTACACCTCTTCTCTGATCGTCATCGTCGGCGGACAGTCGTACATCACCCGGGCGTGGTTGGTGCGGATGAGCTGGCTGTTGAGACAGTGGCCGGAGGTGCGGTCGATGACGTCACGATAGACCTCGCCATTGCGATAGACCACACCGTTCTCGCGGGAGAAGTATTCGTTCTCGGCGTGGATGTGAAAGGTGTGAGGCTGCTGTTCCATGGCCCGCAGTTCGCCGCACAGGTATTCGTCGTCGGTCCAGAGGCGCAGCTGATAGGTGTTCGGGGTGTCGTTGCGGAAGCGATAGTCGATGTAGTTGTACGAGATGCTGGTGCCGGTGCCGAAGGGAATCTGTCGGCCGAAGTCGGGGAAGAGGTCCAGTCCGTCGTGGTGATGGTGCTCCGTGATGGTCAGCTCACTGTGTAGCACGAGCCAGTGGATGAGGTTCGACAGTTGGCACATGCCGCCGCCGATGCCCTGCGAGGGTTTGCCTTTGGCGATGGTCAGTCCCTCCTTGTACCCCCGTCGCTTGGTGGTGCGGCCGATGAGACGCCAGACGGAGAACGTCTCGCCGGGACGAATCATCAGTCCGTCGATGTGCTTCACCGCCAGCGCCAGGTTCGTCGCCTTGTTCTCCTGCAACTGCATGTTCACGTTGCCTAATCGGCGGCGTATCAGTGAGTTGTGGCGATATACAACCACGGGCAATGACTCCGCCGTCCGCTCCTTGGCGAATGCGGTCTTCCGCAGCAAGTCCTGAACGTGGCGCTTCAGGATTTCCTTCTCCATCGACAGCCGGTAGGTGAAGGGCGATAGCTCGCAAAACAGTTTCCTTTCCATATCCCTTTGTTTTATTTGTTGTGCAGATGCATGACGATGTACTCTGACTGCGTGCCGATGCGGAACTTACCTCCCCAAATGCCCAGTCCGCTGCTGATGTAGTACTGTGTGGCGCCTCGCTGGTGGGCACCCCACGCACATTCATACACCGAATGTGTAATCCATGAGATTGGCCAGATCTGTCCTTCGTGGGTGTGACCGCTCAGCTGGAAGTCGATGCCGGCGCGTTCAGCCTGTTCCAGATGGTAGGGCTGGTGGTCGAGCAGGATGCTGTATCTGCCGCTGTCGGCCTGCTGCAACAGCTTGGCGAGGGGCGAGCGATGCTGGTTGGTTCGGTCATCGCGTCCGATGATGCACAGGTCTTTGAACACGGCACACGAATCACGCAGCAGCCGGATGCCTGCCGCCTCGTAGAAGGCGCGTGCCTGAGGCTCGTGGCTATAGTATTCGTGGTTGCCCAGACAGGCATAGACGGGAGCTTGGAGCCTGTGGAACTCCGCCGCCATGTCCTCCGCTATCAGGGGATGCACGCTGATGTCGATGATGTCGCCGGCAATGAGCACGAGGTCGGGCTGTTCGGCGTTGATCAGGTCAATCCACTTTGCCAGGTCGCGACGGGTGTTGTGGAATCCCAGGTGCAGGTCGCTGGCCATGACGATGGTGTGGTCGCGCTGGAGTGGTTTCGCAGTCCGCATATCCAGTGCCACGCGTACCTTATCCTTATAATGGATGTTTCCGCAGAGGAACACGGTAAAGAGAATACCGAACAAAGCCACCGCCGTTACCCCGTTGGCGGTGAGCCATGTGCGGGGCACCAGGTGCAGAAGCCGTCCGATGTCGAGCAACAGGAATGTCATGACCAGATAGAGCAGCACGATAATGGACGATGTGCCGATCTCATAGCACACACGTGCCAACGGCAGGGGCAGCCGCTCCAGCGATCCGCTCAGGTCAAGGAACAGCAGCAGAAAGCAAGCCACGCCCACTGCAATGACCGCTGCTTTCCACGCAGCAGCCAGCGGCAGCAGCATCCACACATGCCAGCCGACGTATGTCAGCCCAATCAGGGGAATCAGTATGATGAGTAGTATCCACATAGTCAAAAAACAACGGCAAAGATACTCATTTTTGCTGAATAATCACACTTTTGTTTCGAAATTATTGTATCTTTGCAGCGCCAAGACGTATGAGATGGAACGGAACAGGGAAATTTATAAGGTGACACTGGTGGGCGGCGCGGTGAACGTGCTGCTGCTCGTCTTCAAGTTCGTAGCAGGCTTTGTGGGCCATAGTGCTGCGATGG
>CAZLPO010000226.1:0-2189 GCA_964561385.1 uncultured Prevotella sp.
TCGAGGTGATGCGCCGCGACACGCTGGAGAAGGAGACCCGTCCTTTGGAGGGTATCACCGAATACGTGGAGCAGCTACTGGAGGACATCCAGAAGAACATTTTTGAGAAGGCCCGTGCCTACCGCGATGCCCACATCTTCGAGTGCGACAACTACGAGGAGTTCAAGGAGAAGGTGAAGGACGGCGGTTTCTTCCTCTGCCACTGGGACGGCACAGCCGAGACCGAGGCACAGATCAAGGAAGAGACGCAGGCCACCATCCGCTGCGTGCCCTTCGGCGTGGAGCAGACGCCTGGTGTCGACATGGTCTCCGGCAAACCCTCGAAGGCCCGTGTCATCATCGCCCGCAGCTACTAATCTGCCCGTACATAACGATAAGAGGCAACGCCCGTCGGTGGTGTTGCCTCTTCTTTTTTTCTACTGTCTGCCACGCAGCTCTGACAGCCTGTGCCTGAACGTCTTGCGCAGACGCCTGACGGCACGGTCCCTGATCTGTCGCACGCGCTCGCGCTTCAGTCCCATGTCCTCGGCAATCTCCGCCAGCGTCTCGCGCTCACGGTCAAGACCGAAGAACGTCTCTACGACACGCCGCTCACGCTCGGGCAGACTGCGTAGTGCAAACTCTACCGACTGTTCGACAGTCTCTGAATAGACACGCCTGTCAGCCATCGGCGAGTCAGGGTTCACCAGTACCGACAGCAGATTCATGTTCGTACGCCCGTTCATGGGAGCGTCCACAGACATAGGCTTGCCGTTCTGCTCCCTGATGGCACGCTCAATCTCCTGACGCACCTGCGCCACGGCATAGTTAACGAAGCGTGTACCTCGGGAAGCATCGAACTTGGCAGCCGCCTTCATCAGACCGATATTACCCTCGCTGATGAGATCGTCCAACTGCAGGCCCTGCCCACGATACTGTGCAGCTATCTTAACGACGAAGCGCAGGTTGGCCTCCACCAGCTTGCCGACAGCGCGGCTGTCACCCTTCAGGATACGCTCAGAGAGTACGCGCTCTTGTTCGGCCGACAGCAGTTCCTCACGTCCTATCTCGTCCAAATAAAGGTTCAAAGACTTGTCTTCCATATAAAAAATGTTTCTTTCGTGCAAAGATACGAATATTTTTCGTACTTTTGCACCAAGAAAATAAAAAAAATGACTATCAGAAAGAATATCACCATCATGGCCGTGGCTGCATTCATGCTTGCAGCATGCCAGGAATCGCTGGAAGACCGCTGTATTCGCGAATGCCGCCAGTACACCCAGAAGAACTGTCCCGCACGTTTCGACGACAACACCATCCTCGACAGTATGACGTTCGACCGTGCTACCCACACGTTGCACTACTACTTCACGCTGGCGGGTACCGCCGACAGCATCGGCGTGCTCAATGAAGCGGAAGCCAGGAAGGCGCTGCTTGGCGAGCTGCGCAACTCGACAGCCACCAAGCACTACAAGGACAAGGGCTACTCTTTTGCCTATACCTACCACTCGCAGAGCCGTCCCGACCTGGTGCTGTACGACCTGTTACTGACCAAGAAGGACTACACTAAGAAATAAACAAGGAGCCCGGACAACCGACTGGTTGCACCGGGCTCCCTGTTTTTTTACCTTCACACGATCTTACTCCTCGATAGCCTCGGGCTTCATGTTCGTGTAGACCGTCTGCACGTCGTCGAAGTCCTCGAGCTTCTCCACCATCTTGTCAATGGTCTCGCGCTCCTCGGGCGTCACGTCCTTCAGATCGTTGGGGATGCGGGTGAACTCAGCACCCGTCACCTCGAAGCCGTTCTCCTCCAGATGCTTCTGGATGGCGCCGAAGCTCGAAGGATCGCCATAGATGGTGATGCTGCCCTCTTCCTCGTCCTCGTCGAACTCGTCCTCCACACCATAGTCAATCAAGTCGAGAATCATCTCGTCCATATCAAGACCATCGGTCTTCTTGAAGGTAAAGACCGACTTGTGGTCGAAAAGGAACGACAGCGAACCCTGTGTGCCGAGGTTGCCGTTGAACTTGTTGAAGACTGAGCGCACATCGCCCACGGTACGCGTGGTGTTGTCGGTCAGCGTCTCAACGAAGATGGCAACGCCGTGAGGACCGTATCCCTCATAGGTTACTTCCTTATAGTCGCTCTGGTCCTTGCCCATGGCGTTCTTGATGGCACGCTCGATGTTGTCCTTCGGCATGTTCTC
>CAZLPO010000227.1:0-2138 GCA_964561385.1 uncultured Prevotella sp.
AACTTAAAAGAATTAACAATGATGAAGCAGGTAAAATCTAAATTGCCTCTGAGATTGTGGGCTGTCCTATGTGGGCTCATGATCTCTGTCAGCGCCTTGGCACAGCAAATCACTGTCAATGGCCATGTAAAGGATGCTACCGGCGAGGCCGTCATTGGAGCCACCGTGCAAGTCGTAGGACAAACGGGCGGAGCCATTACCGATTTCGACGGAAACTTCTCAATCAAAGCCAACCAGGGCGACCAGATTAAAATCACCTTCGTGGGCTATCAGGATGCCATCGTGGCTGCCGCTCCCAATGTGGAAGTGACGATGCAGGACGATGCCCAGACGCTGAACGACGTGGTGGTCATCGGTTACGGTCGCGCCAAGAAGAACGACCTGACGGGGTCCGTAACAGCCATCAAACCCGACGAGATGAGCCACGGTTTGCAGACCAGTGCTGACGACATGCTTGCCGGTAAGGTGGCAGGTCTTAACATCATCAGTGAGGGTGGTGCTCCTGGCGCAGGTTCAAAAATCCGTATCCGCGGCGGTTCGTCACTTTCAGCATCCAACGACCCACTGTATGTGGTTGACGGACTGCAACTTGACCCTGCCGGTATCTCTGGTATGAACCCATTGGCATCTATCAACCCGAACGATATCGAGTCGTTCACCGTATTGAAGGATGCATCGGCTACAGCCATCTACGGTTCTCGTGCCTCAAACGGTGTGATTATCATCACCACCAAGAAAGGAAGAGCCGGACAGAAGGCCAAGGTGTCGTACAATGGAAACGTCTCTGTCTCTGTCAAGAAAAAGACCCTCGATGTGTTCGACGGCCCTGGTTTCCAGAAATTCGTTGCCGAAACCTTCGGTGAGGACAGCCCCGAATATGCTTTGCTGGGTTACTATGAGAACGGAGAACAGAAGTTTGCCAACACCAACTGGCAAGATGAAATCTATCGTCCAGCCATCTCTACAGACCACAACATCACGGTCACAGGCGGTACGGCTCACATGCCTTATCGCGTATCTGGCGGCTTTACCAGCCAAGACGGTATTGTAAAGTCAACCTATTTCCGCCGCTACACTGGCAGTTTCAACCTTGCACCCGTTTTGTTGAAAGACCACCTGCGTCTTAATATTTCCGGTAAGGTGATGCACGGTCAAAGACGTTGGGACAACGGAGCCATTGGTGCAGCAGCCTATATGGACCCCACCAAGCCCATCCGTCTGAACCAAGACAAATTCAACAAGTATTTCGGTGGTTATTTCCAGTGGGCAAAGACAGCTGGATTCCCCAACGACAATACGTGGGAATATGCTTTCGACAGCAATGCTACAGCTAACCCTGTTGCACTCGCTGAAAACAATGGCACCAAGTCGAAAGCCACCACGCTGCAAGGTGACATTTCTGTCGATTACTCCATCCACGGCTTGGAAGACTTGCATGTCTTGGCTAACCTGGCAGGCAACCTCACAAATGCGAAGGAGGAAACCAGCAACAGTCCTTATACTACTTCCAGCTACTACTATGGTTGGGACGGATGGAAGAAGAACAAGAACTACAACTATATCTTCAACATCTTCTTGCAGTACACCAAGGAACTGAAAGAAAACGTTCACAACCTGGATGTGCAGGTAGGTTATGAATGGCAGCGCTACCATGCATGGAGCGACAACTGGGGCTATGGAATTATTCCGCAGACAGCATCTGTCGGTGCCGGCACCCGCTATAACGAACCTACCGGTATCACAGAATGGAAGACGGAGAACCGCCTGCGTTCTTGGATTGGCCGTTTGAACTACACTCTCTTGAACCGCTATCTATTCACGTTCACCATGCGTGCCGACGGATCTTCACGCTTCGCAAAAGGTCACGAGTGGGGCTACTTCCCTGCTGCCGCTTTCGCTTGGCGTGTGAAAGAAGAGGCTTTCCTGAAAGATGTCGATGCCGTAAGTGATTTGAAGTTCCGTCTGACTTACGGTAAGACCGGTCAGCAGAACATCGGATATGACTTCTATTATATCCCGGCATTCACAGCCAACTACGATCACGCTTACTATCCCCTCTTCGGCAACGGACAGACAGTTCGTCCAGGTGTCTATAATACAGACCTGACTTGGGAGAAGACAACCACCTATGACGCCGG
>CAZLPO010000228.1:0-2077 GCA_964561385.1 uncultured Prevotella sp.
TGCTCTGTATCGACCTCGACGGCGTGGAGGATGTGGACGGCCTGAAGCAGCGGCTGATAGCCGACGGTCACTTCTGTACCGTGCTGGCCTTCCGCTCGCCCAGTGGCAACGGCCTGAAATGGGTCATCGTGATTGACCTTACGACGGCTGACCACAAGACGTGGTTCCACGCTGTCAGGAACTATCTGCTGGCCAACTACGACAGCCTGACTCCCAAGATGGTCGACTCCCAATGTCAGAACGTCTCTCGTGCCTGCTTCCTCTGCTACGATCCACTTGTCTACGTCAATACCGATGTCACTGAGCCGCAACAGCACTTCGACCCAATAGCCTGGGCAGGAAAGTCGGATGGCGTCAAACAGTCTAAGCCCAAGTCCGTCAGTGCCAGCAGCCAGCCCCTCCACCCGATGGAGGAGCTGGCCAAGGCAAGGGCCGTCGCCCGCGAGCTGGTGCGCCGGGGGGCCAACATTGCCGACAGTTATGGCGACTACCTGAAGCTGGGCTTCGCGCTGGCCAACGGTCTTGGCAACCAGGGGCGCGACTTGTATCATCAGCTGAGCAGCATGAGTCCGAAGTACCGTGAGGGCGACTGCGAGCGCAAGTGGCAGCAGTGTCTGCGTCAAAACGACGGACGCACCACCATAGCCACGTTCTATCAGATGGCCAAGCTGGCAGGCGTCGACCTGAGTAGTATTGCCAGAGAGTTTAAACCGGAATCAATTTACAACTTTAATAACAAATATTAGAATCATGACAAAAAAAAATCAAGCAACGGCCGCAAAGGCCAACGAGACAATGCCAGTAGTAAACTTTCGTCAGCTGCCCCCAGCGTTGAAGGCTACGTTGAAACCCTATCCCGAGGACTTCCACATGCCTATCCTGATGGGACTGATGCCTGCACTGGCCACCTTGGCCGACCAGGTGACCTACGAGTACTGTAACGGCAAGACACACCACATGGGCCTCTTTGCCTTTATCAAGGGCGAGCAGAGCGACAACAAGAGCGTGGTGGAGGACGTCGTGGAGTTGTGGATTGCCCAGCTGCGCCAGGAGGACGAGGTGGTCAGGGCCCAGGAGGAAGAGGTCGCCAAGCAGAACCGCACCCGCAAGGCTAACGAGCGCGGCCAGCAGGCACCCGACGGCTGTGTGCGCGTCGTACCCATCACCATCTCAGTAGCCAAGCTGCTGCAGCGCCAGATCAACGCCCGTGGACACTGCCTCTACAGCATTGAGTCCGAGGCCGACACACTGCTGAAGACCAACGGCGCCGGCTCGTGGTCGGCTAAGTACGACGTTTACCGAAAGGCCTGGGACGGCTCAAACTTCGGTCAGGACTATATGTCGCTGAACTCGCAGTCGGGCAATGTCAAGGCTTTCTATTCGTGGACCATCTGCGGACAGGCGTGCTCGTTCCTCAAGATGTATGGCAACGAGAATGCCTCGAACGGACTCTCATCAAGAACGATGATTGCCGAGATGCCCGACAACTCGTTTCGCAAGATGCCCAAGTTCAAGAAAATAACCGAGGCCGACATGAATGCCATCCAGGAGGGCATCAGGAAACTGCGCGAGGCCAAGGGCTTCAAGACAACACCGCGCCTGAGCAAGGCCATCGACGAATGGCAGGAGCAGAAACGTCTGGAGGCTGCCCAGATGCTCGACACCATCAAGGACATCTACCGTCGCCGTGCTGCCGTCATCGGCTTTCGCTGTGGGGTTATCTTCATGCTGTTGGTCGGTAAGGAGTCGAACGCTTGCATAGAGTTTGCACTGACAATGGCGGAGTACACGCTACAGAACCAATGCCGCCTGTTCGGTCCGCTACTGAAGCTGCAGAACGAAAGGGTTAGAGATCGGATGCCGACAGCCACTGTCAACCAGAACGTCCTTCAACAGTTGCCGTCGCCCTTCAGTATCGATGACCTGCGCCGCTTGAAGGGTAACGAATGTGCCGACGGTACACTTTACTCTATACTAAGCCGCTGGAAAGCGGAAGGGTGGATTGAGAAGGCCGACAAGAACAACTGGACGAAGACGCAAACCTTGCAATCTTGCAACCTTGCATGAAGGCTTAAGT
>CAZLPO010000229.1:0-2059 GCA_964561385.1 uncultured Prevotella sp.
TCGGCTCCGAGCAGAACAGGAGGTTAATACATGAAGAGTGTGTCGAGGATGCGGGTGTTGTGGCAGTTGTCGGTGACTTCGAAGCGGAGGCGGTGCTGGCGGTTGGAGGGGCGGAGCCAGCTGTCGCGCAGGTCACAGGCAAAGGTAGAGGACTTCTCCAAGGCATCGAAGACGACGAAGCGACCATCGACGGTAGCGGTCCACGCGGCAATGCCGCTACCAGCATCGGTAACGCTGATACGAAGCTGGGGAGCGACTGCAGAGGGCTGCAAGGCGATGGGGTTGACGGCTGGCGGCTCCTCGTCGTAAGCCAGCTGGTACTGCCCACAGAGGTCGCGTATGTGGCCGGTGACCCAGCCATCGTGGTAGTCGGCACCCAGGAAGCGCCCCTGCTCGTTGGTGAGGAAGAACTTTGAGGGGTCGCGGTCGGTACGGCGGACAAAGATGCTCAGCTCGGCATCGGCCAGCAGGGGCAGCGAGTAGCTGGCAAAGCAGTAAACGGGCGACGAAGCCTCAGGACGCTCCAGAACGGTGGGCTGCAGGGCGACAGCGGTGGCCAGCAGCGAGCCAGGCACAACGAGCTGCATGCCGGGACGCGCGTAGTTGTTGAGGCGGTCGGGACGGAAAAAGGGTGAGAGATGAGAGATGAGGGTTGAGGGAGATTGATGACTGTGTGTGACAGGTTTCCCCTGCACGGTGAAGGCGTAACGCGACTCGTTGCCGTGATAGTCGCTGAGCACGTACTCGAGCTGATAAGGGCGCTCCTCGTCGAAGGTGACGATGCCGCGCTGGGCGTCAGCACGGAGGAAGGCCAGACGGTTGCCCGGCTCAATGAACGACTTCATGTACCACACGTTCTGATGACGGTAGTGGTCGTAGTCGCCCCAGGTGTTGACCATGCGGTTATGGGCCATCGGCACGCGCGAGACGTCGCTCGAGAACACCTCGCGGCCATCGACCAGGAGTGTGGTGCGGCGAATGCCGTAGTGGTTGTAGGTGTCCTGCATGTAGTCGTTGGCCCAGAGGGCGAACCCTACCCTGCCCCACGCCGTGAACTCGCGCTGCAGCTGGTGGCTGGAGAACCCGAAGTTCTGCTTCTGGCGGCTGCCGTTGAACAGGCCGTCGGCCTGGGGCACAGCCATGAAGGCGTGAGCCTGTGGCGGAATGCTGTCGCAGATGTAGTCGGCAAGCACCTCGTAGGGGTCGAGCATATCCCAGGTGCGGGTGTCGTGCAGCTCGAGGTGCAGATGGGGACCGGTGCTGTGACCGCTGTTGCCGCTGAGGGCAATGAACTGTCCGGCGGCGACGGGCACCTCGAGGGGCGTCAGTCGGGCGTCGGCCACACTGGTCTTGTGGCGGTACTGGTAGCGTCTGAGCGCCGCCTTGATACGCGGGGAGAAGGATTTTAGGTGACAATAGACAGAGGTCTGACCCGTGGGATGCGTGATATAGACGGCGTTGCCGAAGCCGTAGAGTCCCACGGTGACACGCGAGACGTAGCCGTCGGCAATGGCATAGATGTGCTTGCCCTCGACGTTACCGGTCTTGACATCGAGTCCGCCGTGAAAGTGGTGGGGACGGGGCTCACCGAAATTGCCCGCCAGCAGGATGTCGTAATCTACTGGCGGGACAAAAATGTTAAGGAGTAGGCTGAGTAGGATGGTCAGCATGCCTTGAAGCTCATGTCGAGACCTTTTACGGAGTGCGTGAGGGCTCCGACAGAGATGAAGTCGACGCCCTGCTCGGCATAGTCGCGAATGGTCTCGAAGGTGATGCCACCCGACGACTCGGTCTCAAAGCGGTGATTGATGAGCTCAACAGCCTTGCGCGTGTCGGGCACCGAGAAGTTGTCGAGCATGATGCGGTCGACGCCACCGTGATCGAGCACCTGCTGCAGCTCGTCGAACGAGCGCACCTCGATCTCGATCTTCAGGTTCAGGCCCTTCTCCTCCAGGTACTTGTGGCAGCGGTCGATGGCGTTCACGATGCCGCCTGAGAAGTCCACGTGGTTGTCCTTGAGCAGAATCATGTCGAAGAGTCCGATGCGGTGGTTGCAGCC
>CAZLPO010000230.1:0-2018 GCA_964561385.1 uncultured Prevotella sp.
TTTCCAACGAACAAGATAACGCCCGATGACCGCTCACTAATCACGTAAACAAAAGCCATCAGAAACAGACCTACCTGCCAGATGTTAGTCATCCCTACACAACCGGAGAATGGTGAAGGTGTGGTGAGGGTGCCCCAAAATGCAATTAATCTTCTTTTACAATGGGATAAAGCTCAATGAACGCACCCTGATGATTCTGACCGTCATTAATCAACTCGGCAAACTTCTGACCCACAGTCTCGATGTCGTGGAAGCCAGGAAGCGACATGTTACCGTTCAGATCGGTGGTCGTAGGACCAGGGTGAACAGAGAACGTCTCAACAGGCGTACCAGACTGCTCAAATTCAATCGCCATCACACCCATCATCGCATTCTGAGCAGCCTTGCTGGCAACGTATGCCAACGGGTGCCAGTAGGGACTGACCTCCGACGGAACGGTGACGTTGGCAATGCGGCCCCCGTTCTTGGCAATCAAGGGAATCAGCGCCTTCGTCAAGGCGAAAGTACCGACGAAGTTCACATCAAGTGTCTCGCGGATAACACTGATCTCCGTATGCTCGCAGTCCACACTCATGTCGCCAGGAATACCAGCATTGTTCACAAGCAGCGACAGCCCTGCATATTTCTCGCTGATCTCCTTCGCAGCCCTGTCAATACCGCCAAGGTCTTTCAGTTCAATATTCACCCATCCAAGCACATCGATGCCCTGAGCCCTCAACTCATTGACGGCTCTCTCTGCACGCTGCTCATCGCGTGCGCCAATCACTACCTGCCAGCCACTCAGACCAAGATGCTTGGCAATGCCAAATCCGATGCCCTTGTTGGCACCTGTCACTAAAACAATCTTCTTACTCATTTCTTATCTTTTTTGTTTGGTTTGCGTGCAAAGGTACTGCTTTTTCCAGAAAACTCCGCATACTTACGTGAGAAAAGCGACAAAAATACCATACTCATGGTACTATTTGACTTTTTATTTCGTACCTTTGCAAGCGAAATAAGAAAGACGATGGCAATACAAGATGCAATATTCAGGCGCTCAGAGCTGTTGCTGGGTGACGAGGCAATGAAAGACATCGGCCCCGCAGTGGTGAGAACCATTACGGGGCCGTGGTGTCTTGTTGCTATGCGTGGGCTGTTACTTCACATACTCTGCGAAGTCGGTCAGGTGCATATCGCCCTTGCGTGCCAGCGTGTCGTGCATGGCGAAGGCGGCAGTGAGGTTGTGGCGTGTCTGACCCATCTTTGAGATCTTGAGGTAGTCCCACAGCAGCTGCTTGTAGTCGGGGTGTGCACAGTTCTCGATGATGCACTCGGCGCGCTGTGCCGGTGACTTGCCGCGCAGGTCGGCGACGCCCTGTTCGGTAACGATGATGTTGACATCGTGCTCGCTGGAGTCCTGGTGTGAGACGAAAGGCACGATAGACGAGATGACACCGCCCTTGGCGACTGAGGGGCAGGTGAAGATGGAGAGGTAGGCGTTGCGGATGAAGTCGCCTGAGCCGCCGATGCCGTTCATCATCTTCGTGCCACTGATGTGTGTGGAGTTGACGTTACCGTAGAGGTCGGCCTCGATGGCGGTGTTGATGGCGATGACGCCTAATCGACGGATGATCTCAGGTGAGTTGGAGATTTCGCTCTGTCGCAGCGTCAGGTGCTGCTTCATATAGTCCATGTTGTCATAAACCTGCATCAGGCACTCGTTAGAGACAGTGAGCGAGCAGGCTGAGGCGTCCTTGACACGGCCGTTGAGCATCATGTCGATGACGGAGTTCTGGATAACCTCGGTGTAGATATTGAAGTCGGGCACGTGCTTGTCCTCGCCCAGTGCGCCGAGGATGGCGTTGGCTGTTGAGCCGACACCGCTCTGCAGGGGCAGGAACTCCTTGGGAATACGGCCCTTGTGCATCTCCTCGACCAGGAACTCGGCAGTGAGGAAGCCGATCTTGTCGGTCACGGGGTCGCTGTCCTTGAAGGCACGGGCCTCGTCAGGGATGTTACACTCGACGACGCCCACCACC
>CAZLPO010000231.1:0-2011 GCA_964561385.1 uncultured Prevotella sp.
CAGGTCGCTCGTGTTCAATCCTCTGTCAAAAGGCTGGGCCATCGAGAAGGATGGCGACAAATATGTTCTTATCATCGACTTGGCAGTTATCCGTGACGAGTTGCAGGCCAACAATGCCACCATATCGAAAGCGGCCATCGAGACTATCACATCAGAGGTCACGTTCGAGAAGATGGCCACGTTCCTGTCCGGACTCGTAACCAACTTCGTGCGATCACAAGACTATCAGCCAGGTTCTGCCGGCTTTTCCATCCACAAGATGGATAATGGACGCTACATGATGCAGATAGAAGACCTGGTCGTTCTGGGGAAGATGATTCTCAACGAGCTACGGGTTGATCGCATCACGTATTCATCTGGCAACAGACGTCTGACAGCAGCATCGATGGTGGTGAAAGAGGTAAAGCCGGTGTATCGCACCGAGAACGGAGAATATACCGTAGATGCCACTCAGGACGGTGGCGACGGAATAGTGGCCTATCGATGCTACGAAACTGCTGAGCAGAATGGCGAGGCAACCGTGAATAACTGGCATGTGGGGGACCAGGCTCACTGTCAGACATTCAATCTTGACAAGGTGCTGCAGGAGTCCTTCACTTACCTGAAGCTCGGACAGGATTTTGTCAACATGTTTGGCGGCCTGCTGGGCATCGGCTCTAAAGTGTGGCATAATGTCAGTAACCGACTCTACTGGCGTCTGGTCGTGAACGTTGGTACCGAGAGACTGATGGACGGCAAGAACTATCATTACATCGATGTTTCGGACGAGGATTTTGTGGCGCTTGAAGACGAGCATGGAATCATGAAATCGTGCGTAGGAAAGATGACTACGCTTGATGACTGGGCACGCATGGCATTTACGGAAGAGGAATTGCCGGCACGCTTGGAACAGTTGAACGACGTGCCTGCAGTTGGCGACCACATCGTTCATGAAGGCAGCCAGACCGACAGCCATCGCCAGCACATGATATCGTTGACGGTAGTAGGTCCCTACGGACCCGGCTTTGAGGAGTTTATGGGAATCGGTTCGAACGTCGATAAAGACGGGCACGAATGTTCACCGTTCACGCTAAATGGACACCGTTTTACAGCCCTCTGCCCTATGACGGGCGATGTGCTCTATGCCAAGGAGTTCCACATGGAGACTTACGACGGAACATTCTACCGCATTCCTGTTGATCGCGGCGATTATGATAACAACTCCAAGTACTATTACTACGACCGCACCTCTTTTGCGGCTGCAGACGGCAGCACATCGCTCTGGCTGCACATCGGCAAATCCATGACTCAAGGCGTCGCTCCGGGTTCGGATCCTACTGTATGGCAACTGTCAGTAAAAGGTGGGCAGGGCGCAACAGGTCCGCAAGGACCAGAAGGCGATAAGGGCGACAAAGGTGACACTGGAGCTAAGGGAGATAAAGGTGACAAGGGTGACACTGGAGCTAAGGGTGATAAGGGCGACAAAGGTGACACTGGAGCTAAGGGAGATAAAGGTGACAAGGGAGACACCGGAGACACAGGCCCTCAGGGCAAAACTGGTCCGCAGGGACCTCAGGGGAATCCTGGTGCAGATGCCTATACGATAGTGGCCACTCCATCGGTGTTGATTTTTAATCAGCCGATAGGAGGTGGTGCTGTTGATACCGACGACCAAGTCGTAGATATCCAGGTGTATCACGGCCCCGACTTACTGACCAACAGCAGCTATTCGCTGGCCAACGTAACTGGTGAGAATTGCGTGGCGGGGTATGATCAGGCAAAGAAGCAAATATGGGTTAACTCGCTTACAAATGGGAAACCTACTACTGGCTCTGTAACGGCTAATATTATGGTGAGCAATGCCAATGTCGGCAAGGTGGTCATCCAGTTTGGCGTCAACTATCTGGACGATGCCTATCGCGAAATGAAGGCAGGCATTATCACCGACGTTGCACGCAGCTTCTATTACGTTAACAACAACGGCGAGCTGACTCCATGTGAAAATTTGTCACAGGTGCAACAGTCGTCTCGA
>CAZLPO010000232.1:0-1888 GCA_964561385.1 uncultured Prevotella sp.
TCGGTAACGGCATCGATGACGACCACGCGACGGGCATCCTTCACGACAGACTCCACGCTGGGCGCTGGACGGCGCCGCATGGCACAGAGCACACCGCGGGTCAGCGTGTAGCCCGTCAGCTGTGCCAGCAGTTCGCGCGAACCCGTGTAGACAGGCACGTCGTCGCCGAGTCGGGCAATGATGTCGCTGGCGTCGCCGTTGATGTGACGCCGCTCGCAGAGTAGGGCGGTGGGCTCCCATCCTGCGTCGAGTGCCACGCGTATCACCTTCGGACTCTCTGCTATGAAGAGTCCCTTCTCGGGTTCCAGCTGCATGCGCAACTGGGCCTCTGTCAGGGTGCTGAACATCTCCAGCCCCTGCTGTTGCAGGGATGAAATCTCAATGATTGCCATAATTCTGAGCGCAAAAGTACGAAAAATATTTGGATTTCTCACCATGAAGTATTATCTTTGCACTCGGAAAAGAACTTTATTCATTAAAAATACAACGATTATGAAGAAATTTTTCACAGCTATTGTAGCATTGATGCTCGCTGCTCCTTCGTTCGCACAGTACAGCAGCGGTGGTTTCGAACTCGATAAGGACAACCTCTACTATGGTGTCCGTATCGGTATGACGGCTGCTAATCTCAGCGGTGATGCTGACACAGACTCGAAGATTGGCATGACGCTGGCTGGTGTTGTCGGCCTGCGTGTGTCTTCAACGACTCCCGTATTCTTGGAGAGTGGTCTGTACTACACCGAGCGTGGCGCCAAGGACATTGGCTACTCAAACCTGGAGATCCCCATCTTGATTAAGTATGGTATCAAGGCTACCGAGGATATTGCCATCCTGCCTTTCGTCGGCCCTTACTTCGCACGTGCTTGCTGGGGAAAGACTAAGATTGCTGAGGCCGGAGGTAAGTCCGTGAAGGTCGGTACGTTCGATGAGGACAAGTGGACTGGCCTGAAGCGCGCCAACATGGGCTTCAAGCTCGGTTGCGGTGCTGAGTACAACAAGCTCTACCTGGAGATTGGCTACCAGATTGGTGTGACGAACATTTCGAAGGTGGACGACCTGACAATCCGTTCGAACGCCTTCTTCGCAAACTTCGGCGTAAACTTCTAAACAACGATGTCATAAAAAAGAGAATCGCTCAAGGGCCAAGCCCCTGAGCGATTTTTCTTGTTAATCCTTTTCACCTTTTCACCTTTCGACTTTTTACGACTGGAACGCGTCGCGTTCGTCAATCTTGTAAGCTTTGTTGTCGTCTAAGATGTAGACCTGCAGGTCGGTGAAGTAGCCCGTCGTCTGCAGTTCCTTCAACTGGGCCTTGGCATAGGCCTCGTCGGTGAACTCCTTGGCGCTGGCCAGATGGTTTGTAAACTCCAGTTTTTTCTTCTCGGTGTCGAGAACGGAGATCCACTCGTCCTTCAGGCGGTCTCCCACAACGAATTTCTTGCTCATAGTAGAGATTGTTTTTAAGTGGTTTGTTTTTTCCTTTTCCGCTGCAAAGATAGGCATAATCTGCGTACGCTGTATCATTTTTGCGCAAAAAAAACGTGTAAACGTTTGAGTAACCGCCCTTCACGTCTCGTGGACACGGTTTATCCGTACAGCTCCTGATGGAGAAAACGCGAGGTGTAGCCCTTATCGCTCTTCGCCACTTCCTCGGGCGTGCCGGTGACCACGACCTGTCCGCCCTTGCGGCCGCCCTCGGGTCCCATGTCGATAATCCAGTCGGCTTGGCGGATGACGTCCAGGTTGTGCTCGATGACGATGACGGTGTTGCCGCGTTCCACCAGACGGCGCAGCACTTGCATCAGGATGCGTATGTCCTCGAAGTGAAGGCCTGTGGTGGGCTCGTCCAGTATGTAGAGCGTGTTACCCGTGTCGCGCTTCGACAGTT
>CAZLPO010000233.1:0-1857 GCA_964561385.1 uncultured Prevotella sp.
AATGTGATGGTGTGAAAATTTACCTTAATCATAGTTGCTTGTTGTTTTGTTCGTTAATACTGTTGTTGAATGCGTCCATCATGGCTTGCATATCGGCCACATCCTCTTCGCTGATGGGCGGCTCGTCGTCGTCATCATCGTCGAATAGCATGGGGAACATGTCTTCCACTCCTTTGCCTTTCGGGTCGCGCATGGAATACATGGCGTTGTAGGCACATTCGGCAATCAGCTGGTGCTTCAGGCGGTCGCGCTGGCGGTAGCCTCGGACGATGCGGCGCACTTCCCAGAAGCGGATGTCGTAGAGAAATTCACGGCGGGGGATGCCTATCTCGCCCACTAACAACTGATAGATGTCGTGGGCGTTGGTTAGTTTTTTGCCTTACCCTTTCTCTTCTGTGGTTTATCTTCGGGCTCGCCCTTGGGAATATTGTAGAACTTCGCCCATAGGGTGATGATGGTGCCGAGGGCGATGCCGAGCTCCATTGGCGTAGTCTCGTTCATCAGGTCGGTGTCCTTGATAGGTGTTTCTTCGTCTTTGCTCTGATAATAGGCCATGACAGCGGCCAGCACGAGGTAGATGCTGCGCTTGGTATCTGGCATACGTTGTGGCTGGGCGTTGACGGCTGCAAATGTTTCCCGGATGATGTCGGCAATGTCTTCGCCAGAAAGGTCTTTGTAAGCGATTTCGGTGGCGTAGCAGTAGCCCAGTGTGACGGGCTTGCCTGCAATGGTTATTTCTTCGTGAATCATAGTTGCTTGATGTTTGGGTGAAACGAAAAAGGATAAACGCCGCGCCGACGGTCTCTGATGGCTTGGAAAAGAAACGCGGGGCGCGACGCTGTAAGTTTAGTCACCACCGTCGGTGCCGGGCACGATGGCTCCATAGCCGTTGATGGTGTAGTTGTAGGTGGCATTCTGCTTGTTCTGCGCCTGGATTTGCAGGTTGGTCAGTTTACCCTGACCGCTGGCGATAGTCTCGACGACGGTTCGGTTGTTCGTTCCTTCCATGACGCAAATCTTCCAGTTCAGCAGCTGGTCTTTAATCCAGTTCTCAAAGTCGTTCAGGCCGACGGCACCCGTCAGCAGCGTGTCGTTCGGTGTCAGCACAAGGCCGCTGCCGGTAATGTCATACGACTGCCCCGTCACCTCATACTCGAGGTCGGTGCCTGTAGTGTCCTTGGTCGTGCTGTCCTCAGTCTGGGCTGATCCGTGCAGGGCCATCTGCTTGGCTGCTGCCACCACCGTCGAAGGATTGGCGGCAGTAGATACCAATAGTCTGATGTATTGTCCTTTCTTCATAACGGTTTAACTGAGGGCTCCTGAACCCTGGAATTGGAGTGAGACGGCGACCGTTTCCCGATCGTTGAAGTTCATCGTAAAATCGTTGAGAATGGCATTGCCGCTGCGCTTGAAGTTGGCATTCTGTGCCACTCGGTTCTGCGCTCCGGCTGTCTGGTCCCAGCCAACAGGCACGGCCTGGGCTGCAATGAAGGTGCTGATGATGGCTCTCAGTGCGGCGGTCTCGCTCTGGTAGGTGTCCACCTGTGCGCTCCATTGGGTTGAGACGATGGTCTCCTGCGTGAACATTCCCTCGGTATCCTTTGTGCTGCTATCCTCCGCGTTGCCTTGGAGGGTGATGGAGCAGTTTGTTGCCTCGGGTATGGCTGCCGCGTTCTTGAGGAACCTGAAGTTCTGGCCTTTAATCTTGCTCATTGTCGTCAAAAATTTCGTTAGGGGTCGAGCACTGGTAATAGAGCATAATCGTGTGGCTGGGCTTCTGCGGCTCGTAGGCTACGTCGCTGAACGAGAAGTCGTAGTCGTATGGACGCAGGTCGTCGTTCTCGACTGGTGTGCCGG
>CAZLPO010000234.1:0-1805 GCA_964561385.1 uncultured Prevotella sp.
TTGTGATTGTAGAGTTGGGTTCGCATATCGCCTTATACATTTATATTATTTATTTTTCTTCGTTCTCGTACATCCGACTTTATACTCGGCTATCAGACGGGCCACTTCAGGCAGGTCTGGGTAAGTCTTAGTGATATGATACCACTTGTTGTATAGAGTTTTTCCGTCACTTCGAGACGGACAGCGGTGGTGTTCGTTACAGAAAGCCACAAGCTCGGCAATGTTTCTTTTGGCTACCTCGCTGACGTAGGGGTACGGCTTGTAGGTGGCAGCAATACGCTTCACGTCGGGGTGGTCGGGATGGTTGCGCTGCAGGGTGTGCCAGATGTGACTTATCTGACGGTTGTTGCAGGCACGTGGCAGATAGCCCGTCCTGCGGCACTCGTCCTCGACCATGCGTATGCGATCTTCAAGGCTGATTTGAAATACACGACCCGTCTTGGTGTACCGGCTGGCAATATCGAGAACATCTGGGTGAGTTGGGTATTCCTTGCGCAAGCGCATCCATGCACTTGCCAACTTGTCGTGATGATTATAGACTGGTACGCGGTCGTGCTGCTCACAAAATGCTCGCACGTCGATGACAGCCTGCTTCATCCAGCATTCTTTCTCTGCCTCCAACCACGCCTGTTCGCGCTGTACAAGTTCGATGACAAGCGGATGGTCGCAGTATTTTCTCTTGATAGTAGTCCATGACACGGCAATCTTCTGTTCCGACTTAACGGACTTCCTTGGGAACCTTCCGTTGGCCTCGAAGAAGTCAGAGACGCGCTTTACCTTATCCTCAATCTTAAACAGTCGTCTGTACTGATGGCGCAGGGCCACGACACGTTCGTCATCGTGGTAATTAATGTTCAGCCATATCCAGTGACGATACTCATTGTATTCCTTTTGCGTAGGCAAATCGTCATGTTCCCTGACGTAAGCCTGCACGATGACCAGCCGTTCCTCCAATCCAAGGTGGCTATATTCCTCTGGCACCAGCTTCTTCACCACGTCGCGGACGGACTGCGTATAGTCCACCACCTCGAAGTGGCGAGGCTCGCCACCATCAACTGCCACACGCTCCAGTTCCAGCCGATCAAATTCTTCGGCAAAGCCACCGATGGCCGTTGTCGTAGTCAAGTTGTCCACCATGTCGAGCACAAGCGGCTTCTCGGTATTCGCCGTGGTCAGCGCACGTCCCAACTGCTGCATATAGACTATGCGGCTGGCGGTGGTGCGTAGCATCAGCACGGCACCGACACGAGGCACATGTACACCCTCGTTCAGAATATTCACCGAGAATATGATACGGATGCCGTCACCATCGTCGCTCTCGAAATCGTCCATTGCCTCCCTCTGCTCGCGCTCGGTCATGTGACTGTGCATAATAATAGCGGTGGCGATGGTGAATCCCGCCTGACGCAACCATTGGCATACCTGCTGCTTCATCGGTTCAAGCCGCTCGATGTCGGGACAGAACACAATCATTCGGCGTGTCTGCGGGTCAAGATGGCGGCGCAGTATGCGCACCATACCCGACGATTGCTCCCAGTCCAACTTGGCATTAGACAATTTATAGATGTGCTCGCGCTTCTGTTTGTCGTTCAGACGGTAGCTCTTGCGGATGCGTTCCTCACCATCGGCAATAGTCTTGTCAAAGTTGAAGATGCCCGTCACGTAAGACGGAATAGGCAGGATGTTGCCACGGCTCCATGCCTCTGCAATACTGAGTTGCGAGGCAATGTTGCCGTCGAACAGCTCCACTGCCATGTCGCGCTCACCGTCCAGATAGCGTATCGGCGTGGCCGTCGTACCCAGCA
>CAZLPO010000235.1:0-1788 GCA_964561385.1 uncultured Prevotella sp.
TGAAGAGGACTTCATACAATAGAAAGTGCGATTGCACTTGCCAGTTGAATTCGCGTCTGGCAAAAAAAACAAAAAAAAGCCAAAAAGCGATCTTTGAAAACCGGAAACAACAAGCGGCAAACACCGTGAAACATCGAGCGGCGAAAGGAATATCTGCCACGGCTCGTCGCAGTATCGACTACAGCCTGTCCCAGTATCGCCTTCGGAGTGTTCCAGTATCTGCCATAGGGGCTAAACAGATATCGGGACAACCTGTAACAGGCATCCCGACAGAAAGCGTTTCTTGCGGAAGGAGTTTTTGCAAAGGTAGGGGGGGCTGAGTGGCGCTACGCTAAGGATGCCAGGCGCTGATAGACATTACGCTATCACCTCGATATAGAAACTGAATGGACGGAACCCGTCGTTGCAACTTATCATTGCGCTCATCGGATTCTTCATCCATCCATCGTAAAAGTTGCCCTCGCCCCGTGCCAGCGACTCCACGAACTCACGCATGGATGACCATGCCGACGGACACATCCCCTCAGGCTGCCGGCCGCCGATGGAGATCCACTGCTGGCCCTCCCTGACATCGCAGGTGTGCTCAATAGGGTTCTCGTATTTCGCCATCAGATCCTCATAGACGGTCTGGCGAATGGCTGTGATTCGTACTTTGTTCATATCTCGTTCGTAGGCATATACTAATCTGCACTATTCATGCTGTTTCCGCCACTCCTTGGCGCGGACCTTGATGTTCTTCGCCAGGCACTCGCTGTAGAGCCAGGGCTCACAGCTATGGATGTCGCCCACGTTGATAAAACCCTTGTAGGGCGCATACTCCGAGCCGCTGTAGCCGCTGACGACGAGGACGTGGTGTGACGGTGCAACGGTGACGGTAATGGTGTCGTGGAGCGTGGCGGGAGTGGCGTCCGTGCGCCAGTTCACGGGGTTGATGCAGATGTCGGAGGCAGCGATGACGGGGTTGACGTACTTCACGTCCTTCACCGTATTGTAGCAGATGGTGACGCCCGTGTCCGTCTCTCCCTCGGCAGGACGGATGTTGCTGCACTCAGTCATGTCGGCCGTGGTCACCTTATAGCCCAGCACGTAGGCTGCAGCCAGTTGGTCGTATGTCTCGTCGTCGATATACTTTAGCAGTTCCACCACGGCCAGACCGCCCTGACTGAAGCCCGCAATGATGAGCGGACGAGTCTTGTCGCGCTGAGCCTGGAAGTGGTCGAAGGCTGCGCAGACATCGCCCATCGCCAGCCGCGTACGCTGATAGATGGTGTCCTCGTCCTGCGTCATGAACGCCTCGATGGTGGTGTGACGGTAGAACGGCGCGAAGAACCGGTTGCCGGGCGACATATACGCCGCCACCTTGTTGATCTCCGTGCCCATGTGCTCGCGGTGTGTGGCGTTCCAAACGTCGGCATAGTGGCATTTGACCATTTGACCATTTACTATTTGACTCCAGTCTTCCTCCCACGTCGATACGACGTAGAAGATGTCGGCCCCCGTGCCGTCGGGGTCGCCGTCGGCGGTCACCCACATCGTCGCGTCGTTGTATTGGGGCATTTGCGGAATAAACGTTGACTGCTCATGCTGGCCCGCAACATTGTCATCTTTAGAGTACGAAGCAAACGAGGCTGTGCTGCCAAGCAGAACAGCAGTCAGAAATATAAGGATTATCTTTCGCATATCTTATAAAATTAGAGGACAAGGATGTTGCAAATTATCCCATAACCACATCCAGTACCATCATCAGGACGAAGCCGATGGCAAAGCCGATGGTGCTGAGATTAGAGT
>CAZLPO010000236.1:0-1725 GCA_964561385.1 uncultured Prevotella sp.
TTCCTCCTCGTAGGTCGTGTATTTCAAGCCTGTTATCTGCTGCTCGGCCTTAATGATGGGCTGGAAGATGTCAGTGTCGTAGTTGGAGTGCTTGCCCTGCAGCATGCGGACAAGGCGCTCGAAGCCCATACCGGTGTCGATGACGTTCATGGACAGCTTCTCAAGCGAACCGTCGGCCTTGCGGTTATACTGCATGAAGACCAGGTTCCAGATCTCAATCACCTGCGGGTCGTCCTGGTTCACCAGCTCACGGCCGGGTTTGCCATTCTTCTTCTCGGCCTCGGGGCGTGAGTCGACATGGATCTCCGAGCAGGGACCACAGGGACCTGTGTCACCCATCTCCCAGAAGTTATCGTGCTTGTTGCCGTTGATGATATGGTCGGCGGGCACATGCTTCAGCCAGTAGCCGGCAGCCTCGTCGTCACGCTCCAGACCTTCCTTCGGGTCACCCTCAAAGACGGTGACGTACAGGTCTTCGGGATTCAGCTTCAGCACGTCTACCAGGTACTCCCAGGCCATGTCGATGGCACCCTCCTTGAAGTAGTCGCCGAACGACCAGTTGCCCAGCATCTCGAACATCGTGTGGTGGTATGTATCGTGACCTACTTCCTCCAGGTCGTTGTGCTTGCCGCTGACGCGCAGACACTTCTGTGTGTCGGCACGACGGCGCGGCTCTGGGTCGCGCGTGCCGAGGATGATGTCTTTCCACTGGTTCATTCCTGCATTCGTGAACATCAGCGTGGGGTCATCTTTGATGACCATCGGGGCCGATGGTACGATAGCGTGCTGTTTCGACTCGAAGAACTGCTTGAACGAGTCGCGAATCTCTTTTGCTGTCATCATGTTATTTTCTGTTATTTTTTCATTTTGGCTGCAAAGGTACAAAAAAAAATATTATCTTTGCACCAAAATACGTGAGAATTATGGCACTGAACGCTTACAAACCGCAGAAATTGTACTATTCCATCAAGGAAGTGGCCGAAATGTTCGGCCTCAACGAGAGCACGTTGCGCTATTGGGAGACGGAGTTCCCCTTCCTCAAGCCCAAGACCAGCGGACCGGCAAAGATCCGCCAGTATCAGGAAAAAGACATCGAGCAGCTGCGCACCATCCATAACCTGGTGAAGATTCGCGGTTTCAAGCTGGCTGCGGCCAAGAAGATGATCAATGCCAACAGAAAAGGAGCAGACATGCGTGCCGATGTGCTCACACGTCTCATCGCCGTGCGCGACGACCTCCAGGCACTGAAGAAACAACTGGACTACGTGCAATGAGGTTTCTAACTGTCCTCTTGCTATTCTCGTACCTCGCACCTCGCACCTCGTGTCTCGAAATAAAGGCACAAAAGCGCACCAAGTACGAGTTCTCGCGTAACCTCCCCGTCTATGCCGACTCCCTGCTGAAGGACATGACGTTCCCCATGGCCTGGGGCAACAGTCCCGTCACCGACTTCAACGCATGGCGACAGACAGCCCGTCAAAAGGTGTTCGACTGCATGCTCACCCCGCCACCTCCTCCACCTCCACGCCTCACGTCTCACGCCACCACTCCCGGCGCATCAGCGCCGGGCTACACCCTCCTCCACGAGGAACACCGCGACGGCTATACAGCCCGTAAGATTGAGATACCCCTGTCGCGCTACTATACCGTCCCGGCCTATCTTCTCATCCCCGACGGCAAGGGACCGTTCCCCGCTGTCAATGCCCTGCACGACCACGGTGCCCA
>CAZLPO010000237.1:0-1723 GCA_964561385.1 uncultured Prevotella sp.
GAGCTGCTGCGAGAGGAAGCGGGGAGCGATAAGGAATATCAGGCATGGGTGGAGAGCCTGAAGGCATCGACGCTGACGGCGTACTATACGCCGGGCGAGGTGGTGTGGAAGCTGATGAAAGCCATCTATTATACTGACACCGGCGGCTATCTGAACTATCTGGAGCCGAAGAACGTGCTCGACCCTGCAATGGGTATGGGCGTGTTCATCGACTGTGCTGCCAAGCACCACGAGAATATCGACGGGTTGAGCATCAATGCCGTGGCGTATGAGAAGGACTTGCTGACGGGTCTGGTAGCCAGTCGCCTGAAGCCCGGTGCTGACATCCGCGTCGCCGGCTTCGAGACGATTCCAGACAGAGACCTCGGACGGTTCGATCTTGTGGCGACGAACGTGCCGTTTGGCGATGTGCGCATCTTCGATCCGGCTTATACCAACAGCAAGAGCCAGGTGCGCAGGGACGCGGCCCGCATGATCCACCGCTACTATGTGCTGAAAGGGCTCGACTGTCTGCGAGAGGGTGGGGTGTTGGCGTATATCATCACGAGCAACTACCTGAACCGCGACAGCGAGCAGATAGGCGAGGCGCTGAAGTCATCGTCGCTGATAGGGGCCTACCGTCTGCCCAACGATTTATTCAGGGAGGCAGGAACAGAAGTCGGAACCGACCTGCTGGTGCTGCAGAAAAACTCCAAGAAAGACAGTCTGACAGATGACGAAATTATGCTGCTGACTGGCTATGAAGATGACGGCTGTCCGACGAATATGTACTTTGAGTGCCATGGCAACCATGTGATATCGACCGACAAGGTGAAGGGCACCGACCAGTATGGCAAGCCTGGCTTTGTATATACCCATAAGGGCGGTGTGGACGCTGTGGCAGAAGAACTTGAACAGGTGATGACAACAGACCTGTACCACTTGGATGCAAAACTCTATCTGAAGCACAGAGACGACTGGCAGGAGCGCAAGAGCGAGAAGCAGGAGCGCAAGAGCGGGCGCACGTCGTTTGACCCGAAGAAGGAGCAACAGATGGCTGACATGTTCGACTGCTACCGCCGTCTGTACGACTACGAGGCGAAGGAGATGCAGGAGGGCACGGAGCTGCGCAAGGAGCTGAACCGCCTGTATGATGAATACCGTCTGGAGTGGGGACCGCTGAACCAGGAGCCGAACAAGAAGATGGCCAAGTCTATCAACAAGGAACTGCTGACGCTGGAGATACTGGAGGACGGCAAGTGGCGTAAGGCCGACATCTTCGACAGGCCGGTGGCTTTCTCGACGGACGAGATGCACAGCGTGACGGATGCTCACGAGGCGCTGGCGCAGAGCTTGAACGACTATGGTAAGCCCGACGTGCGCTATATGGCGGCGCTGACGGGTAAGAGCGAGGAAGAGATATGCGACGAGCTGGAGGGGGAGATTTACTATAACCCCCTGAGTGAGGAGTGGGAGATCAAGGCTCGCTTTATCAGCGGGAATGTGATTGAGAAGATTGACGAGATTAAGCAGAAGTACGGTTTCACTGGGCCGGACTTCGACATATCGAAATATCGGGATAACGATATAACGACCACCAACCCGACCGAGCGACAGGTGAGGAAGAGCCTCGCTGCCCTGCAGGCCGCCGTGCCTGAGCCTATCCCCTTCGATGACCTGGACTTCAACCTGGGTGAGCGATGGGTGGACACGAAGATTTATGAGGACTTTGCCTCGGAGTTCT
>CAZLPO010000238.1:0-1705 GCA_964561385.1 uncultured Prevotella sp.
CGACCGCCGCACCCTCGGCCCCTTCCGCGCCTACTTCCGCGTGAGCGACGCGTGCAGGCAGCTGCCCAGCATGATGATTTACGAAAAACGACCAACAACTTAATACAACGAAAAGATGGCAACACAACAAGAGCGTGCTGAACTGCACAAGACAATATGGAAGATAGCCAACGACCTGCGAGGCTCGGTCGACGGCTGGGAGTTCAAGGCCTACGTCTTAGGCTCCATCTTCTACCGTTTCATTTCAGAGAACATCTGCGACTACATTCACCAGCTGATGAAGGAGGCCGGTCAGCCCGACTTCGACTATGCCGGAATCGACGACGCGATGGCCGAGAACATCCGCCAGAAGATGGTCGAGGAGAAGGGCTACTTCATACTGCCCTCGCAGCTGTTTCAGAACGTGGTGGCGCGATGCGAGAAGGACGAGAACCTGAACGAGACGCTATCGGCCATCTTCCGCAGCATCGAGGCGTCGGCCGTAGGCGCCGCCTCTGAGGACGACCTTCGCGGACTGTTCAGCGACTTCTCGGTAGACAGCGCCGCCCTCGGCTCGACGGTCATCAAGCGCAACCAGCTGCTGGCCAAGGTGCTGCAGACCGTAGCGCAGATGGACCTCGGCTCGAAGTACAACGACACAGATAACGACACCTTCGGCGACACTTACGAGTTTCTGATGCAGATGTATGCTTCGTCAGCAGGCAAGAGCGGCGGCGAGTTCTTCACCCCTCAGCAGGTCAGCGAGCTGCTGGCCCGACTGGCTGCATGGAACAATCCCAATATTAATAAGGTTTACGATCCTGCCTGTGGCAGCGGTTCGCTGTTGCTGAAGTTTGCTAAGACCGTAGGCCGCGAGAACCCCAGCCTGAAGTACTTCGGTCAGGAGGTGAACCCCACCACCTACAACCTCTGCCGCATCAACATGTTCCTGCACAACGTGAACTACGACAACTTCGACATCCGGCTGGAGGACACGCTGCTGAAGCCGCAGCACATGGACGATGCCCCGTTTGACGCCATCGTCTCGAATCCCCCTTACTCGCTGAAGTGGGAAGGTAAGGACAACCCCATACTCATCAACGACGAGCGTTACAGCCCTGCCGGCGTGCTGGCTCCGAAGAGTGCTGCCGACCTGGCGTTCACGATGCACATGCTTTGGCATCTCTCTGAGCAGGGCACAGCCGCCATCGTAGAGTTCCCGGGTGTGCTCTATCGAAGTGGCGACGAGAAGATAATCCGTCAGTATCTGGTGAAGAACAACTTTGTTGATACCGTTATCCAGCTGCCTCAGAACCTGTTCTTCGGCGTAGGCATCGCCACCTGCATCATCGTGCTAAAGCGTAGTGCCAAGACCGATGCCAATGTGCTCTTCATCGATGCCAGCCGTCTGTTCCAGAAGAATGGCAATAAGAATGTCCTGCTGCCCGAGCATCAGGACAAGATTATGGAGCTGTTTGCAAACCGCAAAGATGAGCAGTATCTGGCCAAGCTGGTGAAGAACGACGACATCCTTGAGAATGATTGCAACCTCAGCGTCTCTTCGTATGTGGAGCAGGAGGACACCCGTGAGGTCATCGACATCACGGAGGTCAATACCAAGCTCAAAGCGTTGGTTGCTGAAGGCGATGAGCTGAACAAGAAGATTGAGCAGATTGTTAAAGAGTTGGGAGAGTAGTGTATGGTGGAGTGGAAGAAGTTAGGAGAG
>CAZLPO010000239.1:0-1619 GCA_964561385.1 uncultured Prevotella sp.
GGTGCGGCCCATGGTGAGGTAAGCCACGGGAGCAGCGATGAAGAGCGACGACAGCGTACCGAAGACTACGCCAAGGATCATGGCGAAGGAGAAGCTGCGGATGGAGTCGCCGCCAAGGATGAAGATACAGAGCAACACGATGAGGGTTGTTACCGACGTGTTGATGGTACGTGCCAGGGTCTGGTTCAGCGAGTCGTTGAAGAGTGTCTGGCGGTCACGCTTTCCAAAGAGCTGTATGTTCTCACGGACGCGGTCGAATACCACCACCTTGTCGTTGATGGAGTAACCTATCACGGTAAGTATGGCGCCGATGAAGGTCTGGTCAATCTCGAGCGACATGGGCACCCAGCCCCACAGTACGCTGTAGAAGCCGATGACGACAAGTGCGTCGAAGAACAGAGCCACCGTGGAGCCTACAGAGAAGGCAACGTTGCGGAAGCGCAGCAGTATGTAGAGGAAGATGGCTATCAGGGCGATGACAACGCTGACGATGGCGCCGTAGGTGATATCCTTAGCCACAGCAGGACCTACCTTTGCCGAGCTGATGATGGAGCCTCCCTCGCGCACGTCGGGGTTCTTGAAGGCGCTGACGTCGCTTTGGCTGACGAGTTCTGCTTTTTTCAGGGCGTTGTAGAGGATGGTCTCTGCCTTGTCATCCACTTCTGGGCTATTCGACTCGATGTCCCAGTTGGTGGAGATACGTACGGTCTTACCGTCGGTGCCCAGTGCAATGATGCTGGTGTTTGCCTCCTGATTAGCCTTCTCGCCGACGGTGTTGACGAATGCGCCATTGAGAGCCTGACGGACATTCTCAACGGGCGTCTGCTTGTCGAGCACTACCACGTAGTTGCGGCCGCCGGTGAAGTCGATACTTTGGCTCAGGCCGCGCACGGCGAACGAGATGCAGAAGATGACGGCAGCGGCACCCCAGATGATGAACGACTTCTTGTAAGAGCCCATGAAGTTGATGTGTGTATTCTGCATGAGGTTCTTAGAGTAGCCGGTAACGAAGGTGAGGTTGGTCCACTTGTCTTTCTTCAGGCGATTCTCATAGACCAGGCGGGTAAGGAACACAGCGGTGAAGAACGAGCAGAAGATACCGATGATCCAAGTGGTGGCGAAGCCCTTGACGGGTCCAGTGCCGAAGAACAGAAGGATGAAGCCGGTAATCAACGAAGTAACGTTAGAGTCGAAGATGGCCGAAAAGGCGTTGGAGTAGCCTTTGTTCAGGGCTTCTTTAACGTTCAGTCCCTTGCGCAGCTCTTCCTTGGTGCGCTCATAGATAAGCACGTTGGCGTCGACGGCCGTTCCTAAAGTCAGGACGATACCGGCAATACCAGGCATGGTGAGTGCAGCCTGGAAGGAGGTGAGGATACCCAGCGTGAAGAACAGGTTGACCAGCAGTGCGCAGTCGGCCATGAGTCCAGGGATGACGCCATAGAGCATGACCATGTAGATCATCAGCAGCACGAAAGCCACGATGAAGGAGATGATGCCCTGCTGAATGGACTGTGCGCCGAGCGACGGGCCTACCACCTCTTCTTGTACGATGCGCGTGGGTGCAGGCATCTTACCAGAGTTCAGCGTGTTGGCCAGGTCCTTGGTGTCCTCGATGGTGA
>CAZLPO010000240.1:0-1575 GCA_964561385.1 uncultured Prevotella sp.
CATCAACCTGCTGACGCTGTCGGCCCTGCTGCTGGCTATTGCCATCGTGGTCGATGATGCCATCGTGGTAGTAGAGGCCGTCCACGCCAAGCTCGACCAGGGCTACAAGTCAACGCTGGTGGCCTCGATCGACGCCATGAACGAGATTTCGGGAGCCATCATTTCTATCACTTTGGTGATGGCCTCGGTGTTCATCCCCGTGTCGTTCATCGGCGGCACCACGGGTACGTTCTATCGTGAGTTCGGTGTGACGATGGCCGTGTCTATCTTCATCTCTGCCCTGAACGCCCTGACGCTGTCGCCTGCCCTGTGTGCCATTTTCCTGAAAGCACACGACAAAGAAGGTCACGAGCGCAAGATGTCGGCTATCGACCGCTTCCATGCCTCGTTTAACACGGCCTACGACTCTGTCTTAGGCAAGTATAAGAAATCGGTCGAGAAGCTGGTGCGCAAGCCTTTGGCCATTGGCATTGCCGTCATCGTAGGTATTGCCATTCTGGTGACGACGATGGCAACCACAAAGACCGGTCTGGTGCCCGACGAGGATACGGGTACGCTGTTCTGTACCATCAGCATGCCGCCGGCAACGTCCGTCGCACGTACGCGCCAGATTATCAATGAGGTGGACAGCATCCTGGCTGCCGACCCCGCCATCCAGAGCCGTGAGCAGATTCAGGGTTATAACTTCATAGCCGGTGCCGGTTCCGACCAGGCCACGTTCATTCTGAAGCTGAAGCCGTTCAAGGACCGCCAGAAGGGATTCTGGTGGAAGCTTAGCGGTCTGTGGCAGGGCGACGGTATCTACCGCTTCTTCCTGAACCCGCTGGAGTCAACGGGTGTGGTGGCACAGATCTTCATCAAGACGGCCCACATCAAGGACGCCTCGATCCTGGCGTTCGCCCCGCCGATGATTCCTGGTTTCTCAGCCAACTCAGGTGTATCGATTGTAATGCAGGACCGTACTGGTGGTCCTCTGAACAAGTTCTTCGACATCACGAAAGAGTTCATCGCAGAGCTGAACAAGCGTCCTGAGTTCCAGATGGCGCAGACCTCATACAACCCCAATTACCCGCAGTACATGATCCATGTAGACGTGGCGAAGTGTAAGCAGTCGTCCATTTCCCCCGCAACGATACTGACCACGCTGCAGGGTTACTATGGTGGTCTCTATGCTTCAAACTTCAACGCATACGGTAAGCTCTACCGTGTGATGGTGCAGGGCTCGCCAGAGACCCGCATGACGCCGGAGTCCCTGAAGAGCGTGTATGTGCGCACACCAAAGGGTATGTCGCCCGTCGAGGAGTTCTGCCACATCGAGCGTGTATATGGTCCTACGAACATCACTCGCTTCAACCTTTTTACGTCTATTAACGTGACGGGTACGGTAGCCAACGGCTATTCCACGGGTGAGGCCATCAAGGCCGCTCAGGAGGTGGCTGCGCAAGTGTTGCCTACCGGCTATAGCTATGACTACCAAGGACTGACGCGTGAGGAGGCCAAGGCTTCGAACTCGACAGCCTTGATCTTCGTGCTCTGCTTCATCTTCATCTACCTCATCCTGTCCGCACAGTACGA
>CAZLPO010000241.1:0-1518 GCA_964561385.1 uncultured Prevotella sp.
GCAAGGAGGCACAGCAGGGTAAGTTCGGACTCGACTCGGCTGGCATCGAGTGGGAAGATATGGGGTGCGTACATGCGAACGTGGACTGGCAGAAGGGCAAGAGCGGGATGACCACCGGGGCTCTCGATGCCTACGGCGTGAAGATCGTGCGCATGCGCTGGAACAGTATCATCACAGAACGCAGTCGCATCCAGTGGCTGGGCAAGACGTACCAGATACTGCCTGAGACATTCAATCCAGACCACCAGGGCAATACCATCCAATTCTTCTGCCAGCAGGTGATCAATGACAAGTAGCGGTCGCTGTGACACAGCGACATACTGAACGGAGGAGTAAACCTGTGACCGACATTCGCCCGAAAAGAAAAACGAGATAATTATGGAATTATTTGGTAGTAATTTTAATCTGTTCCGCGTGAGGAAGCGTGAGGCCGACCCGTCGGCAAAGCCCGTGCCTGGCGTGCCCAGCAGCACCATGCCGCCGGAGCCGGAGGTGAAGGGTGCCGACTACCAGGAGCGCATCGCCTACGTCCGTTCGCCGCAGCAGGCTTTGCTCGTGGCGGTGGTATATCAGGCCGTGCGCCTGCGCTCGGACGTGATGTCGGTCATGCCGGTTCAGTATCAGAAGAAAGACTTCGAGGGCGGTAACTTCACCACAGACATGCGCGGGCTTGGCCGACGTATCAACTACATGCTTCAGGAAGAGCCGAACCCCATCATGACCGCCTCCGACCTCTGGCGGATGGTGGAAATCAACCGCCTGCTCTACGGCAACGCCTTCGTCTACATCGAGCGCGACGAGTTCGGATTCCCCGTGGCCCTCTACCTTGTGCGGACGTGCGGCTACAACCTCAATTCGGCGACATACACCAGCGTGGAATATCTGACAGACCATGGCTACGAGGTGAAGACCAACGTGCCCGCCAAGGACGTGCTCCATTTCCCAAACACATTCAGATACCCGAATGGATGGGGCATCCCGACACTCCAGTATGCCAACGAGACGCTGGCTCTGAACCGAACTATCAAGCAGCAGAGCCTGGAGACAGCCGCCAAGGGTGGACGCATCAAGGGCATACTCAGCGAGAAGCAGCCGACGCAGGGCGTGGGGACGCTCGCCTACGGATTGCTTAACACGAAGGAGGTGCAGAAGACCGCACAGGAGATGCAGAAGATGTTCTACACTGGCCAGGACATCGTGAGCATGCACGGGTTGGAACAATTCCAAAACCTCTCCATGACCAGTCAGGACATGCAGATGTTCGAGCAACTGGGCGGCACGAACGACGACGCGGCAAGATTTTTCGGTACACCGCGCCCGTTGGTGATGCTTGACACCAACTCGCACTACAACGACTACCAGAACGCCACGATGGAGTTTCACACGCGTACCATCCTGCCACAGAAGAACGGCAACGAAAAGGAGATTGCCCGCAAGCTCATCGGCTTCAAGGATTACGGCACGCGCCGCATCCACATCTGCGAAGACCCGCTGATGGTGATGGACCCCGAACGCCGT